>JBHWSH010000031.1:0-7969 GCA_043427135.1 Marmoricola sp. | reverse complement strand
GGTGTGCCGGCGCCGCGGCCCCCCGTCCCGGGCCTGAGCAGGCGCGAACGCGCCCGCGCCGAGGCCTGGTACGCCGAGCGCGCCGCCGAGCTGCCGATGCTGCAATCCCTGACGGTGCCCTCTGCAGCAACGGTGCTCATGCCGAAGCAGCGTCAGCGCCGTCCGCAGCCCGCCGCTGCCGCCGAGGCCCCGCAGACGTCGACCTCCGCCTGAGCGACGTCGTCACGGGTCGTAGCGCAGCTCGCCGTCCACGACGCGGGCGCCCTCCGCAGGCACGTGCGTGGTCAGCTGACCGCGATGGTCCAGGTGACACACCTCGATGCCATGCAGGAGTACGGCCACGTCTGCGATCAGGCGCCGGTGACAGCGCCACCACAGCGACTCGCTGCACATCACCGCGACCTGGCCCGGCTGAGCGAAATCCCCGAGCAGTCCGGCGAACGCCTCACCGAACTCCGCGGTGCGCGTGTACGCCGCGTAGGCACGGAACGCTTCGACGCGCCACCAGGCGTCCTGCTCCGGACGGTCCCGGTCGACCCGACGCCGGCCACCCAGCCCCGGCTCCCAGCGATACGCGACGGAGTACTCCGGCAGCCACTCGCTCAACGCATCGGTCGCGACGTGCGGGTGCCGTCGACTCCCCGGGAAACGGCGTACGTCGACCAGTCGTGTGATCCCGGCCTCTCGGAGGAGGGCGCCGAGCTCCTCGCGCGCAAGGGTGCCGTGACCGACGCTCACCAGCCGAGTCATGTTGGTTCCAGGCATGTCCTCATGGAGAGCACTTTCCCCTGCCGAGCGCAGCCAGACCCTCCTGATCTCCCGGACCCAGCGTCAGCTGCCCGACGCTCTCGGCGTACATCAGCTCGCCAGTGTCCTCGACGTGTCCCAAGCCGACCAGGTGCGCGAGTTCGTGGACGATGATCGCGCGGACGCGTGCGGGGCCGTCGGGCCGCAGTGCGACCGTGCTGAGCTGGGGAGCGTCGAGCGCGACCACGCCGGTGACGTACTCCAGGTCACCGCTTCGGCGCCCCGGACGCGCGGTGCTGCCGCCGATGCCGGCGACGTCTCCCTCCAGTTGCGGAAGCTGTTCCGGCGTCGTCCAGGCGAGTAGGGCCGGCTCGCGCCGGGGGAGCCCGTACCCCCGGCGCTGCGGAAGCCGATCGGTGCGACCGACCACTTCGAAGACGAGCCCGGTCGCCGCTGCCACCTCGTCCAAGCCCTGGCGGACCAGTGCGTCCGCGCCAGGCGGGGCGAGGGAGTCGTTGATCTCGATCAGGACGGGCCTGCACGGGTCGTAGGTGACGGGACGGTCCGAGTCCCCCGGCTGGGTGAGACTGAAGGCGAAGGTGCCCAGTCCGGTGACCACCTCGGGCGGCGTGCCGAGCGGCTGGACCCGGGTGACGCCGTCGAGACCGATCCGGACATCGAAGAAGCGTTGGGCCACCGCGACACCGGTGACCAGCGTCAGCACGGCGGCCACGATCCCAGCAGTCGCCAGCCGAAGCCAGACGCCGGGATCGGATCGCCGCGGCCTCAGCCCGGCGTCGAGACGGTCACGGTGCACAAAGGAGTTTGACACGAAATCGCCGACATGCCGGAACGTCGTTTGCGCACGACACGCGGATCTCGAAAGAACCTGGACTCCGGCAGGGTCCCGGGTCTAAAGTCCCTGGGAATGGGGTGTTGAAAAGTTGGAACAAGGTACGGGGAATGGGGTGGGATCCATGGTGGGTGAACTCAAGGACGTCGTCGACAGCATCGCGCGTGGCGATCTCAGCGTCGAGGACGGATTGGTGGGCCTCGCCGAGCGTCTGGGCAGTCCACAGCTGCAGGTCGCCGCGGCGCCGCCTGCGGCCCGTGGGCTCGAGCCCACGCCGTGACGCACCACATGAGCTGAGAGCCGACGGCGGCACCGATCCGGTGTCACGATGGGGGCATGCGCACGCCTCCTCACGTCATCTCCGAGCCACACGACAGCCAGGACCATCTGGAGTTGACCGAGCGCTGGGCCGCGCACAACTACCATCCGCTCCCAGTGGTCCTGCAGTCCGGTTCCGGAGCCTGGGTCACCGACGTCGAAGGCAGGCGCTATCTCGACTGCCTGGCGGGATACTCCGCCCTCAACTTCGGCCACGGCCACCCTGAGCTGCTCGCCGTCGCCCACGAGCAGCTCGACCGGCTGACATTGACCAGCCGAGCCTTCTACAACGACCAGCTCGGACCATTCGCCCAGGAGCTCGGCCGTCTCGCCGGCAAGGAGATGGTCCTGCCGATGAACACCGGTGCGGAGGCTGTGGAGACCGCGATCAAGGTGAGCCGGCGCTGGGGGTACGACGTCAAGCGCGTCCCGGCCGAGCGGGCGACAGTCATCGTGATGGACGGCAACTTCCACGGCCGCACCACGACGATCGTGAGCTTCTCCACCGACGGGGACGCTCGACGCGGCTTCGCGCCGTTCACACCGGGTTTCCGAATCGTGCCCTACGGCGACCCGGCCGCACTCGAGGCAGCCGTCGACGACACCACGGTCGCGGTGCTGCTCGAGCCCATCCAGGGGGAGGGCGGCGTGGTCATCCCGCCGGAGGGCTACCTGCGTCAGGTCCGCGAGATCTGCGACCGGCACCAGATCCTGATGGTGGCCGACGAGATCCAGTCCGGACTCGGGCGCACGGGCCGGACCTTCGCCTGTGACCACGAGGACGTCACCCCCGACATGTATGTGCTGGGCAAGGCGCTGGGCGGGGGCCTCTACCCGGTGTCGGCGGTGGTCGCCGACCGTTCGGTGCTCGGGGTGATCACACCCGGCTCGCACGGGTCCACCTTCGGCGGCAACCCTCTGGCCGCCGCCCTGGGACGCGCGGTCGTGTCGCTGCTCGCGACCGGGGAGCCGCAACGCCGTGCCGAGACCCTGGGACGGCGGCTGACCGAGGGGCTCGAGTCGTTGCGTGGAGAAGGCATCGTCGATGTCCGGTCCCGGGGCCTGTGGGCTGGAGTCGACGTCGACCCGGACCGGATGACCGGGCGGAGGCTGTGCGAGCGCCTCATGGAGCAGGGCGTCCTCGCCAAGGACACCCACGGGTCCACGATCCGGCTGGCGCCTCCGCTGGTCGCCACCGAGGACGACATCGACCTGCTGGTCGAGGCGATGGCCAAGGCTGTCGTGGTCTGACTCACCGCGCTCGCACGGCGAGCACCAGCGTCGTGCCGATCGCGACCGACCACAACGCGGCCCCGACCAGCGTGGCGAAGGTGAAGCCCGCCGCAGCCGGCTGGCCCGCGGGCGCCCCGGCCTCCAGGGCGACGACGCTGAGCGCGCTACCGGCGGAGAACCCCAGGTAGCGCAGCACCTGGTTGAAGGCCATCGCGCTCCCGGTCTCTGCCAACGGGACGAAGCGCACCATCAGCCCGGGCATCGCAGCGAAGGTGCAGCCGCTGCCGAACCCGGCCACGGCCATCGCTACCACCAGGTCCCACGCAGTGCCGTGTCGCCACGCGAGCAGCAGAGTGGCGACGAGATAGATCCCACAGCCCACGGGCAGCAGGAAGTCCGGTGGCAGGAAGCGTTCCAAGCGGCGCACCGCGGAGTTGCCGAGCACGCTGCACAGCGAGTACGGCACCAGCATCGTTCCGGCGGCCGTGACCGAGAGCCCCAGACCGTGGCCACCCACTGCCGGCGCCTGCGCGAACACCATCACCAAAGCCAGTGCGAAGTACATGCCGGCGCCGGCCAGCACCGCGGCCGTGTTGGCGCCGATGACTCCTCGACGCGTGGCCAGTCGAAGGTCGACGAGGGGATGGGCGGTCCGCAGCGAATGGATCGCGTATCCGACCAGGAGCAGCACGGCGAGCAACGAGAGGGCGAGCGTGCGCGGCGAGGTCCACCCCCAAGCCTGCCCGCGGCTCACCGCCAGCAGCAGTCCGCTGCTGCCCACTGCCAGGAGTGCCGCGCCCACCCAGTCGACCGGGACGTCGCGGCTGCTTCGCGCAGGGGGCACAACCCACGCAGTCAGCGTCAGCGTGAGGAGGGTGACGACGAAGCCCACCCAGTACGCCGCGGCGAGCCCGCCGTACTGCGCGACCGCAGCAGTCACGGGGTAGCTCAAACCGGCACCGGTGACCACGGCCAAGGACAGCACCGCGATCGCGGATCGGACCCGGTCCCGAGCGACGCTGTCGCGCGCGATCACAATGGTCAGCGGCGCGAGCGCGAGACCCACTCCCTGCAGTGCACGTCCGACGAGGAGCTCGGTGAAGCCGAGCGGCAGAGCTGCGAGTGCCGTGCCGGACGCCACGACTCCCAGACCGGTCAGTAGCACGCGCCGGCGATGCCGGAAGCCACCCAGCCGGCCCACGACAGGAGTCGCCACCGCACCGGCGAGCAGCGTGACGGTCAAGGACCACTGGGCCGCCGACAGGGAGACCCCTTCGCTGCGGGCGATCGAGGGCACCAGCGGCGCGCCGAGGCTGCTCACGAGCGCGGTCACCATCGCGACCAGCACGAGCGTGGGGACTAGGAGACGCTCACGCACGCTTTGCCGGTCCACGACGTCAGGATCCCGCAGGGTCAGGACGCCTCCGACGGTGGGCGGGCCGAGGATGTGGGTAGGACCCAGGTCGACCCGCCCCCGAAACACTAGGAGCGAATAGGTGGCACTGTCTCGACTGCTCGACGCCCGGCGCGGCCCTCGCCAGATCATCCTGGTGCGGCATGGCGAGAGCTGCGGCAACCTCGCGGATGCCGAGGCCCAGCGTGTCGGGGCCGAGCGGCTCGACCTCGACGACCGTGACGCCGACGTCGAGCTCTCGGAGACCGGACAACGGCAGGCGGAAGCGCTGCGCCGTTGGCTGGCCGACGACGCCGATCCTGCGCTGCGCCCCGACGTCGTGGTCAGTTCGCCCTACCGCCGGGCCGCAGAGACCGCTCGTCGTGCGATGACCGATCTCGACGTCGAGCTGACCTACGATGAGCGGCTCCGTGAGCGCGACATGGGGGTCTTCGACGGGCTCACCGGTGCGGGGATCCGCGCGGCGTACCCCGAGGAGGCCGACCGTCGCCGCAAGCTCGGCAAGTTCTACTACCAGCCGCCCCAGGGGGAGAGCTGGTGCGACGTCGTCGCGCGCATCCGAGCCCTCCTCGCCGACCTGCGCGAGGCCTGCGACGGACAGACCGTCTGGCTGTTCTCGCACCAGGCGGTGATCATGAGCTTCCGCTACGTCTTGGAGGGGATGGACGAGAAGCAGGTGCTCGAGGCCGACGCCTCGATCCGCATCGGCAACGCCTCGGTCAGTCATTACCGTCGCGGGGAGGACGGGTTCGAGCTGATCCGTTTCGCCGACACCACAGCAGTCGACACCTATGCCGATGCGACCTATGAGAGCCCTCGCAGCCAGGAGGGCCGCCACCCCGGGCCCACCGACGAGGGCCTGGGATGACGGAGCGGGACGCCGGGAGGGCCGAAGCCGTCGACGCTGAGCTGTTGAAGGCGTGGGCGCTGCCCGCGATCGGCAGTGACAAGGAGTCGCGCGGGCGGGTGCTGGTCATCGGCGGCACGCCACACACCCCCGGGGCCGTCCTGCTCTCCGGAGAGGCGGCGCTGCGGGCCGGCGCCGGCAAGTTGCAGATCGGCACCGCGCCCGAGACCAGCGTCGCGCTGGCGGTCCAGGTCCCCGAAGCCGGAGTGGCTGCGATCCCGCACGCGGCGCTGACAGCCCAGGTCGGACCAGTCGACGAGGCCCTGAGCGGTGTCGGGTCCGCGAGCGTGGTCCTCGTCGGGCCTGGTGTCTCGGCCGTCGAGGCCGCCGTGGAATTGGTCAGCGATGTGCTGCAACGGCTCGACGACGAGGCCGCCCTGGTCGTTGACGCCCTCGGCACTGCCTTTCTCACCGAGCATCCCGACGGGCTCGGCTCCGCGGCGCCTCGCACGGTCGTCACGATGAACCCCACCGAGCTGTCGCGTGTCCTCGGCACGACCGAGGGCGAGCTCGGCGATCTCGGCGAGGCAACCCGGGAGGCGGTACGGCGTACGGGTGCGGTCGTGCTGTGCGGTGCCGAGGTCAAGCACGTCGCGGCCCCCGACGGGCGCAGCTGGTGCATCGATCGGGGCGGCCCCGGGCTGGGCGTGTCGGGTTCCGGGGACGTCCAGTCGGGCATCGTCGCCGGGATGCTCGCCCGGGGGTGCGACCCTGCCCAAGCCGCGGTCTGGGCGGCCTACCTGCACGGCGCCGCGGGAGCGGAGCTCGCCAGGACGGTGGGTCCCGTCGGGTTCCTGGCCCGCGAGATCCCCCTTCGGCTGCCCGGACTGCTGCGGGAACTCGACGCTTCTTGAGGGGCGCACTGCTTCGGGCCTGACTCTTACAGTGGCTTCATGGTGCTGCGCTTCTTGGCGACCCGCCCGACGCAGGAGCTGATGCGCCTGCCGTGGGAGCTGCCGCTTGCGGATTGGGGCAGTGACCATGTGATCTCGTTGCCGCGGGGCATCGCCCGGCACGTCGTCCGGTTCGTCCGAGTGGGGTCACGCATCTGTGCGGTCAAGGAGACCGACGAGCTGATCGCCCGCCGCGAGTACCACCTGCTGCGCGACCTGCGTCGCCTCGGGTTGCCCGTGGTGACGCCGTACGCCGTGGTCACCGGACGCAAGGACGTCGCAGGGGAGTGGCTGCCCTCCGCGCTCGTCACCGAGCACCTGCGCTTCTCGCTGCCCTACCGGCTGCTCTTCGCCCGCGGCATGCGCGCCGACAGCGTGCCGCTGCTCATCGATGCCCTGGTGGTGCTGCTCGTGCGCCTGCACCTCGCCGGGTTCTTCTGGGGCGACGTCTCACTGTCCAACGTGCTGTTTCGTCGCAGCGCGGGGGAGTTCGCCGCCTACCTCGTCGATGCAGAGACCGGTGAGCTGCGGCCCGAGCTGTCGCCGCAGCAACGCCGGCACGACCTCACCGTCGCGGGAGAGAACGTCTACGGCGAGCTGCTCGACCTGCAGGTGGGCGGGATGCTGGAGGAGAGTTTCGACCCGTTGGACGTCGTGGACCTGCTCGAAGAGCGCTATACCGCGCTGTGGGAGGCGCTGACCGGGACGACCGAGTTCGACCCCGGCGAGATGTGGCGACTCGAACAGTGGGTGGAGTCCCTCAACGAGCTCGGCTTCGACGTCGACGAGATGGACATGCAGACCGACGAGACCGGTACGACGGTGCGCGTGCAGCCGCGGGTCGTGGAGGCCGGTCACCACAGCAAGGAGCTGCGAACGTTCACCGGACTCGATGTCGAGGAAGCGCAGGCTAGGCGGCTGCTCAACGACATCGCTGCGTTCTCCGCGCAGCTGGGGCTGGGCGAAGAGCCGCGCGAGGTCGTGTCCGCCCGGTGGCTGTCAGAGGTCTACGAACCGCTGGTGCAGCTGGTGCCCGGCGACCTGAGGGGTCGGCTGGAGCCGGCGGAGTTCTTCCACGAGGTGTTGGTGCACCGGTGGTTCCTGTCCGAGCGAGCCGGACACGAGGTCGACATCTTCGCGACCGCTCGCGACTACATCGACACCGTCCTGCGCGACAAGCCCGAGGAGGCGCTGGCCGTGCCGGAGCCGGACGTCGACCTGTCGCCGTGATGCAGCGCGCGTCAGGTGAAGATGCTGACGCCGCCGGGGCCGATCAGCAGGCCCACGATGATCAACACGATGCCGGGGACGATGCCCCCGCGCACGATCTGGACGATGCCGGCGATGACGAGGATGACGGCGATGATCCACAGGATTGTTGCCATGTTCTTTCCCTCCCAATCAGCGGCGGTCGACGGGGTTGTCGTTGCCGCCGGGGTCCTGTTCCAGCCGCTCGGGGTTGTCGGCGACCTTCTCCGAGCGCTTGGCGTCGCGGAGCCAGAAGATGAGGAAACCGCCTATCAGCAGGACCGCCATGATGCCGATCCAGATGACCATTCCGCCTGCTTCACCCATGTCCACCAACTCCTTCTGCTCGGAGACGC
>JBHWSH010000030.1:0-11487 GCA_043427135.1 Marmoricola sp. | reverse complement strand
ACTGTCGCAGACCTCACGGCCGCGGCTTCCGGCAGGGTCGTCGCAGTGTGGGGCGCGCACGGCGCGCCGGGGCGTACGACGGTCGCGGTGGCGCTGGCTGCCGAGGCAGCCCGGCGCGACGTCGGCGCGCTGCTCCTCGACGCGGACCCCTACGGCGGCGCGGTCGCCCAACACCTCGGCGTCGTCGAGGAGGTCTCGGGGTTGTTGGCGGCTGCGCGCAGCGCCAACGCCGGTCTGCTCGATGCCTCCCGGTTGGCCGCCGCGGCGCGGCAGGTCGGCCCGCGCCTGCGGATCCTCACCGGTCTGCCACGGCCGGACCGCTGGCGCGAGGTTCGACTGCCCGCGTTGGACACGCTCGTTGAGCAGGCCCGGGAGCTCGATCCTCTCGTCGTCGTCGACGCCGGTCCCGGCCTCGACGCAATGGAGACGGCCGAGCCGGGGGCGTGCCGGGACCAGCTCGTGACGGCGTGGGTGGACGCCGCCGACGTGGTCGTGGCGGTCATCGCCGCCGACCCGGTCGGCCTTGCCCGCGGAGTGCGGGCACTCGCGGAGCTCGGCGAGCGGCGTACCGACGGTGCGGTGGTCATCGTGGTCAACCGGTGGCGCCGCGGGTTGGGCTGGTCGGTGGAGGAGGTGCGCGACACGCTGCTGCAGGTGCATCCCGGTGCCACCGTGGTGTTCCAGCCCGACGACCGGGAAGCCGCCGACCGGGCGCTGGGAGCGGGGCGACCGCTCGGTGTCGGGGACGGGCACCTCGGCAGGGCAGTGGTCGCGACGTTCGACGCCGTCCTCGCGCATCTGCAACCCGAGAGTCGAACGAGAGCGCCGCGGCGCAGGCCGAGATGGCGCCGTCAGACCGTCAGCAGCAGGTAGAGCCCGCCCACGGTGAACCCGACCATCACGAACAGCAGAGGCAGCTGGCCGGTGAGCTGATCGCGCTTCGGGAGCAGTTTCACGGCCCGATCGTGCGCCGCGACGACCCCCAACACGTGACCGCCGACGATCGCCGCCACCTTCGAGAAGGCCAGGAACGTCTGGTGGGTGGAGAGCCAGTAGTTGATCTGCCAATCGGCGGTGCCGAGCAGGTTCGCCCCTTCACCCATCGGGTCGCTGAGGAAGATGACGGTCTGCTGCCCCATCTCCACGAAGTAGGAGAGGTAGTGGGCGGCCACGTACCCCACCACGATGGGCACCAGTGAATGTGCGAACAACCCAGGCAGGTCGCGGCGGCGCACGCCCTTGGCGGCGCGCGTCGCCGACGTGGCGCCGGCGAAAAGAAGCCACACCGCGACACAGAACGCCACCAACCCGAGGGTGTCGACCAGTTGGCTGTCGACCTCGATGCGCTGGAGGAATCGGACCCACACCACCGAGACGTGGAAGCTGTCGTACGCCGTGCTGCCGACGAGCACCGAGGCGACCGCCAGCAGCCCTGGCACCGGCGTGATGCTGTCGAGGTTCGCCAACGGGCTGCGTACGACGAGGGTGCCGTCTGCGGTGCGCCCGAAGACGGAGAGGTGGCCGACCAGCGTGGAGTACACCTCGAACGGATCCGCTGCACCGATCCACTCGTCACCGAAGATCGCCGCGCCGACCAGCACCACGACGAAGTAGATCGTGAACCACAGCACCAGCGACGACAGCTGGTTGCCGCCCGGGAAGACCAGCTCCAGCCAGACGAACGCCAGCAGACCGAGGGCCCCCGGCCACAGCCCGACCCAGCGCGGAAGCTCGACCAGCCCTTGGGAAGGCGGACCGCCGGTCAGTCGGGACACGAGCAGGTGGACGGTGCGCAGCGGGTTGACTGCACGGTAGAACGGCCCGAACAACAGGGACGCGGGCACGAGTCCGACCCACAACAGGACGTACACGACTCCGAATGTCGGGTTGATCGCGGTCTCGGGGCCCGCGAGAGCGGCCCAGACGACGTACGCCGTGAAGGCGAGACCCAACGCGCGAAGAAGCCACGTCAGCGCGCCGCCGTCGACCAGGCGAGCCAGTCCGCTCGGGAGCGGGACGCCCTGCGTGCGGCCATTGAAGCGTGGAGTCCTCCAGGCCAGGGCCAGCACCAGGAAGGAGACCGCGAGCGCCGCGCCTGCCCCGGCCAAAGCGAACGGCAGCGAGATCGGAAGATCTTGAGCTCCGCCGATGCCATGGGCGAAGACCATCTGCGTGATGCCCCTCTCGTCTCGCGCGAGTACGACGTCCCTCCACCGCCGGGGACCTCTGACACAATCCCATGCAGGCGAACGAGCAGGCACCGGCAGGGGTGGACGAGGGAAGGGGCGCGGTTCGTGGAGCGGCTTCGGCAAGGCGACGTCAGCTTGATGGACATGGAGTCCGCCAACGCCCCGATGCACCTGGCCACCGTGGAGGTCTTCGAGACCCCGGAAGGCGGCTTCGACTACCGCCGTCTGGTCTCCCTCGTCGCCGACCGGCTCGCCTTCGTGCCGCGCTACCGTCAACGGCTGCGCACCCTGCCTGGCGGGCTGGCTCGCCCCGTGTGGGTCGACGACGAGGACTTCGATCTGACCTACCACGTGCGCCAGTCGGCCCTGCCGCGCCCGGGGTCGATGGAGCAGCTGCAGGAGCTGGTCGCCCGCATCATCACCCGCCCGCTCGACCGCAGCCGTCCGCTGTGGGAGATGTACCTCATCGAGGGTCTGGAGGACGGTCGCTTCGCGATCCTGTCGAAGTCCCACCAGACGCTGGTCGACGGCATCTCCACCATCGACCTGGGCCAGGTCATCCTCGACACCGACACCGTCCCCCGGGAGCGGATCCCCGACGAGTGGACCCCTCGCCGTGAGCCTTCGCGCACCGCGTTGCTGGCCGACGGGCTGGTCGACCGGCTGCAGGACAGCTCCGGCGCCGTCGACGCCGTCCGCGGTGTCGCCGGCGCGGTGCTGCGCATGGCGCCCGTCAACCTCACCGGGCGCAGGGCCCTGCCGGAGTCCCCGCTGCAGGCGCACCTGTCGCAGCAGCGGCGCTTCTGGACGGTGCGGACCGACCTCGAGGACTACCGCAAGGTGCGCCGATTCCACGGCGGCACCGTCAACGACGTCGTCCTCGCCACGGTGACCGGAGCGCTCCGGTCGTGGCTGATGACCCGCGCCGAGTCGGTGCACAGCAGCCGTCAGCTTCGCGCGATGGTGCCGATGGGCGTGATGGACAAGGACCTCGAGCCCACCTCGCTCGGCAGCCAGGTGGTCGGACACATGCTGGCTCTGCCCATCGGTGAGCCCAGCCCGGTCGTGCGACTGCACCAGGTCTCCTACGCGCTCAAGGCGCACCGTGAGCGCGGCAACGCCGTCTCGGCGCTGCGACTGATCGGCGTGGGCGGCTTCGCCCCGACCACCTTCCACGCGCTCGGAGCGCGAGTCGCCGCCGCGGCTTCGCAACCGTTCAACCTCGTGGTGACCAACGTGCCCGGGCCGCAGTTCCCGCTCTACGCATCGGGAGCGCGCATGTTGGAGAGCTATCCGGTGCAACCGTTGCTGCCGGGGCACGCGCTCGCGATCGGCGCGACCTCCTACGACGGTGCCGTCCACTACGGCTTGACCGCGGACCGTGACGCGGTGCCCGACGTCAACGTGATCGGCCAATGCCTCACCGAGGCGCTCGCCGAGCTGGTGGAGACCACCTCGGAGACGCGGATCAGAGCGCCGAGGGGACGCACCGGCAAGAAGGGCACCACGTGACCCGGGTCTACGTCCCCGCCACCCGTTCTTCGGTGTCACGGCTCAGAGAGCACGGCACGCTCGGTCCGGCACCGCTCACGGCGTACGCCGTCACCGACGGGCTGCGCGCCGCGGTCGCCGACGCCGACGACGAGGAGTGGGAGTACCTCGCGATGAGCGCGGCCGCCCTGGGCTCGGTCGAGTTGCTCGCCGACGACGAGACGGCCCGGGTCGTCGTCGCGGTCGACGTCGGTGACGTCGAGACCGTCGTCGACGGCGAGCCGGGGGAGGTGCGACTGACAACGGAGGTGCCGTTGCGCCGCGTCGCAGCGGTGCATGTCGACGCCCGCGACGCCGAGCAGGCGGTCGGAGCGGCGCGCGCCGCTCGCGGCACCGCGGCGTACGACGACGCGCTCGCTGCGTGCCTCGACCACGACCTGCAGTGGTACGCCGTGCAGGAGATCGACGTCGTCCTCGACCGCTGATCGGGCCCGTGTCACGATCGAGGCGTGGACGCAGTCACCCAGCCCCCCGCCCCGGTCAACGAACCCAACCTGACCTACGCCCCCGGCTCACCTGAACGTGCCGCACTCATCGCCGAGCTCGACCGGCAGGAGGGCGAGGTCATCGACCTGACCGCCACCATCGGCGGCGAGAAGGTGCGTGGAGCGGGCGAGGAGATCCGCGTCGTACAACCGCACGACCACCGCCACGTGCTCGGCGTCATCCGCGCCGCGACGCGGAGCGACACCGAGACTGCCATCGCTGCCGCCGCCGAGGCGGCGCCGGCGTGGAGGCGGATGAGCTTCGACGACCGTGCCGCGATCCTGTTGCGTGCTGCCGAGCTCCTGGCCGGGCCGTGGCGGCAGCGGCTCAACGCCGCCACGATGCTGGGCCAGTCCAAGACCGCGTTCCAGGCCGAGATCGACGCCGCCTGCGAGCTGATCGACTTCTGGCGCTTCAACGTGCACTTCGCGCGAGGCATCCTCGAAGAGCAGCCTCCCGCCAACGCACCCGGGGTGTGGAACCGCACCGACCACCGTCCGCTCGAGGGCTTCGTCTACGCGATCACCCCGTTCAACTTCACCGCGATCGCCGGCAACCTGCCCACGGCCCCTGCGCTGATGGGCAACACCGTGCTGTGGAAGCCGGCGCCCACCCAGCAGCTCGCTGCCCACCTGACGATGGAGCTGCTCGAGGAGGCCGGGCTGCCGCCGGGCGTCATCAACATGCTTCCCGGTCACGGCGCCGAGGTGTCCGAGGTCGCGCTGCGGCACCGCGACCTCGCCGGCATCCACTTCACCGGTTCCACCCCGACCTTCCAGCATCTGTGGCGCACGGTGGGGGAGAACATCGCCGGCTACCGTGCCTATCCGCGGCTCGTCGGCGAGACCGGCGGCAAGGACTTCGTCGTGGCCCACCCCAGCGCCGACGTGGACGTGTTGCGCGTGGCCCTGGTGCGCGGGGCGTTCGAGTATCAGGGGCAGAAGTGCAGTGCCGCGTCGCGTGCCTACATCCCCCGCTCGGTGTGGGAGCGCCTCCGCGACGATCTCGTCGCCGAGGTGGAGGCGCTGTCGATGGGAGACGTGACCGACCTCGGCCACTTCATGGGAGCCGTCATCGACGAACGCGCCTTCTCCAAGCACCAGCGGGCGATCGAGCGGGCGCGAACCGAAGACCACCTGACGGTGATCGCGGGCGGCCAGACCGACGACTCGAAGGGTTGGTTCGTGCGCCCGACCGTCGTGGTGTCCACGAAGCCCGACGACGAGCTCTTCGACACCGAGTACTTTGGGCCGATCCTCGCCGTCCACGTCTACGAGGACGCTCGCTTCGAGGAGGCCGTACGCCAGATGGAGAGCTACGCGTCGTACGCCCTCACCGGGTCGATCGTGGCGCGCGACCGTACGGCGATCGCCTGGGCCGCCGAGGAGCTGCGGTTCGCCGCCGGCAACTTCTACATCAACGACAAGCCGACGGGTGCCGTGGTCGGCCAGCAGCCCTTCGGCGGCGGGAGGGCTTCGGGCACCAACGACAAGGCCGGCTCCGCGGCCAACCTGATGCGCTGGGTCTCGCCGCGCAGCATCAAGGAGACGTTCGTGGCGCCCGTCGACTACCGCTACCCGCACATGGGCCCCGAGAGCGACTGAGGACCGGGCGGGGGAGACACTGGAGGCATGCGTCTCCCAGGTCTGACTCTTGCGCACCTAGGGAGCCTGCACGCGTACGAACACGTGCTGGTGTGGTTGCTGGCCTTTGGTCCGTTCCTGGTGCTCTTCGTCGTGATCTACCTCGTCCGTCGGCGCGACCTCGCCGAGGAGGAGGGGGAGGCTGAGGACGCGGAGCAGCTTCTCAGTCCGACAGACGAGCGAGCCAGCTGAGGCCGACTCGCTCCTCGGCGTCCAACGCTTTGCCGAGCAGCCCGGCCACGAGGGACTCGAGCTTGCCGCCGACCAGCGGCACTGCAACCTCGAGGTCGCCCGCGAAGGTCTGCTCGACGCGGTCATCACCGACCTGTTGGAGCCGCACGGTCCCGTGCAGCTGGCCCGGCTTGCCGGGGATGACCATCGAGAACGACGCCTGGTCCGGCGCGGTCCACTCCTCGGTCTGCACGATCTCGACGGTCTCTCCGATGAGCCGCTGCGCGATCGGGGGGATCTTGCGGGCCACCTGGGTCTGGGCCACCCGCACCGTCGCAGCGGACGCCGACCGGTCGATCGAAACGTCGTGCTCGACCGCGTGCATGGCGGCACAGACCTGCTCGCGGAACGCCGGGTCCAGCAGCATGGCGTGCACCTGCTCGATGGTGCCGTCGTAGCGGTTGACGTGCTCGAACCTCGACATGGCGACATCATCGCACCGCGGTGGACGCTCCTGGGTCGCCCGCCTAGGGTCGGATGGGACGGCACGACGACGTGCCGCTCGCCGCGGATCACAGGAGACCATGACGGTGTCGACGCCGGATGACCCTCAGCAGTTCCTGCGCCAGTACTACCGCCACGTCCCCGTCGAGGACCTCTCCGAGCGGTTCGGCGCGGATGTGCGGGGCGCGGCGTTGAGCCATCACGAGCTGGCGCAGCAACGGCCGCAGGGTACGGCGTTGGTCCGTGCCTTCACTCCCACCGCGGAGGAGCACGGCTGGTCGGCCGAGGGCCGCACGGTCGTCGAGGTCGTCACCGACGACATGTCCTTCCTGGTCGACTCGGTGACGATGGAGCTGCACGCCCAGGGGCACACCGTGCACCTCGTGGTCCACCCGCAGCTCTCGGTACGCCGCGACATCACCGGGCGGCTGGTGGAGGTCATCGACGACGAGGGGTTCGCCGTCGACGACGACCCCGACGTGACCCGCGAGTCGTGGATGCACGTCGAGATCGACCGCGAGACAGATCCTGGAGCGCTACGTGAAGTGGAGCGGGCTCTCGCGAAGGTCCTCCGGGATGTCCGGGAGTCCGTGGAGGACTGGGATCGGATGCGCACCCAGGCGCTCGACGTCGTACGAGACCTGGAGCAGTCTCCGCCGCCGCTCGCGGCCGAGGAGATCGAGGAGGCCACCGACCTGCTGCGCTGGCTGGCCGACGACCACTTCACGTTCCTCGGCTACCGCGAGTACCGCCTCGAGGAGCTCGACGGACAGGACGCCCTGCGTGCGCTGCCCGGCACCGGCTACGGCATCCTGCGGGGCGACCAGGACATGTCCGGGTCGTTCGGGTCGCTGCCCCCGCTGGTGCGCGCAAAGGCTCGGGAGCCGAAGCTGCTGGTGCTCGCCAAGGCCAACTCCAAGTCCACAGTGCACCGCCCGGTCTACCTCGACTACGTCGGCGTCAAGGTCTTCGGCGACGACGGTCAGGTCGTAGGGGAGCGCCGCTTCCTCGGGCTCTACAGCTCCTCGGCGTACACCGAGTCCGTTACCCGCATCCCGGTCGTCCGGCAGAAGGTCGATGCGGTGCTCGAGGCCGCGGGCGTAGCGCCGATGAGCCACACCGGCAAGGCGCTGATGAACGTGCTGGAGACCTATCCACGCGACGAGCTCTTCCAGACCCCGACCGAGGAGCTCGTGCCGATCGCGCTGGCCGTGCTGCATGCCCGGGAGCGTCGCCAGCTGCGGCTCTTCGTGCGCGCCGACGCCTACCGCCGCTTCCTGTCCTGCTTGGTCTACCTGCCCCGGGACCGCTACAACACCACCGTGCGCGAGCGGATCGCGGAGATCCTCAAGCGCGAGCTCGGCGGTGAGACCGTGGACTACACCGCGCGGGTCAGCGAGTCGATGCTGGCGCATCTGCACTTCGTGGTGCGTCCGCCGCGTGGTCAGGTGATGGAGCAGCGGGTCGACGTCACGTCCCTGGAGCAGATGCTCGCCGAGGCCGCCCGCTCCTGGGCGGACGCGTTCGCCGCAGCCGCCTCATCCCGACTGGGCGAGTCCGAGGGCACCCGCCTCGCCAAGAGGTACGCCGCCTCGTTCCCCGAGGCGTACAAGGAGGACTACCCGCCGGAGACAGCGGTGCAGGACGTGCTCCGCATGGAAGCTCTCGACGGTGAGGATGAGGGCTTCGACCTGTCACTGGAGCAGTCGGAGGACTGCGAGGCCGATGAGGCCCGGTTGAAGATCTACCGGCTCGGCACTCCGCTCTCACTGAGCCGCGTGCTCCCCATCCTCTCCGCGATGGGCGTCGAGGTCGTCGACGAGCGTCCCTACGAGCTGGTCGGGCTGAGTCGCAGCACCTTCGTCTACGACTTCGGTCTGCGGTTCGGGCAGACGGTCCCGGCGGAGACCCGCGGGCTCTTCCAGGAGGCGATCGCCGCCGTCTGGGAGGGCCACAACGAGGCCGATGGGTTCAACGCGCTCGTGCTCGCGGCCGGTCTGACCTGGCGCCAGGCGATGGTGCTGCGTGCCTATGCCAAGTACATGCGCCAGGGCGGGTCGCCGTTCGCCCAGGACTACATCGAGGAAGCCCTCTCGCAGAACCTCGATCTCACCCGGCTGATCGTGCAGCTCTTCGAAGCCCGCTTCGATCCTGGAGTAGACGCCGAGCAGCGCGAGCTCGCCTGTTCCGACGTGGAGGAGCGCTTCCACCAGGCGCTGGACGACGTCGCCAGCCTGGACCACGACCGCATCCTGAGGTCCTACCTCACCGTGCTGAAGGCGACGTTGCGCACGAACTTCTACCGCCACGACGCCGACGGGCGGCCCAAGGAGTTCCTGTCGCTCAAGCTGGACCCGCGGGCGATCCCCGAGCTGCCCGAGCCGCGGCCGGCGTACGAGATCTTCGTGTACTCCCCGCGGGTCGAGGGCGTGCACCTGCGCTTCGGCGCCGTCGCCCGCGGTGGTCTGCGGTGGAGCGACCGCCGCGACGACTTCCGCACCGAGGTGCTCGGTCTGGTCAAGGCGCAGATGGTCAAGAACGCCGTGATCGTGCCGGTCGGCGCGAAGGGCGGCTTCATCTGCAAGCAACTGCCCGACGCCGGCGACCGCGAGGCGTGGCTGGCCGAGGGCAAGGCCTGCTACCGCACCTTCATCTCCGGGCTCCTCGACGTCACCGACAACCTCGTCGACGGTGCCACCGTCCCGCCGCCCGGCGTGGTCCGGCACGACGGTGACGACGCCTACCTCGTGGTGGCCGCCGACAAGGGCACGGCATCCTTCTCCGACATCGCCAACGGTGTCTCGCAGGACTACGACTTCTGGCTCGGAGACGCCTTTGCCTCCGGTGGCTCGGTCGGCTACGACCACAAGGGCATGGGCATCACCGCGCGCGGTGCATGGGAGTCGGTCAAACGGCATTTCCGGGAGATGGGTGTCGACTGCCAGCGCGAGGACTTCACCTGCGTCGGCATCGGCGACATGTCGGGCGACGTGTTCGGCAACGGCATGCTGCTCTCCCGCCATACGCGGCTGGTGGCCGCCTTCGACCACCGCCACATCTTCCTCGACCCCGCGCCCGACGCGGAGGCGTCGTGGCAGGAGCGGCGACGGCTCTTCGAGCTGCCCCGATCGAGCTGGCAGGACTACGACGAGCAGCTGATCTCCGAGGGCGGCGGAGTCTGGTCGCGCACAGCGAAGTCGATCCCGGTGAGCCCGCAGGCCCGGGAGGTCCTCGGCCTCGGCGACGACGTGGATCGGCTCTCGCCCGGCGAGCTGATGCGCGCGATCCTGACCGCCCCGGTCGACCTGCTGTGGAACGGCGGCATCGGCACCTACGTGAAGTCGCGCGAGGAGACACACGCCGAGGTGGGCGACAAGGCCAACGACGCGATCCGCGTCGACGGCGCCGACCTGCGCTGCAAGGCGGTCGGCGAGGGCGGCAACCTCGGGTTCACCCAGCGCGGTCGGATCGAGTACGCGCGGCGCGGGCGCGGAGGCGAAGGGGGCCGGATCAACGCCGACTTCATCGACAACTCGGCCGGTGTGGACACCTCCGACCACGAGGTCAACATCAAGATCCTCCTCGACCGGGTGGTCCGCGAAGGCACCCTCACCACCGAGCAGCGCAACGAGTTCCTGGCCTCGATGACCGACGAGGTCGCGACGCTGGTGCTGCGCGACAACTACGAGCAGAACGTCGCTCTGGCGTCCTCCGTCCTGTTGTCGCCCTCGCTGCTGCACGTGCACGAGGACTGGATGCAGCGACTCGAGCGCGGCGGACTGCTCGACCGGGCGTTGGAGTTCCTGCCCGACAGCGAGGAGGTGGCCGAGCGGGTCTCCCACAACGGGGGCTTGACCGCACCCGAGCTGTCGGTGCTGATGGCCTACACCAAGATCGTGCTGGCCGACGAGCTGCTCGCCACCGACCTGCCCGACGACCCGTTCCTGGTCATCGACCTGTTCGAGTACTTCCCCGAGCCGATGCGGGAGCGGTACGCCGAGCAGATCCGGGCACATCCCCTGCGCCGGGAGATCGTGGTCACCCAGACGGTCAACTACCTCGTCAACGGCGCCGGCATCACCTACTTCCACCGGCTTTCGGAGGAGACCGGCGCTTCGGCCGAAGAGCTGGTGCGCGCGAACTTCGTGGCCCGCGAGATCTTCGGCTCGCGTCCGTTCGTCGACGCCGTCTACGCGCAGGACAACCAGGTGCCTGCCGAGGTGCAGATGCAGATGCGGGTGGCGATGCGCACCCTCGTCGAGCGCGCCTCGCGTTGGTTGGTGGTCAACCGCCGTCCACCGCTGGACAGCGCCCAGACCGTCGACTTCTTCCGGACCGATGTGCAGCGGGTGATGGACGCGTTGCCGGACATGCTCGTGGGAGCCGAGCAGGCGGCGTACGACGAGCGTCTGGGCGACCTGGTCGCCTCCGGTGTGCCCGACGACCTTGCGCGCGCCACGGCGGCGCTGCCGCTGGCCTACGCCGCCCTGCACCTGGTGGAGACCGCGCACCGCCACGGCACCGACCCGCTCGACGTCGGGCGGGTGCACTTCGTGCTCGGCGAGCGTCTCGGCCTGACGGTACTGGCCGACAGCATCCTGCGGCTGCCGCGCCAGGACAGGTGGCAGGCGATGGCTCGCGCGGCTCTACGTGACGAGCTGTACGCCGTGCATGGCACGCTCACGGCGCAGGTGCTCGAACACACCGACCCCTCGACGTCCGCGCAGGACCGGGTAGGGGCCTGGCAGAAGGAGGAAAGCGCAGTGGTGGACCGAGCGGTCGCGACCCTCGAGGAGATCTGTTCCGACGGCAAAGCCGACCTGGCCCGGATGTCGGTGGCCTTGCGTGTGGTTCGCGGGCTGGTGTCGGCATCGTGAGCGGGGCCGACGAGCTCCGGTACGCCGGAGTGGCGGGACAGGCGGAAGCCGTGCGGTCAGGAGAGC
>JBHWSH010000029.1:0-13857 GCA_043427135.1 Marmoricola sp. | reverse complement strand
TCGGCGGTCGAGCTTGTCGAGACCCCGGTCGGGGGAGCCGCACTGCTCGAGCTCCGGTTGAACGCCAGCACCAGCACCAGCGCGATCAGCCCGAGCCAGAGGAGGCCGAGGCCGTCCCAATGCCATCCGGTGAGCACGATCAAGACGCCCAGGACGGCGGCGCCGATCAACAGGGCGTTACGGGTGGCGTCGCTCGTCTCCATCACCGAGCGGCCGGTGTCCTCCTCGGGCACGAGAAGCCAGGCCGCGGCGTACATGACGATGCCGGCGCCGCCGAAGAACGCCAGTACGACGAACAGCACGCGCAGGATCGTGGGGTCGATGCCGAGGTGACGGCCGAGGCCGCCGGCGACGCCGGCGATCTTGCGGTCGAAGCGGCTGCGCCGGAGCGAGCGATAGTCGGTGAGGTTCTCGGGGGCGAAGCCCTGGTCGGCTTCGGGCGGCGGCGGTCCGGCGCTCGTCGTCCCCGAACTCGGTGTCTCTGTCATGGCTCCAGCCTGGCGGTGCCGCAGCGTCGGCACCATCGGGAAGTCCCCTGATCCGAGCCGGGGTCGGGCGAGCAGAGGTCAGGGTCGAGCCGGGGTCGCCACGCATGGGTCCGGCGTGCCGGCTGTGTGACGATGGAACGACCATGGCCCACACCGTCCCACGGCCCGTCGGCCGCCGAGCCTCGGCGGGCTTTCCGCAGCACCGAGGACTCCTTCCTCGCCGGAGTCGCCGGCGGCCTCGCGGAGCACCTCGGTGTCCAGGCGAACTTCGTGCGGCTGTTCTTCGTCGCGTCCACGGTCGTCGGGTTGGGCCCGCTGCTGTACGCCGGACTGTGGATCACCCTGCCCCTGGCGAGTCCCGACGAGGAGGCGCCGGGACTGGCCGCGGCACAGCGTCAGGGCAAGCGTTCCCCCCGTCCGGTGCGGGGTCGCGACGCCGGCGCCCTGGTCTCCCTCGGCGCGCTCGTGCTCGGCGTCGTGGTGCTCCTCGACCTGCTGCTCGGCGGCCCCGGCCTGCTCTGGCCGGCGCTGATCGGACTCTCGGGTCTGGGGGTGCTGTGGTGGCAGGCCGACGAGGCCCAGCGGCAGCGCTGGCTCGACACGACCGGCCGAGTGGATCTGCTGCGCGTGATCGTCGGGGACGGTGGCGCCGCCGCGTGGGCCAGGCTCGCGGTGGGAGCGGGCCTACTGGTGCTGGCGCTGGTGCTCTTCGGCGTGCAGACCGCAGACGTCGGCATCGCGCGCGACGTCGTGGTGGCCGGGCTGCTCGGCGTGGCAGGACTGGCCCTCACTCTCGGGCCGTGGCTCTTCCGGCTGGCCGGCGACCTCACCCAGGAACGCGAGGCCCGGGTGCGCTCGCAGGAGCGAGCCGACGTCGCCGCCCACCTGCACGACTCGGTGCTCCAGACCCTCGCCCTCATCCGCAAGAACGCCGACGACCCCGCGCAGGTGGCGCGGCTGGCCCGTGCGCAGGAGCGCGACCTCCGCGCCTGGATGTACGGCGAGCAGCCGCTCCAGCAGGAGTCGGTCGGGGCTGCTCTTCGCGCGGCAGCCGCCGAGGTCGAGGATGCGCACGGCGTACCCGTCGAGGTGGTCACGGTGGGCGACGTCGGCGTAGACGAGGCATCGACCGCGCTGTTGGCGGCCGCTCGCGAGGCGATCGTCAACGCCGCCAAGCACTCCGGCGCCGACCGCATCGACGTGTACGTCGAGGCCACCGGCAGCGAGGTGCAGGTCTTCGTGCGGGATCGGGGCAGGGGCTTCGACCCGGCAGTGGTGCCCGCAGACCGGCTCGGCGTACGGCGCAGCATCGTCAAACGCATGCACCGTCACGGCGGCAGCGGCGTCGTACGCTCCGCACCCGGAGACGGCACCGAGGTCAGGTTGACGATGCCCACGACGAGTCAGGAGGCGCGATGAGAACGGTCGTGATCGTGGACGACCACGCGATGTTCCGCGCCGGAGTGCGCTCGGAGCTGGACGGACACGTGCACGTGCTCGCTGAGGCAGCCGACGTCGACAGCGCTGTGACAGCGATCGAGCAGCAGCGACCCGAGGTGGTGCTCCTCGACGTGCACCTCCCGGGCGGCGGTGGCGGCGAGGTCCTGCGACGAGCCGCGCACCGCTTCCCCGACTCCAAGTTCCTCGCCCTGTCGGTCTCCGACGCCGCCGAGGACGTGATCAGCACGATCCGCGCAGGCGCACGCGGCTACGTCACCAAGACGATCACCGGTCCGGAGCTGGTCGACGCGATCGAACGCGTGGCCACCGGCGATGCGGTGTTCTCCCCGCGACTGGCGGGCTTCGTCCTCGACGCCTTCGCCGGCTCCATCGAGATCGGCCAAGTAGACGAGGACCTCGACCGCCTCACCGAGCGCGAGCGGGAGGTGATGCGGCTCATCGCGCGCGGTTACGCCTACAAGGAGGTGGCCAGCGAGCTGTTCATCTCGGTGAAGACCGTGGAGACCCACGTCTCGAGCGTGCTGCGCAAACTGCAGCTGTCCAGCCGCCACGAGCTCACCCGATGGGCCAACGACCGCCGCCTGCTCTGAGACGGGGTCGACCCGAAGTCAGACGCAGGTGCAACGCTCGAGCGGTGCCGGACGACATGGAGGGTGTGACGAACCTGCAGTCGAGGGACTCGGAGACGCCGGTGCTCGAGGAGACCTACCGAGACCTGCGGCTTCCGCTGCTTCGGCTCGGCTTCCTGCTGACCGGGTCGCGGGAGACGGCCGAGGACCTGGTGCAGAGCGCCTTCGCGTCGGCACAGGTTCGCTGGGAGCAGATCCTCGACCCGCCGGCGTACCTGCGCCGCAGCGTCGTCAACCTCGCCAAAGACGGCCAGAGGCGAGAGTTCCGCAGACGGAACGCCTGGCGCGCCGATGCCGAGCCGGTCACGGCGATTCCGGAGCTCGATGAGACCTGGGCGCTTGTCCAACGGCTGCCGGCGACCCAACGTGCCGTCGTGGTCCTGCACTACTACGAGGACCTGCCGCTGGTGGAGATCGGGCGTGTGCTCGATCGTCCCGCGAGCACCGTGCGATCGGACCTGCGGCGTGCCCACGCCCGACTTCGAAAGGACCTGTCATGACCACGTGGCCTGACCTCGACGACGAGCTGGCCCAGCGCCTGCGAAGCACCTTCGCCGCCGTGGCCGCCACCGTGATCGATGCGCCGACGACCGAGACGGCCGCGCCCGCCCGCCGACCGCGGCGTCGACGAGGACTCATCGCGGGGGCGGGCGTGCTGGCCGCAGCGATTCCCCTGGCCGCTGCCGCGGTGGTCGGGTTCGGCCCCGAGCATGTGGACCAGATTCCTCCGGCGAACCCGATTGTCAGCGGCACCGTCAACGGCGAGCGGTACTGGGTCGTCGACGGACGGGAGAGCAGTCGTTGCACCGGCCATCCCTCCGGGATCGAGATCATCGCCGAGGAGAGCAACATCGTCGGCCAGGAGTGGAACACCGTGGGCTACGTCTTCGGGCAGGCCACAGCGGCCGGAGGCTGTGCGCCGAAGGTCGTCGACGAGTCGCCCGCGCGCACCTACGACTACGACGGTGGCCAGACGATCGGCGACGGCATGCTGTGGGCGGGTGCGCTGCACCCCGACATCGACCAGGTGCGAGTTTCCCTGGACGGTGAAGCGCCCTTCGACGCGGAGACCTTCAGGCACGAGGGCGGGACCTACTTCGTCGTCGAGATCCCGCCCAGCACTGCGACGTTCACCATCGACTTCATGATCGAAGGCGAGGTCGTAGTGCCGTTGCCCGGTGAGAGCAGCGACCATGTGATGGTGCGCGACTGACTTGTGGTCTCGACGCGCGGCCGGTGAGACGCAGTCGTCGTTTCCTCGGGTGACGCGGCGGGCATCGTGCCCGCATGACCACAGTGAAGCAGGGCCGTGTGCTGGTAGCAGGGGCCTCCGGATTCGTGGGGCGAAAGTTGTGTCCCGCGTTGGAGGACGCCGGGTACGACGTCGTCGCAATGACCCGGAATCCCGACGACTACGCCGGGCCGGGGACGGCGGTGTTCGGCGATGTCCACGACCCCGAGACCCTGCCGACTGCCCTCGAAGGCGCCGACGCGGCGTACTACCTGGTGCACTCACTGGACTCCAAGGACTTCGAGCGTCTCGACGCCGAGGCCGCACGCAACTTCGGCAAGGCCGCAGCCGAGGCAGGGGTGCAGCGCATCGTCTACCTCGGCGGTCTCGGCAAGGAGACCGACAAGCTCTCGGCGCACCTGCGGAGTCGCCGTGAGGTGGAGCGGCTGCTCGCGGAAGCGGGGGTGCCGGTCACGACGCTGCGGGCAGGCATCGTCATCGGTCACGAAGGGCTCTCCTGGGAGATGACCCGTCAACTGGTCGAGCGGCTGCCGGTGATGGTGACGCCGAAGTGGGTCTCGACGCGCACCCAGCCGATCGCGCTCAAGGACGTGGTGCGCTACCTGGTGGAGGTGCTCCAGGTGCCGGAGACGACCGGCCGCGCGTTCGAGGTCGGCGGCGACGAGGTGCTGCGCTACTCCGACATGATGAAGCGGGTCGCGAAGATCGGGAAGCGCCCCCTGATGGTGCTTCCCGTCCCGGTGCTCTCCCCAGGCATGTCCGGCCAGTGGCTCGGGCTCATCACCGACGTCGATGCCGACGCCGGCCGTTCGCTGGTCGACTCGATGGTCAACGAGGTGATCGTGGAGGACGACGAGCTTCACGAGCTGATCCCCTTCGAGCGCACGAGCTTCGACGATGCGGTGCGGGAGGCGCTCGCCGAGCGGGAGAAGGCGACGCGATGACCCGCAGCAGGACAACACTGCAGGCGCTACGTCAGCTGTGGCGGGACAAGCGTCCGCGGTCACTGGCCCACAAGGTGGAGGTCCGCCGCGAGGAGTCCGAGGCCGTACGCCGGCGGCGGCGACGCGTCGTACTCGGCACCAGCGTGCTGGGTGCCGCCGGACTCGGCATCGGCCTGTCGACGAAGCCCGGATCCTCCGCGTTCTACGCGACAACCCTGGGAGTCGCGGGGATCTATACCGCCGGAGGGCTGGCCTCGGGGCCCCTCCACCTCGGGTGGGTCGAGCTGCACGACCGGACTCGGCGCCGCCCGGTCATCGTGCCGATCGCCACGGGTGCTGCGGCATTCGGTGGCTTCTATGCGGCCGCGCACGTGTCGAAGCTGATCCCACCCCTCGCTC
Organism: Marmoricola sp.; assembly: GCA_043427135.1. GTDB lineage: Bacteria > Actinomycetota > Actinomycetes > Propionibacteriales > Nocardioidaceae > Marmoricola_A. The sequence goes on along the minus strand of JBHWSH010000029.1, from coordinate 8,684 downwards.
GCGCGATCGCTTCGGTCCTGCAGTTCGCCGACGAGGGGGACGACCGGCTCACGCTTGTGACCACCCTGGCCAATGGTGCGGCTGAGGAGATCTTCTTCCGCGGTGCCGTCTATGCCGCGCTCGACGGGCGTCACCCTGTCGTCGGCACCACCGCCGTCTACACGCTGTCCACGATCACCACCCGCAACCCGGCGCTCGTGCTGGCCGCCGGTGCCATGGGCACCCTGTGGGCTCTGCAACGACGCGCGAGCAGCGGTCTGCAGGCGTCGGTCCTCACGCACCTGACCTGGTCCACGCTGATGCTGAAGTACCTCCCGCCGGTCTTCGCGGACGTGCAGACGTCGAGTGAGACCGCAGCCGCCGTCGGACCGCGCGGGTCGGTGGTATGAGGATTGACTAGGGTGCGGGCATGGAACTCCTGCGTGATGTGCTCGTCTTCCTGCACTTCATCGGCCTCGCGGCCCTGTTCGGCGGGCTGTTCGTCCAGCTCAAGGCTTCGCCGCGAGTCGCGAACGCGGCCATGTGGCACGGCGCGCTGACCCAGCTCGTCACCGGCGTGCTGCTGGTCGGTGTCATCGAGATGGGCGACCTCTACGACCTGAACCACACGAAGATCGGCGTCAAGCTGCTGGTTGCCCTGGTGATTGCGGTGCTGGTCTTCCTCAACCGGCGCAAGCAGGCGCTGCCCGACGGCCTGTTCTTCGGACTGCTGGGACTCACCGCGCTCAACATCGCGGTCGCCGTCTTCTGGTGATCTCGGGTCTCGACAGGCTCGACCGCCGTTCGGCCGACAGGCTCGACCGCCGTTCGACCGTCGGCGGGCGGACGTAGGCTCGTTCCTGTCATGAGCAGCCCCTTCCCCCTCCCGTTCGGCGGCTCGCCGCCCCCACCGCGGAGGTCCCGGATGGTCCCCGAGGAAGACGTCCTCTTCCCCTCCGACGAGGTGCGTCCGCCGGTCAGCGACGAAAAGCCGCGCCGCAGTCCGGGTCGCCTGTCGGCCGAGGAGCTGCTCGAGGGGCTCAACGAGCCGCAGCGCGCGGCCGTCACCCACGCCGGCAGCCCTCTCCTCGTCGTCGCGGGCGCGGGGTCCGGGAAGACCCGAGTCCTGACCCGCCGCATCGCTTGGCTGATCTCCGAGCGCAACGCGCACCCCGGTTCCATCCTGGCGATCACCTTCACCAACAAGGCCGCGGCCGAGATGCGCGAGCGGGTCGAGGAGCTGGTCGGTCGCCGCGCGCGGATCATGTGGGTCTCGACGTTCCACTCCGCCTGCGTGCGGATCCTGCGCTCCGAGGTGCACCGCTTCGGCCTGAAGTCGGGCTTCTCCATCTACGACGCAGCCGACTCCAAGCGCCTGATGACGATGGTGCTCAGGGAGCTCGACCTCGACCCCAAGCGCTACCAGCCGCGCGCGGTCCTCAACTGGGTGTCCAACCAGAAGAACGAGCTGCTCGACCACGAGGAGGCGGCCCGGCGCGCAAGCAACGGCTTAGAGGAGACGTACGCCGCGGTGTACGCCCGCTATCAGGAGCGGCTCCGCGCCGCCAACGCGTTGGACTTCGACGACCTGATCATGACCACGGTCCACCTGCTGCAGGCGTTCCCCGACGTCCGCGAGACCTATCGCCGGCGCTTCCGGCACGTCCTCGTCGACGAGTACCAGGACACCAACCACGCGCAGTACGCCCTGGTCCGCGAGCTCTGTGGCGTCCTCCCGGAAGGGCCTGATGGCGTGGACCCCATCGGTCCCGCCGAGCTCATGGTGGTCGGCGACGCCGACCAGTCGATCTACGCCTTCCGCGGTGCCAACATCCGCAACATCCTCGCCTTCGAGGAGGACTTCAGCGACGCGCGCACGATTCTGCTCGAGCAGAACTACCGCTCCACGCAGAACATCCTCTCCGCGGCCAACGCGGTCATCACCCGCAACGAGGGGCGCAAGGCCAAGAACCTGTGGTCCGACGCGGGCGCGGGGGAGAAGCTGGTCGGCTACGTCGCCGACGATGAGCACGACGAAGCCCGGTTCGTCGCGGAGGAGGTCGACCGGCTCACCGACGCCAAGCAGGCGCGGCCGTGCGACATCGCGGTCTTCTACCGCACCAACGCCCAGTCGCGGGTGTTCGAGGAGGTGTTCATCCGCGTCGGCCTGCCCTACAAGGTGGTCGGCGGGGTGCGCTTCTACGAGCGGCGCGAGGTCCGCGACGCGCTGGCCTACCTCCGCGCTCTGGCCAACCCGGCCGACGAGGTCAGCCTGCGGCGGATCGTCAACGTGCCCAAGCGGGGCATCGGCGAGCGGGCCGAGGCGTGTGTGGATGCGTTGGCCCGGCGCGACGGACTCACCTTCTGGGAGGCGCTTCAGCGCGCTCAGGATGCGCCCGGGATCGCGACGAGGTCAGTGAGCGCGATCCGCGCCTTCGTCGAGGTCATGGAGCAGCTGCAGTCGATGGTCGACGCCGGCGAGCGCGCCGACGTCGTACTCGAGGCGACGCTGGCGCGCAGCGGCTACCTCGCCGAGCTCGAGGAGAGCGACGACCCGCAGGACGAGACCCGCGCGGAGAACCTCGCCGAGCTCGTGGCCGTCGCGCGTGAGTTCTCCGACGAGTCCACCGTGGTCCTCGAGGGCGACCCGGCCGACGCAGTGGACGACGCGACCGAGGTCGAGGAGGTGCCGACGTTCCCGGGAGTCGGTGAGTTCCTGGAGCGGGTGGCGCTGGTCGCGGACTCCGACCAGATCCCGGACCAGCCCGACGACGAGGCCGCCGACGGCGCTGACCAGGGCGTCGTCACGTTGATGACGCTGCACACCGCCAAGGGACTGGAGTTCCCGGTCGTCTTCCTGACCGGGCTGGAGGACGGGGTCTTCCCGCACCTGCGCTCACTCGGGGACAGGGTCGAGCTGGAGGAGGAGCGCCGACTCGCGTACGTCGGCCTCACTCGTGCGCAGCAGCGGCTCTACCTCTCCCGGGCCCTGGTCCGCTCCGCCTGGGGGGCGCCGTCGCACAACCCGGCATCACGGTTCCTCGACGAGATCCCCGACGAGCTGATCGACTGGCGGCGTACGGCGGAGGAGCAGACCTCTTGGAGCAGGCCCGTCATGCCGTCGCTGCCCAGTCGTGTGGTCAAGCGGTTCAGCTCCGCGACCGCGCGCGCCGACGCCGAGGCGCGCGGCAAGAAGCGCGAGGTGCCCTCACTCGAGCCAGGGGACCGGGTCACCCACGACACCTTCGGCCTGGGCAGCGTGGTCACCGTCGAGGGTGCCGGCGACCGGGCCGTCGCCTCGATCGACTTCGGCTCCTCGGGAGTCAAACGCCTGCTGCTGCGCTACGCGCCGGTCGAGAAGCTCTGATCGGAGCGCCGGTCCCGTCGTCTTCGTGCCACGATCGTTGTCGACGGCCCTGCGAGCCTAGGTTGAGATGCCTCCTCCGGGGCGGTGCCAGTCGGGCCAGTCGGAGGACAGGTAGATCAGGTACTCGTAGTCTTCCGCCCCCTCACCGGTGACGTGCAGGTCGAGTTCACCGGGGCCGTCAACTGGGATGACACTGCTCGTACACGCCACTCCTGGCTCCGGCTGGCCGTCGCGGATGATGCGGTGCTGGGTGCAGCCAGCGGTTTGCTCGATGACCAAATAGGTGCCGTGCACGAAGAGATCGTCCTCGGTGATCGTCATCTCGAATTGGTGGACGTCACCGGTCGCCGAAAATGTGCCCGCGACCTGGCGGGGCATCCCTTCCGCTTCCGGCCCGATGGTTACCGATCCTCTGTCGATTGTTTCCGTGCCGCTGGTGACGGTGAGTCTGTAGCCGACCGGAAACGTCAGCGAGCCGTCGTCTGTGTCGTCGGGTCGGACCTCGAGCACGTACTCACCGGCCGCGTACTGGATGGGGAACCCCGTCGCCGGACACGGAAGCGGATCAGGTTCCTGGCCACCGTCGATGCGTCGAATCTGAATGGAATGGCACGGAACTCCGGCTACCGCTATAGCCAGGGTCTGGTCGGTGGGCAAGGTGAAGGACAGACGGTCGAGTGCCGACCTGGACTCGAGGATCCCGATCCCGCTGACAGCGTCGGGAACGACGCTCTGCCCCAAGGTGTAGCCGACTTCATCGGCGGTCGGAGCGTGATTCACCGCCAGCCCATAGTCGGTCGGGTCGACGGTCATGCGGCGGGCCTGGACACCCAGCACGTACCAGCCCGGTTGCAGGGATGTGCGCCCCCCATCCGTATCGATGCTGAAGGCGCCAGGCCTCGCGAACCACTCGAAGTCGATCTCCCCGTCGAAGTCGAGCACGTAGTCGCCGGCCTGGGTGATCTCGAAGCTATGGAGATTCAAGGCCCCGTAGGCGCTGAGGGCAGATGTCACCGCCACGGGATTGCTCGCAGTTCCAATTTGCAGGGGTTCCCCCGGAGTGACCTGCATGGGATGTAGTCCGAACCAGTGGTCGCCGCCCCAGCGGTCCAGGTCGAGGCGGGCGACGTAGTCGCCGGCAGGAAGGGAAGCGAAGCGGTAACTTCGGCCGGACGGCCAAACGTCAGCACCAGTGTGAGCATCGAACAAGCGCAGGTTCGTGACCCCTCCGCCGGACCCGACACGAACTTCGATTCCGCCGCTGGGGACTTCGAAACGGTACAACGCAGCGCCGGCTGCCTCGGTGCGGACATTCTTGGCGTCCTGGTGAACGGTGTGACCGAGGACGTAGTTTTCCGGCGCCGCCAGGCTGACTTCGAGGCTGTACGTCTGCCGCCCTCCTCCGCCGCCGTCGAGCACCTGGAGGTTATAGGACCGACCCGGCCTGACGATGCCCCCGTTCGATAGAAAACCGCTGTCTACGCGCGCATAGGGACAAGGATCATTGCTGCAAGTGACGGTGAAGTTGAGGTATCCGAACTCCTCGGGCGTGAAGCTGTAAGTGTCGGTGGAGGCTGAGTTCTCCAGCACCCCCTGGCCAGTGTCGAGATCGGGCTCGATACTCAAGGGGTTGGAGCTCTCGACAGCGACGTCGAACGTCTGCGCCACTGCACGTGCGGGCTCATGCAACTCGAAGCCGTACTCGTAGGGGCCCGGGAAACCAACGGGTATATAGACGTCGAGCGCGTAGTTGCCCGCGGGTAGCGTGGCGGCACTCGAACATGCACTGTAGGGCTGGCCGGTATCCCTGTCGTACAGGGACCAGTATCCGCAGGTCCAGGGGAAGTCGTAGCTCGCGGGAGTGTCGCCCGGCCGCACGAGTAGTTCCTTCACCTGCAGAGTGGTGGCCACATCGAGGTCGAATCTGTATCGGTGCCGCTGTTGCGAGGGGGTGAGGCGACCGCGGTGATCGATTGCATTGGGTTTGACCACGTCTCCCATGCCGACCGCAAAGTCCGCCGAGTCCTGAACCTGCAGAGTCATGCGGAAGCGGTGGGGTCCCGGCTCGGTCCAGATCGTGACGAAGTGCTGCCCGGGCTCGACGTCAACGGCTCGACGCTCCGTCCAGGTCGTCATCGTCTCGTTGCGAGTCAGCGTGGCGAATCCGCACCAGGTCGGATCGGCGTCCAGGCACTCGAGATCGATGCTGAGCACGCCCGCGCGTACGACGTCCAGCTCGAAGGTCTGATAGCCCATCCGTCCTGGGACGATGCCTGGCCCGCTCTCGCCGATGCCGGGCTGGATTGTCACCGGCGCCGCGCCGACCGTGATCGGGCCGTGCTCGGTGGGCTCATAGCCGGAGTGGAGTTGGAAGCCGTATCTGTAAGGGAACCGACCAGGATCCTGGGTCGGTGCGTTGATGTGGAGCAGATAGTGCCCGGCAGGCATGGGGTGCGACAGATGACACGGTTCGCTGAGTCGCTTCCCGCTGGTGAGGTTGTGCAAGGTCCACCCCCGGCAGTCGAACGAACCCGCGTAGGGGAGCATGTCGATGTTGATCGCCGTCTCCTGCGACAACATGAACGCATAGGAGTCCCGATCGCCTGGCGCGGCGAGCACGCCGAGCGGCCCTTCCTCCGTCGGTACGACAGTGTCGCCGAGCTCGAGGGGCGTCGCGTTGATTGGCAGCACGTTCGAGAGTGACAGGTGGAGATTGTCGAAGGCGATGGCGTCGCCGTGGAGGCGGCTGAAGCCAGTCGTGGTCATCTTTCCGGCGAGTGTCGAGTCGCTGGCGGGGCCCGTGACCGTCAGGCGGTAACGCCGGAACGGCCGTCCGTCGGTTAGGTGCCCTTCCGCTTCCAGTCGGATGTCACCCCCTTCGGCCCGGGCAGCGGCCTTGGTGAGTGCGACATAGGCATAGGTGTCGGTGCCGAGTTGGACCTCGACCGAGCGTTCGCGCGATGCAGACAGCTGTCCTACGGCGATGACGTCGATGGCGAGGGTGGTTGCGGTGTGGCTGTGCTCCACCGGCACCTGGAAGTCGTAGACGCTGTCGGAGCGGAAGGGGCCGGCGAACCCTCCTACTGCTGGGTCGGATCCTCGGCGGGAAGAACCGAAGTTGGACGGGACACTGCGCTCGAAATCGATCTGGATGCTTCCGTCGACGAACTCTGCCTCATGGGGAGCGACCGGTGCCGACCCTGCCTCCAATGCGGCATCGACCACCGCAAGCTCGCCGGTGATCAGCAGGTCGAGAACGCAGCCATCCCGAGCGGTGCCGGCGTCGACGTGAGCGCACGTCTCCTGTGCGTCGCTCACCTGCTCGGCCGGGAAGCTGTTCACGTCGGTCGATCCGCTCGGCCAGTTAGGCAGTGTGTAGTCCTCGGTGGACTTTCCGTCCGGGTACGTGAAGAGCGATGACTCGTCCGAGATCCGCCATGAATTGGCGAATGGTCCGTGGACGAATCTCTCGGTCGTCACGTCCGGGCCCGGCCGGTCGCCCCAGGAGGTGATCAGGTCGTTGGCAGGGTTGTCGTCGTTGTCGCCCAGCAGTCCCGTGGTCTGCACTCCGTTGGAAATGTAGAAGGACACTGCGTAGCTCGCGGGCGTCCACTTGATCACGAAGTTGCGGCCAGCATCGGGTTGGCCCACTACGAGCAGGCTGCCGCCCGAGCGGATGACCTGGCTTCCGTCGTGGAACCACAGCACCTCGTCGTCGGCGAGGCTCACCTGGCGCCCGTCCAAGAGCACCTCGCCGGCGGTGCTGGGCAGTTCCAGACGATGATCCCCCAGGCGGAGGGCGAGTCGTTCGATGACCGAGGCCTGCGCGGGGTTGCCCGGCCAGATGGACGAGAAGGCCCTTGTGCGAGCCTGGACATCGAGCCCCAGTTCGTCGGCCGTTGTCAGATGGAACTCCCCGACGGACTGCATGTCGTAGCCCAATCCGTCGTGCGTGCGCAGATGCGGGTCGCCCCAGCCCGAACCGCCCGCGCAGATGCCCTCCAGGGTCGCCGCTGCATCGGCGAGGTCGGCGACCTGACCGAGGCTGTCGAAGAACAGGAATACGTTGCGAGTCGCCACGCTGTGGGTGATGCCGACGCTCGACCGCATCACCAGGTCGCTGATCTCCGACACCTGTTGCAGCACCTCGGCGTTGTCGAGGCTGCACCCTGAGGGATCACTGGGAAGTCTGTCGACCACGGCCTGCTTCTGCGGCGTGTCCGCGACGTATTTCCCCTTGCATGGAGGTGGTGCCAGCTCGCCGACGGCGTCGCGAAGCGACTCAGGAACGCGGTCTTCGGGCCAGATGATGAGAGCACCTTGCACCGGGTTTGTGGGATCTCCGGTCCGGGAGCCGTCGTCCGGCAACACCACATAGGTCTGCGCTGACGGCCCGCAGCCGATCGCGAACGTGTCCTGGTAGGCGCTGAAGTCGACGCGCACCGGCTCGAACGGCGAGCCCTCCTGCTCGTCGAGGATTGAATGGTCCCGAACCCACTTGGCATACGCTTCGAGCTGAACCCCGGTCGCTCTGATGCTCGTGTTGTTCCACATCTTCAACTCGCCGAGGTACGCCGCTCCAGACTTGGACGGATCCGACACCAGGAGGTCGGGGCGGATCCTGCGCGACTCGACCAGCTCGGTCTCCCACTCGATGTCGGGGCTGACGCCTGTGCTCGAGCCGGTGATGACTCCGTCCAGCCCGAGTGCCTCCCGAGTGCCAGGCTCGCTGTTGAGCCGCCAGATCAACCGGGCCTGGGCGACCATCTCGATGCTCTTACTGGCCGAGCATGGGTTGGCCAGGTAGTCGCGCGGCGCTCCGGGATCGGCTTCGGGATGCTGCGCGGCAACACAGTTTGTGGTTCCCCCCGAATCGTGGAGGGCTTCCCTATGCGGCTTCCCGGTCGGGAGCCGCGGTGTTCTCGTAGCTGACAGGGCTCATCATGCCTGCGGAGCTGTGCCGACGCTCGTGGTTGTAGAACCCGTAGCACCAGTCAAGCACGACGGCCTGGGCCTGGCGGGTGTTGTCGAACTCGTGGCGTGAGAGGACCTCCCACTCCAGGCTGCTGAAGAACGCCTCGGCTGCAGCATTGTCAAAGCACGACCCGACCCGGCCCATGGACTGACGGACCCCGAGCTTGCGGCACAGCTTGGTGAACGCGTTCGCGGTGTAGGTCGAGCCGCGGTCGGTGTGGAAGATGACGCGCTGGGTCTCGTCCTCGCGCCACTTGGGGCCGTTGACCGCGTCCACGCCTCCGCGGGTCGCCATCGCCATCCGGATCGCCGAACACGCCAGCTCGGCATCGGGGTGCAGCCCAGTGGCAGCGCCGAGCAAGCG
>JBHWSH010000028.1:0-20002 GCA_043427135.1 Marmoricola sp. | reverse complement strand
TCTCTGGGACCGGGCGATCCGGGCCACCACCGGCGCCCCGCCTGTGCCGGTGCCGCCACCCTCGCCGGCGGTCACGAAGACCATGTCGGCGCCCTTGAGCACCTCCTCGATCTCCTCGGCGTGATCCTCGGCGGCCTCGGCGCCGACATCGGGGTTGGCCCCGGCGCCGAGGCCCCGGGTCTTCTCGCGGCCGATGTCGAGCTTGACATCGGCGTCGCTCATCAGCAGCGCCTGCGCGTCGGTGTTGATCGCGATGAACTCGACGCCCTTGAGTCCGACCTCGATCATCCGGTTGACGGCGTTGACGCCGCCGCCACCGATCCCGACGACCTTGATGACGGCTAGGTAGTTCTGCGGTGCTGCCACGGCAGGTCCCTCTCGCTGGTGTGCGCCGCCCGGCGGGGCAACGGCATTGGTGTGGTCGTGGTGCTGTCCGGGGAAGTCGGCACGTGCCTTCGGCGTGTCGCGAACCCTAACCCTGAAGTAGAGGGTTATAGTTATGTCAACCTTGTGCCTTCGAAGAAGGTAGGCCAAGATCGCGGTGGATCCGCGACGACACGCGGGCGTGTCATCGAATCGCTGGCCGGATTCGACGACGCGCCCTCAGAACCGGACGGTCGGTCGACCCGGAGCGCTCACGTCGTAGCTGCGGGCCTCCTGGCGGAGCAGCACACCGAGCACCTGCACCTTGCGGGCCGACTCCTCCGCGCTCCCCCAGACGACTCTCCCCCCGCCGCGCAAGGTCAGGGCGATGGAGTCTTTGGTGCGGACCTCGAGGAAGGCGACTCGCGCGAGGAGATCTGCCGGCAGTGCTCGTACGACGGTGGCGGCGGCGGCCAGCGCGTCCACCGGCGTGCTGGCCCGCATCCGGACCTCGGGAAGGTCGCTCGGCCGCTCCGGGTAGGTCCGGAAGAGGACGCCTTCGTCGTCGAGCCCGTGCCACTGGCCGTCGCGCTGCACCGTCGCCACGGAGACACGCTCGGTCACGACGACAGCGATCGTGTCCGGCCAGCTCCGCGACACCGCGACCGAGTCGACGGCGGCCAGTGCCTCGACGCGGGCGGCGACGGCGCTGAGGTCGGCGCGGGCCAGCGGCGTGCCCACAGGAACGTCGGCTGCGGTCTCCACCTCCGCGACACTCAGCACGTCGAGACCTTCGACCACTGCACCCTTCACCGCCAGGACCGGCGAGAAGAAGATCAGCCACCCGAGACCCCCGATGGCGGCCGTCGCTGCGACGACGAGGGCGATGCGCCGCCACATGAGCAACCGACGAGCACGCCGGCGGCGCAGGAACCGGCGCCGCGTCTGCTCCACGACGCGAGCATCGGGCGAGGCCTCCCCCGCTGTCCGGGTGGGTGTGCGCGTCGGGCTCATCCGCGAGCCGCCAATCGCTCAAGGACCAACGGCCCGACCCGGGTCACATCGCCCGCACCGAGGGTGAGGACCAGGTCTCCGGGGCGAGCGAGGTCGGCGAGGAGCGTGGGCGTGGAGTCCCACTCGCCCGGGACGTGCACCCGGTCCGGTGGCAGGGGGACGTGCCGGGCGACCAGAGCGGCGTCGACCTCCGGATCGGGGTCCTCGCGAGCGAGGTAGACCGCCATGACGACCACCTCGTCGGCGGCTCCCAGCGCCTGCCCCATCTCGGCTCCGAAGCTCCGGGTGCGGGAGACGAGGTGAGGCTGGAAGGCGACCACCAGCCTCCCCTCGCCGGCGAGGGACCGCGCCGCCTGCAGGTCGCCGGCGATCTCGCGAGGGTGATGGGCGTAGCTGTCGTAGACCCGGACACCGCTGGCCTCGCCCTTGCGCTCCATCCGGCGTCGCGTGCCGGTGAACGTCCCGAGCCCGTCGCGCAGCGTCTCGAAGGGATGCCCCAGGCACATGCCCGCCGCCAACGCAGCAACGGCGTCGAGGGCGTAGTGCCGCCCGGGGATCTGCAGGTCGACGGTGCCCAGCACGTCGCCGCGCGCCACCACCTCGAAGGACGTGGCCGCCCCGTCGAACCGCAGGTCCCGCACGACCAGGTCGGCTGCGGGCGACTCCCCCACAGTGATGACGCGAAGCCCGCGATCGGCCGCCTCGTCGCCGAGCCGAGCCGCGCCCGGGTCGTCGGCGACGACCACCAGGAAACCCTCGGGATCGATGCGCTCGAGGAAGGAGGAGAACGCCGCCCGGTAGGCCTCCTCCGTGCCGTAGTTGTCGAGGTGGTCGGCCTCGACGTTGGTGACGACCGCCGCGTAGGGCGCATAGACGAGGAATGCCCCGTCGCTCTCGTCGGCCTCCGCCACGAACAGCCGCCCCTCGCCGTCGTGGGCGTTGAGACCACTCGCCTGCAGCTCGCCCCCGATGGCGTAGGACGGGTCGACCCCGCAATGCTGCAGCGCCACCGTCAACAGCGAGGTCGTGGTCGTCTTGCCGTGCGTGCCCGCGACCGCCACCACTTGGCGCCTCGCCATGACCGACTGCAACGCCGCCGAGCGCGGCAGCAGTCGCAGACCGCGCCGGCTCGCTTCGACGACCTCCGGGTTGTCCTCGCGTACGGCGGTGGAGACCACGACGGTGTCGGCGCCGGCGACATGCTCGGCGGCATGCCCCAGCTGCACCTCGGCGCCGAGGTCGCGCAAGGCGGCCAGCGTGGTCGAGTCGGCGGCGTCGCTGCCGCTCACGGCGATGCCGCGGGCGAGCATAATCCGCGCGATGCCGGACAGTCCGGCGCCCCCGATGCCGACAAAGTGGACGCGACCGAGCTCCCCGGCGGGCGGGATCCGGGCGGGGACGGGCACTCTCACGATCGCGCCCTCCCCGCAGCCAGCACCATCCGCGCCAGGCGCTCGTCGGCATCACGGTGGATCAGACCCTCTGCTGCTCGCGCCATCGCGTCGAGCCTGTGGGGGTCACGGATCAGGTCGGGCACAGTGGAGCGCACCCATGGCTCGCCGAAAGCGGCGTCGGCCACCAGCAGCGCCCCGCCCGCGGCCACCACCGGAGCCGCATTGCGCGCCTGTTCGCCGTTGCCGATCGGCAACGGGACGAACACCGCGGGCAGGCCGACGGCAGCCACCTCGGTGACGGTGTTCGCTCCTGCGCGGCAGACGGCCAGGTCGGCGGCGGCATAAGCAAGGTCCATGCGCTCGACGTAGGGAAGTACGACGTAGGGCGGGTCGTCGGCCGCCGGGGACACCACCGCGTCGCCGTTCGGCCCGACGACGTGCACGACCTGGACCCCCGCGTCGGCGAGTGCGGGCTGCGCCGCGGCGATCGACTCGTTGAGCCTGCGGGCTCCCTGAGATCCTCCTGTGACGAGCAGAGTGGGCAGGTCGGGGCGGAGCCCCAGGGTGGCGCGCGCCTCGTCCTGTAGCGCCCCGCGGTCGAGGGTCGAGATCATCCTGCGGATCGGCAGCCCGAGGTAGTCGGCGTGCGGGAGATCGGTGTCCGGGAAGCTCGTCGCCACGAACCTCGTGAGTCGGGCACCGAGGCGGTTGGCGATGCCCGGCAGAGCGTTGCCCTCGTGCACGACCAGGGGCAGGCGACGTCGGCGTGCGGCGAGGTAGACCGGCACCGAGACGTAGCCGCCGAACCCGACCACCACGTCTGGACGCACCCGGTCGATGACCGCGGCGGCCTCGCGCACCGCCGAGGCGAGCCGACTCGGGACACGTGCCAGATCGACGCCGGGTCGGCGCGGCAGCGGCACGGGTGGGATGAGCTCCAGGGGGTAGCCGGCGGCCGGGACGACGCGGGTCTCGAGCCCTCGGGCGGTGCCCACTGCGGTCACCTCGGTCGCGGGCTCGAGCCGTCGCAGAGCGTCGGCGGTGGCGAGCAGGGGCGAGGTGTGACCGGCTGTGCCGCCCCCGGCCATCAGAACCCTCACCGGCGCCACCGCGGAGCTCCGGCGGTCACCGCCGCGGGAGTACGCCGCCGCCGCGACTTCAGAGCAGCCTGCGCCCCCGGCTCGTGGCGCGCGATCGAGATCAGCAGTCCCAGGGCGACCAACGACGGCAGTAGAGCCGACCCACCGTAGGACACCAGTGGCAGCGGGATGCCGATGACCGGCAGGAGGGCCAGCACCATGCCGACGTTGATCATCATCTGGGCGACCAGCCACACGGTGATCCCGGCGGCGAGGTAGCGCGCGAAGGGGTCTTGCGTGCGTTGCGCGACACGCAGGCCGGCGTACGCCAGGGTGAGGAAGAGGCCCAGCACGAGCAGCGTGCCGACCATGCCGAGCTCCTCGCCGAGCACGGCGAAGATGAAGTCGGTGTGCGCGGCCGGCAGGTCGCCCCACTTCTGCTGGCTGGCGCCGATGCCCTTGCCGAAGAGACCGCCGCTGGACATGGCGAAGATGCCGTGCGCGGCCTGCCACCCCGCGCCTTCAAAGGACTTGAACGGGTCGGCGAAGTTGGTGAGCCGCTCCATCCGCTCGTCGGAGGAGGCGGCCAGAGCCAGCGCGGCGGCGCCGGTGACGAGGATGGCACCGACGAAGATCCGAAGTGGTGCGCCGACCACCCACAGCAGGCCCAGCACGATGGCCATCAGCACCAGTGCCGTGCCGAGGTCGTGACCGAGCACCACGAGCCCGACGATGAACGCCATCACCGGCACCACCGGGATGAGCGTGTGCTTCCAGTCGCCGAGCAACCGCTCCTTGCGGGCGTAGATGTGCGCGCACCACACCACCACCGAGAGCTTGGCGAGCTCGGAGGGCTGGATCTGCACCGGTCCGAGCGCGAGCCAGTTGCGGTTGCCGTTGACCATGACGCCGAGCGAGGTCTGCACCAGGCCGAGCAGCACCACGGCGAGCACCAGCCCGGGCCACGCCATCCGCCTGAGCACCCGATGCGGCAGGCGTACGGCGGCCCAGACGAACGGCACGGAGAGCAGCACCCAGGTGAGCTGGCGCAGGAAGGTGCTGTAGCTGTTGCCGGTGGCGCGGTAGGCCATCACCGACGAAGAGCTCAGCACCATGACCAGGCCGAGGGTGAGCAGCAGGCCCCCGGCCGAGACGAGCAGGTAGTAGGACGTCAACGGCCGGTCCAGCGAGCTGCGCAACGAAGCCCGCAGCCCGCGTACGCCGCCGCCGTGCGGAGGCGCTTCGGGACGAGCCGGCGCGGTCCCGGCTGGCCGGCGCGCCGTGGTCGTCACGTCGGTTTCCTCCCTGCTGCTCGCGCTCAGACGCTGCCGCGGCGCTCCAGGTCGTGCACCGCAGCGGCGAACGCGTCTCCGCGAGCGCCGTAGTTCGTGAACATGTCCATGGATGCGCAGCCGGGCGCCAGCAGCACGGTGTCGCCCGGGCGGGCGATCTGCGCAGCCGCCTGGACGACGCGACCCATGGCAGCAGTGTCCTCGTCGGCCACCTCGATCACGGGGACATCGGGCGCGTGTCGCCGAAGGGCCTCGGCGATGACGGCCCGGTCGCGTCCCAGGAGGACCGCCCCGCGCAGCCGCGACCGCACGGCCCTCACCAGGTCGTCAAAGGACGCGCCCTTCGCCAGGCCCCCGGCCACCCAGACGACGGGGTCGTATGCCTGCAGCGAGGACTTCGCGGCGTGGGGGTTGGTCGCCTTGGAGTCGTCGACATAGCGGACCTCGTGCACCACGGCGACCTCGGCGATGCGGTGCCCGTCGGGGCGGAAGGCCCGCAAGCCGTCGCGCACGGCCGCGGGGGCGACCCCGTGGGCGCGTGCAAGCGCGGCCGCCGCGAGCGCGTCGGCGACGAAGTGCGGTGCCGGGGAAGCGAGGTCGTCGAGCGTGCAGAGCTCCGCCGCACTGTGTCGGCGCTGCTCGATGAAGGCACGGTCGGCCAGCACCTCGTCGACCAGACCCACCATGCCGACGTCGGGGATACCGAGGGTGAAGCCGATCGCACGTGCGCCCTCCTGGACGTCCGCCTCTCGCACCAGCTCCTCGGTGACCGGGTCGGAGACGTTGTAGACGCAGGCACGCTCGACCCCCTCGTAGATGCGGCCCTTGTCGCCGGCGTAGTCGGCCATCGAGGAGTACCAGTCGAGGTGGTCCTCGGCGACGTTGAGCACCGCCGACGACTCCGCCCGCACCGAGGAGGTGTAGTGGAGCTGGAAGCTGGACAGCTCGACGGCCAGGACGTCGTACGGCTCGGGGTCCATCACGGCCTCGACGAGCGGCAGCCCGACGTTGCCCGCGGCCACCGAGCGCAACCCGGCGGCACGGAGGATGGAGTCGAGCATCTGCACGGTGGTGGTCTTGCCGTTGGTGCCGGTCACCGCGAGCCACGGCGCCGGGCTATCGGGATGGCGGAGCCGCCACGCCAGCTCCACTTCTCCCCAGACGGGTACGCCGCGAGCGACGGCTTGAGCGATCAGAGGTGCGTCCGGACGCCATCCCGGCGACGTGACGAGGACGTCGACGGGCTCGGGCAGCTCTCGAGTCGTCCCCGCACCGAGTCGGACGTCGGCGCCGAGCACCTCGAGCAGCGCCGCCTTGTCCGCGCGGTCGGCGTCCTCCACCTCGTCGAGCGCGACGACCTGCGTTCCCAGGTGGGTCAGGTTGTCGGCAGCCGCGAACCCTGAGACGCCGAACCCGGCGACCACCGCGCGGACGCCCTCCCAGCTGTCGAGCCGTCCCAGCGTGTGTACGTCGCGAGTGCTCATGCCCCGGCCACCCACTCGGCGTAGAAGATGCCCATGCCGGCGGAGACGAACAGCAGCGTGACGATCCAGAAGCGGATCACCACGGTGATCTCGTCCCATCCCTTCAGCTCGAAGTGATGGTGCAGGGGCGCCATCCGGAACATCCGCTTCCCTCCGCTCACCTTGAAATAGCCGACCTGGAGGATGACCGAGAGGGTCTGGGTCACGAAGAGCCCGCCGAGCAGCACGAGCAGGATCTCGGTGCGGGTGAGAATGGCCAGCCCCGCCAGCGCCCCGCCGAGAGCGAGGGATCCGGTGTCACCCATGAAGATCTTGGCGGGCGCGGCGTTCCACCACAGGAAGCCGATGCAGGCTCCGGTGAGTGCAGCGGAGATGATCGCGAGGTCGAGGGGGTCGCGGACCTCGTAGCAGGTGTTGCCGGGCGAGATGCGGCAGGACTGATTGTTCTGCCAGATGTTGACGATCGTGTAGGCGCCGAAGACCGCGGCGCATGCTCCCGTCGCCAGACCGTCCAGCCCGTCGGTGAGGTTCACCGCGTTGGAGGTCGCCGCGATCATCACGAGGATGAGCGCGAGCACCACGATCGTGGGCAGCTGCCAGGACTCCCAGTCGCGGGTGAACGACAGGTAGCGCGAAGCCGGCGTCTGACCGCGGTCGTCGGGGAACTGCAGGGCGAGGTAGCCGAACACGAGAGCCACCAGGATCTGGCCGGTCATCTTGGCGCGGCTGCGCAGTCCGAGGCTGCGCTGTTTGGCGATCTTGATGTAGTCGTCGACGAAGCCGACCGCGCCGAGTCCGACCAGGAGGAACAGCAGCAGGAAGCCCGAGGTGGATCCGCTGCGGCCGGTCGCCAGCGTGGCCACGGCGTAGGCCAGCACGACGGAGATGATGATCACGGTCCCGCCCATCGTGGGCGTCCCGCGCTTGGTGTGGTGGGTGGTCGGGCCGTCGTCGCGGATCAACTGGCCGTAGCCCTTGCGCACCAGCAGCTCGATGGCGAGCCGGGTGCCGAGCAGGGTCAGCAGCATGGCCAACCCTCCCGAGAGCAGGATCGCCCTCATCGGCCGGTCTCCTCGCCGTCGAGCAGAGCGGACGCGACCTCGTCGAGCCGAGCGCCTCGCGAGGCCTTGACCAGGACCACGTCACCGGACCGCACGTGCGCACGCAGCCATGCGGTGGCCGCGTCGTTGTCGGGCACGAACACCGACTCCTCTCCCCAGGACCCCTCGAGATATGCGCCCAGGTGCATCGGGCGCGCGGGCTCGCCGACGACGAGCAGTTGATGGATGTCGAGCCGGACGGCGAGCCTGCCGATGGCGTCGTGTTCGTCGCGGCTCGACTCACCCAGCTCGCGCATCTCTCCCAGGACCGCGATCGTCCGGGTCCCGGGGCCGCGCCCGCGTCCGATCGCCGCGAGGGTCTTGAGTGCGGCGCGCATCGAGTCGGGGCTGGCGTTGTAGGCGTCGTTGATGACGGTCACCCCGTCGGACCTCTCCCGAAGCTCCATGCGCCACCGCGAGGCCGAGGTGATCTTCTCGAGGGACGTGGCCACGTCCGCCAGGCCGACGCCGAGCGCGACCGCCGCCGTCGCAGCTGCGGCGGCGTTGTGGGCCTGGTGCTCCCCGAGCAGCTGCAGGCGCACCGAGGCGTGTGCGTCACCGTGGCGCAGGGTGAAGCTGGGCCGGCCGTCGGCGCCGAGTCGCAGATCGGTGAGTCGTACGTCGGCGATGTCGGCTTCGCCGTACGTCAGGACGCGGGCACGGGTGCGCTCCCTCATCGCCGAGACGGCGGCGTCGTCGGCGTTGAGCACCGCGACGCCGTCGTCGGGCAGCGCCTCCACCAGCTCGCCCTTCGCCAGCGCGATGGTCTCCTGGTCCCCGAACTCCCCGAGGTGCGCCTTGCCCACGTTGAGGACGAGGGCGACATCGGGCGGAGCGATCGCGCAGAGGTCGCGGATGTGTCCGACTCCTCGGGCTCCCCTCTCCAGCAGTAGGTAGCGGGTGCGCTCCTCGACACGGAGGACGGTGAGTGGCAGGCCCAGCTCGTTGTTGAAGGAGCCGGCCGTGGCGACCGTCGGGGCGTGATCGGCCAGCACGCCGGCCAAGAGGTCTTTGGTGGTGGTCTTGCCTTGCGACCCGGTGACGCCCAGGACCGTCACGTCGGGCAGGCGCTTCAGCACATACGAAGCCAGGTGCGCCAGCGCCTCGCGCACATCCGGTACGACGATCGCCGGCACGCCGACCGGGCGCGAGGCCAGCACGGCCGACGCCCCCACCTCCACGGCAGCACCGGCGAAGTCGTGCCCGTCGACGTGCGCACCCGGCAAGGCCGCGAACAGCCCTCCCGGTTCGACGGAGCGCGAGTCGATCGTGACCCCCGCTCTCACCAGGCCGCCCGGATCTCCCGCGTCGACCGTCCCGCCGACCGCGTCGGCGATCTCGGCGAGAGTCATGGTGATCATCGGGTCATCATCCGCCCTCGCGAGGCGAGACCGCGCAGCGCCTCCGCGAGCTCGACCCGGTCGTCGAACGGGTGGACCGTGCCGGCGATCTCCTGCCCGGTCTCGTGGCCCTTGCCGGCGACGACCAGGCAGTCGCCGGTGCGCGCGGTGGCGACCGCCAGGGCGATGGCCTCGCGACGGTCACCGACCTCGTGGACCTCGACGCTCTCCGAGCGGGCCCCGGCCAGGACCTCGGCCCGGATGGCAGCCGGATCCTCGCTGCGGGGGTTGTCGTCGGTCACGACCAGCACGTCGGCCAACCCAGCCGCCACCGCGCCCATCAGCGGTCGCTTGCCGCGGTCGCGGTCACCGCCGGCACCGATGACCGCGATGAGGCGGCCCGGCGTGCGCCGGCGCAGGCTCCGCAGGACGGCGTCGAGCGCGTCGGGCTTGTGGGCGTAGTCCACGACCGCGAGGAAGTCCTGGCCGGCGTCCACCGGCTCGAGTCGACCCGGGACGCCGGACACCGCCGCCAGGGCAGGCGCGACATCGTCGAGGTCGAAGCCGCACTCGGCGAGACCGGCGAGCGCGCAGAGGGCGTTGGCGACATTGAAGTCACCCGGCAACGGCACCGTCACCTCGCGCTCGGTCCCCCCGGGGTCACGCAGGACGAACACCGAGCCCGTCCCGGACGGTCGCACTGCCGACGCGGTCCAGTCGGCGTCCGATCCCTGCGCGGAGAAGGTCCGCATCGGGACCGATGCCTGGTCGAGGAGGCGGCGTCCGTGGGCGTCGTCGACGTTGACCAGCCCGAGGCGTGCACGGTCGGGGGTGAACAGCATGGCCTTGGCGGCGAAGTAGTCCTCGAGGTCGCGGTGGAAGTCGAGGTGGTCGCGGCCCAGGTTGGTGAAGGCGGCGACGTCGAAGACCACCCCGTCCACGCGCCCCATCACCAGGGCGTGGCTCGAGACCTCCATCGCGCAGGCCTGCACCTGCCGCTCGCGCATCACGGCGAAGAGCGCCTGCAGCTCTGCGGCCTCGGGAGTGGTCAGCGCGGAGGGCACGTCCTCGCCGGCGATCCGGGTGCCCACCGTGCCGATCGCGGCGGCGGCGATCCCGGCGTGCTCGAGTGCGCCGGCGGCCAGCCGTGTGGTGGTGGTCTTGCCCTGCGTGCCGGTGACCGCGAACGTCCGCATCGATCGCGCCGGATGGCCATGGAGCCGGGCCGCGAGCAGGCCGACCACCTCGCGAGGCGAGTCCACAGTCAGCACAGGTACGCCGAGGGCCCCGGTGAGCTGCGACCCGGTGGGGTCGGTCAGGACAGCGACGGCTCCGGCGGCGACCGCGGCCGCGGCGTACCTCGCCCCATGGGTCTGCGCGCCCGGCGCGGCGACGTAGAGGTCCCCGGGCCGCACGAGGCGGCTGTCGAGTGTCATGCCGTTGAGTTCGGCGTCGGCGGCCGGGGGCTCGACGCGCACCGAGCGGCCCAACCAGTCGGCCGCCTCGGTGAGCCGCACGCGCGGAGGACTGTCCGGCCGGGTCACGGCTGGAATCTACTAGGCAGGACGGGGGTCACCATTCGACGGCCGTGCGCTGCGGAGCGGCGCCGGTGGGTGGCACGACGTACTGCTGCAGGAGCATGCTCATCACCTTGCGGAACGCGGGGCCGCCGGTGGAGCCGCCGCCCCCGCCGTTCTTGGGCTTGTGCACCACGACATAGACGGTGAAGCGGGGGTCGTCGGCAGGAGCGAACCCGGCGAAGGAGACGGTGAAGTCGCGGCCATAGCAGCCGCACTCCGGGTCGATCCGTTGGGCGGTGCCGGTCTTGCCGGCCACCCGGTAGCCCTCGATGGCGGCTTTCGGCGCCGTGCCCTCCTCGGCATCGGTGACCATCTCCATCATCTGCCGGGTCTGCGCCGCGGCCTCCGGCGAGACCACGGTCCGGCGCTCGCTGTGGTCGGAGCCGACCACCTGCCCATAGGACGTGGTGGCGCTGCCGCGCACGAGGCTGGGCTGCACGTAGACGCCGCCGTTGGCGATCGTGTTGACCGCCGCGGCCATCTGGACCGCGTTGACCGCCAGACCCTGACCGAAGGCGATGTTGTCGCGCTCGATCTCGATCCAGTCGCGCCACGACGACAGCATGCCGGCGGACTCGCCGTACCCCTCGACGCCGGTGCGACTGCCCAGCCCGAACGCACGCAGATAGCGGTGGAGCTTGCGCTCGTGCAGCTGCCGCGCCGCCAGGACGGTGCCGACGTTGGACGACTTGGCGATGACCCCCGCCATGGTCAACCGCAGCGTCGGGTGGGAGAAGTAGTCGCGGATGACCCGGTCGGAGCTCTTCAAGGTCTCCGGCACCGTGATCTTGGTCGTGGGAGACACCACGCCGGCGTCGACGAGCGCCGCGGCGGTCAGCACCTTCTGCACCGATCCGGGCTCGTAGACCTCGCGGAACGCCAGGGACCCCAGGCGGCTCTTCACCGGCTGCTGCAGGACGTTGGGGTCGTACGTCGGGTAGTCGGCGACGACGAGCAGCTCACCGGTGCGGGTGTCCATCGCCAGGATCGACCCGGACTCGGCACCCGCGTCCTCGACCGTCTGGCGAAGCACGCGCTGGGCGAAGAACTGCATGTCGCGGTCGAGCGTCAAGGTGAGGGGCTGTCCGTCGCGGGGGTCGACCACGCTGTTGTCGCCCAGCGGGATGCGGTTGCCGCCGCCCACGTCGTACGTCGCCGACCCGTCGGTGCCGGACAGCAGGTCGTCGAAGAGCAGCTCCGCGCCTTCGGCCGCCTCACCCAGACCGTTGGTGAACCCGACGATGTTGGCCGCGACGTCGCGGGAGGGGTAGCTGCGCACGGGGTCGCGGCGCGTGTCGATGCCCTTGTAGCCCAAGTCGTCGAGCTCGGCGACGACGGCCTCGGCCTGGGTCGAGGGGACTCGGCGGGCGATGTAGCGGAAGTGCGTGTCCTTGTAGCGCAGGTTCTTGACCGTGCTGATGTAGTCGATGTGTTGCTCCCCCAGCCGGTCGAGCAGCACGGTGGCGATCTCCGCGGCGTCGTCCTTGGTCTTGGTGGGGTCCGCGACGATCATCAGCCCGTCGAGGGACTCGGCCAGCGGCTGGCCCTTGCGGTCGAGGATGGGGCCGCGGGTGGCGGGGAGGATCTCCTGGACCGCGCCCACGGCTCTGGCCCGCTCGGCGTACGTCTGTGCGTCGAGGCCTTGGAGCTGGAAGAGCCGGACGGCGAAGACCGAGAGCACCATCGCGATGAGGATGAACCCGACCCGCAGCCGCACCAGGGACGTGCCGCGGATCGCGGAGAGCGTGCGCCGGCGGACTCGCCCGGCACCGGCGCGCCGCGTCCGCGGAGGACGTCCGTGCGCCCTCACCGGCCTCTTCGTCGGCCCCGTCATCGATCTCCCTGGTGCGTGCTTTGTCGCTTTGCGTCCTGTGTACCTGGATCAGCGCCGGACCTGCCGAGGGCGCGCCGGGATCACCGCCTGTTCCGGCTCCGGCCGTCGGCCTGCTCCGCCGGCGTGTCGGCTGGTACGACGACGGCGGTGGGAGTGAGCACGGCGGGCTTGCGTGTCGGCAGGGGCTCGAGACGGACCGCGTCCTCGATGGTGGCGGGGACCGCCTGGCCGAGCACCTCACCGGTCCTGAGGTCGATGAACGCGGGGTTGAGGAGAGGGACCATCCCGAGCTGCTGCGCGCGGGTCGTCACTCGCTGCGGGTCGCGGAGCTGATCCACCTCCATGCGCAGCCCCTGCTCCTCAGCATGGAGTGCGTCGGCGCGTGCCTCGAGCGCGGTCGCCGCGAACGAGACCTGCTGCATCGAGGTGTTGAACATCAGCAGTCCGACGACCCCGCCGAGCAGGACCATGGACACCAGGATCATGAAGGGCACCCGCGGCACTGCCGGACGACGGCGCGGGACGACCGTGAGGCGGGCTCGTTCGACGGCGCTCTCTGCGATCCTCGGCAGCCGGCCGCGGGCCTGGCCCATGAAGGCGCTCACGCCACGGCCCCCGCCCGGACGCGCTCGGCCGCCCGCAGGCGCACCGACCGCGCGCGCGGGTTGGCCGCGATCTCGTCGTCGGAGGCCTTCTCCGCCCCACGGGTCAGCAGACGCAGCGGGGGTTGATGGCTCTCGGGCACAACCGGCATGTCGGGTGGCACATCGGTGGTGCTGCCGCGAGCCAGCACCTGCTTGGTCAGTCGGTCCTCGAGGGAGTGATAGGACATCACCGCGATCCGGCCTCCGATCGCCAGGGCGTCGAGGGCGGCCGGAAGTGCACGTCGCAGCACCGCGAGCTCGTCGTTCACCTCGATGCGCAGCGCTTGGAAGGTGCGCTTGGCCGGGTTGCCGCCCGTACGCCGGGTGGCCGCCGGGATGGCGTCGCGGACCAGGTCGACCAGCCGCGCCGACGCGCGGAACGGCTCCTGCTGCCGCGCCCGGACGATGCGCTCGGCGATCCGGCGTGCGAAGCGCTCCTCGCCATACTCCCGGAGGATCGTGGCCAGCTCCTCGACCGGATAGGTGTTGAGGACGTCGGCGGCGGTGCGACCGGCGCTGTCGTCCATCCGCATGTCGAGCGGCGCGTCCTCGGCGTAGGAGAAGCCGCGCTCGCGAAGATCGAGCTGCATGCTCGAGACCCCGAGGTCGAACAGCACCCCGTCGACGTGCGGGAGCCCGAGGTCCGCGAGCACGTCGGGGATCTCGTCGTAGACCGCGTGGACGAGCGTGACCCGGTCGGCGTAGGGCTCGAGTCGCCGGCGGGTGTGGTCCAGCGCGTGCGGGTCGCGGTCGATGCCCACCACGTGGGCGGCGGGACAGCGGTCCAGCACTGCTTCGGTGTGACCGCCGAGCCCGAGGGTCGCGTCGACCAGGACGGCGCCGTCGTGCTCCAGCGCCGGGGAGAGCAGCGCGACGACCCGGTCGAGAAGGACCGGGACGTGGGCGGGACCGCTGGTCGCCACGGGCTACCGGCCCCAGGAGACGAGGACGGTGATGAGCAGGGCGAGGAGGCAGGAGGCGGTCGCGGAGAACACGATGACGGCGATGCCGTCGCGGACCTCGTGCCGGACCCGACGTGGCGGGCTGTCCTGCCTGCGGGTGTGCGGAAGTGTGACGCTCATGGATTCGACCCCTTGATGGTGTGGCGCTCAGCTGCGATGGCTGCCACCGGGTTCGTCCGACCAGGTCCCCGCCCGCTCGCTCCTGTGACGTGGGCTTCTGGCACCGGGGAAGGTGTGCCAGATTCCCAGAGGAGCGGGCGCGAGCCTGATATGACGAAACCGGCTGTTGAGTTGTGATGGTTAAGCGACGGCTGAGCCGGCGCCGGGTGGTCAGATGCCGGGGAACACTTCCTCCGAGAGCTCGGCGAAGGCCTCCTCCTGCTCGGCGGAGTACGCCGTCCAGGCCGCCTCGTCCCAGACCTCGAGTCGGTTCATGGCACCGATCACGACGATGTCGCGGGAGAGGTTCGCCCAGTCACGCAGCTGCGGCGGGATGGTGATCCGCCCCTGCTTGTCCGGCCGCTCGTCGGAGGAGCCGGAGGAGAACATCCGGATGTAGTCGCGGGTCGCCTTGTTGGAGACCGGTGCTTCGCGCAGCCGCTCGGTGATGCGCTCGATCTCGGCTTGGGGCCACACGTAGAGGCAGTGCTCCTGACCCCTCGTGACCATCAGACCTCCCGCGAGCTGCTCCCGGAACTTCGCCGGGAGGATCAGCCGCCCCTTCTCGTCCAGCTTGGGCGTGTAGGTGCCGAAGAACATCGGACACCTCCCCCGCGCTCATCCTGGGTGAAAAGTGGCTCCCATTCCTCCACTGCGCTCCACTTTACTCCACTTCGCTCCACCGTCAACGTCATTCGTGGGCAAGTTCCTCCACTCCGCCTCCAGCGTCCGGCGTGGCACGGTCGGCTAGATTTGCGTTCCGAGGACGATCGCGTGCATCGCTCGCGGAGGAGAGGGACCTTTGACCGCGCAGCACTACTCCGCGAGCGAGCTCTCCGAGACCAGCTCCAGCCCTCCCGGCTCGAGCCTCGAAGAGGTCGCCTCCGTCAGCCGGAGCATCCGGGCAGCGGTGGAGACCGTCATCGAGGGCAAGCCCGAAGTCGTCCGGCTGGCCGTCACCGTGCTGCTCGCGGAGGGCCACCTGTTGGTGGAGGACGTGCCCGGCGTCGGCAAGACGATGCTGAGCAAGGCTCTGGCGCGCTCGATCGACTGCACCGTCAAGCGCATCCAGTTCACCCCCGATCTCCTCCCCGGCGACGTCACCGGAGTGTCGGTCTACAACCAGGAGACTCGCGACTTCGAGTTCCGGCCGGGCGGGGTCTTCGCCAACATCGTCGTCGGCGACGAGATCAACCGCGCCTCACCCAAGACGCAGTCGGCTCTGCTGGAGTGCATGGAGGAGCGTCAGGTCACCGTCGACGGCACGACGTACCACCTCGAGACGCCGTTCATGGTGGTGGCCACCCAGAACCCTCTCGAGATGGAGGGCACCTACGCCCTGCCCGAGGCACAGCGCGACCGTTTCATGGCACGCGTGTCGATGGGTTACCCGGTCGCCGACGCGGAGGTGGCCATGCTCGGCCATCACGCCGGGCACGACCCGCTCGCGGAGCTGTCCCCCGTGACCGACGCCCGCACCCTCGCGCGGCTGGTGCAGACCGTCCGGGCGGTGCACGTCTCGGAGGCAGTACGCCGCTACGCCGTTGCGCTGGTCGCCGCGACCCGCTCTTCCGCCGACCTGATGCTGGGGGCGTCTCCACGGGCGACGCTCCACCTCGTCCGGGCCGCCAAGGTCGCCGCCGCGCTGGACGGCCGCGACTTCGTCGTACCCGACGACGTCCAGGGCCTCGCGCTGCCCGTCCTCACCCACCGGTTGCTGCCGACGGTCGAGGCGTCCATGGCCGGACGCACCCCCGGCGCCACGCTGCGCGGGCTGGTCGCGTCGGTGCCGGTGCCCGCAGGGCGGTGACGACCCCCTCGTGTCCCGTCTCCTCCCGCCCGCACTGCGCGGCCTGACCTCCCGCGGTCGGGCCTTTCTCGCCGCGGGCGTCACCGCTCTCGCCTGCGGGATCGTGCTCGGGTCCGACGAACTGCTGAAGATCGGCGCGCTCCTGGTCGTCCTCCCTCTTCTCTCGGCGGCGGTGGTGGGGCGACGCCGCCATCGGTTGGCGCTGCGCCGAGCCGTGGAGCCCGCACGCGTGGCGGCCGGCATGCCCGCGTCCGTCCGGCTGACCCTGAGCAACGAGAGCTCACGGTCGACCGGCCTGCTGCTCCTCGAGGAGCACGTGCCCTACACGTTGGGCGCCCGACCGCGTTTCGTCCTCGACCGGATGGGTGGCCGGTGGCGCCGCGAGCTGCGCTACGAAGTGCGCACCGAGGTCCGGGGGCGATACCACCTGGGCCCCCTGACGGTGCGGGTCGGTGATCCCTTCGGCCTGGTCGAGCTCGACCGCACCTTCACCTCGCAGAGCACGGTGGTGGTCACTCCGCGCGTCGCTGCCCTTCCCGCCATCCCGCTCACGGGGTCGTGGACCGGGTCCGGCGACAACCGCCCGCGCGACTTCGCCGGCGGCAGCGCCGAAGACGTGACCGTCCGCGAGTACCGCCACGGCGACGAGCTGCGCCGGGTGCATTGGCGCGCCAGCGCACACGCCGGCGAGCTGATGGTGCGCCGCGAAGAGCAGCCCTGGCAGTCACGAGCGACGCTCTTCCTGGACAACCGGCATCGCAGCCACCGCGGCACCGGACCCGCGTCGTCGCTCGAGCACGCGGTGGCCCTCACTGCCTCCATCGCCGTCCATCTCAGCCGTCGCGGCTTCGCCGTCCGACTGGTCACCGCTTCGGCCACCGAGGAGCACGGGTGGCACGCGCACGGCACCTCCGACGCCGAGAGCGGTCCGTTGCTCGAGTCGCTGGCCGTCCTCCGTCCCAGCGATCGCGCGCTGATCGAGACCTCCTGGCTGACCTCGGGAGACAGCCGCCCAGGTGGGCTCACGGTGGCCGTCCTCGGCAGCCTCCTGCCCGACGACCTGCCGGTCCTGCGGCGCCTGCAGCGCGCCTCGGGGACGTCGGCTGCACTGGTGCTGGATGTCGAGCGGTGGGCGGGAGCCGGCGCTCCGTCGGTGCCCGCGGTCGCCGAGCTGGCGGCGCAGGGCTGGCGCTCGGTGCCGGTCGACCCGGCCGATCCGCCGGCACGGACCTGGGAGCGTCTCGGCCTCCAGCAGACGGGCTGGAGACCCGCCAGCAACCGGGAGGTGGTCGGGTGATCCGCGTCCCGTCCCCGACTGCCGTGCTCCTGGCCGTGCTGGCGGGCGCCACGAGTCTCGCCGCGGTCACCTCCTGGTCCGTCCTCACCGAGGACGCTGCCGCCTACTTCCGGCCGCTGGCGGCGCTCGTCGTGCTCATCGCCCTCAGCGGTCTCGTCCTGCGCGCCGTCCGCCTTCCAGGTCCACTCGTGCCGCTGGGACAGCTGGGCATCCTCGTCGTCGCCCTCAACCACCGCTGGGCTGCCGCGGAGTCCCTCGGCGGGTGGGTGCCGACCCCCGCCTCGCTGGGCACCGCCCGTGACACGCTGGCCGCCGCGGTGGAGGCGTCGGCCGCTTGGGCCGCTCCGGTCCCGGCGGACGTGACCGCCTTCGCACCGCTGCTGATCGGCGCCGGCGTGATCGTGGCCCTGCTGGTGGACGTCGCCGCGTGCAGCTGGCGCGCGCCGTCCCTCGCGGGCTTGCCGCTCATCGCGTCGCTGACCGCCGCCTGGGCGATCGTCGACCGCGTCCCCTGGACGGCCTTCGTGCTCACCTCGATCCTGTTCGTGCTCCTCCTCGCCGCCGACCATGCTCTGCGGCTGTCCGGCTGGGGTCGCACCGTGGCCATCGGCCCGGAGGCTGGCGCTGGTGCCGGCCCGTCGCGGTCCCGCGCACACGACCTTCCTCACCGGGTCACGCTCGGCATGTTGCTGCCAGGCGCGCTCACGCTAGGGGTGGGCGGAGTCGCCCTCGCAGCGGCCGTCCCGGTGCTGACGCCCGATCACGAAGGCTTCGTCGACCGCGACACCGGGGGCGGGGGTTCCGGCGGCGGAGGCGCCTCGGTGTCGTTGACCAACCCCATGGTCGACCTGCGCCGCGACCTGGTGCAGGGTCCCGACGTCCCGCTGGTGTTCGTCGAGACCGAGCAGTCCGCCCCCGGGTACCTCCGCACCACCGTCCTCGACGAGTTCGACGGTCTCGTCTGGAAGCCGGCCGAGAGGTCCATCCCCGTGGAGCAGCGCGCCGCCGGCGCGCTCCCCGCACCTCCCGGGTTGAGCGCCGCAACTCCCCAACGCAGCGTCGAGCACCGCTTCGGCACCACGCCCGACTTCCGGTCCGAATGGCTCCCGGTTCCCTACCCCGCCACTCGAGTCGAGGTCCCGGGCGACTGGCGCTACGACACGGCCACTCTCGACCTGATCACCACCGAGGGTGCCGGGGCGGCCGCCGCCCTCGAGTACGCCGCGACGACGCTGGAGCTCCAGCCCACCGCCGAGCAGCTGGTGGCCGCCCCCCGGGCTCCGCGAAGCATCGTGCGGGACGGCACCGACCTGCCCGACGAGACCCCGAGGTGGATCCGCGACCTGGCGGAGGAGGTCACGCAGGACGCCGCCAGCGACTTCGAGCGCGCAGTGGTGCTGCAGTCGTGGTTCCGCCGCGACGGCGGATTCGTCTACTCCTTGGAGCGCGGGGCCGGCAGCGACCTGACCCAGCTCGAGCTCTTCCTCGGCGAAGGCCCTGGCAGCCGCACCGGCTACTGCGAGCAGTTCTCCGCCGCGATGGCGATGATGGCTCGTGCGCTCGGGATTCCGGCCCGGGTGGCGGTCGGCTTCCTGCGGCCGGAGCCGGCCGGTGCGCGCACCTGGGTCTACTCCAGCCGCGACCTGCACGCATGGCCCGAGCTCTACTTCGAGGGGGCGGGCTGGATCCGCTTCGAGCCGACTCCGCAGGACCGGGCGACCGGCGTGCCGGCGTACACCGAGGCCTCGATCCCGCGGCCGCAGGAGGCCCCGTCACCGAGTGCCGCGACGTCCCCGTCGCCGACGAGCACTGCCCCCGACTCCGCGCGTGACATCGAGACCGACCCCGTCACGAGCACCACCTCCGACGACACCTCACACTGGTGGCTGGTGCTCCCGGCCCTCGCGCTGGGCGGCGCACTTCTGTTCCTGCCGCGTGCGCGCCGGACTGCGCTCACCCGTCGGCGCGCCTCGGGCGCTCCGGGCGCACGCATCGACGGCGCCTGGGAAGAACTACGTGCCACCGCACTCGACCTCAGGCACCGCTGGGACGACAGTCAGAGCCTGCGAGCCCAGGCGCGGGCGCTGGTCGCCGCGCTGGGCAGCGACCCCGCCGTGCTCTCCGCTCTGCAGTCGCTGGTGCTGCTGGTCGAACGCCACCGTTACTCGGCGTGGGCGTCGGACGTGGAGGCTGCGCGCTCGGCCTGGAGCGACCAGCTCACGGTGGCCGGCGCGTTGCACGACGCCGCGGCCCCGCGCGCCCGCAGGCGCGCACGCTGGCTGCCTGCATCGTTGTGGCGCGGGCGCCGATTCAACACGAGGGCTAGCGCCACTCCCGTCATGACAGAACGCGAAACCGAGAAGGTCTCGCTGTAACTGGATGTGTCCCATTTTGCGTCGACTGCGCCAGCCAGCTCGGACGGCACTGCCCGGACCATGTCGTACTCAAGTGACCTGACCGACGAGCAGTGGCGCTGCTGGAACCGGCCGTGAACCCGGGTGTGGTCGCAGTCCCGCCGCTGGTCCGGCGGCGCGCTGGTCGTGCCGGCCTCCACCCACGAGAACCGCGCCAGCGGTCTGATGATGGAGCACTTGACCCGGCTGGGGGTGACCGGGCGACTCGAACTCGTCCTGGTGGGCTGCGGCGTCAC
>JBHWSH010000027.1:0-12214 GCA_043427135.1 Marmoricola sp. | reverse complement strand
ATGTAGGGGGCCGGCCTGCACGTCGACGAACTGCATCCGCCCGTAAGGCACCACGACCAGCTTGCGGAACAACGCGCCTCGGGTGACGTAGAGCTCGTCGTCCTGCTCGGCGTACCCTATCCGCGACACCGCGCGTCCGATCACCCACCATCCCCACGCGGCCAACGTGAGGATCGCGACGAGCAGGACCATCCAGATGCCGCGCGGCAGCAGGTCGAGCGCGGCCACGACGACCACGGCGGCCGCGAGCGGTGTCAGCAGGAGCAGCAACCCTGCGCGGCGTACGACGGCCAGCGCCGGCGACACGCGCTGCCACACCACACCCGGCGGCTCGAACAGCCCACTGTCACTCGGCTCCGTCACGCCCCGACCCTAAGCCACCCCCTCGGCGGTCTGGCCCGGAGTGTTTGTCGTACCTGGCACGACAAACCCTCCAGGCCCGAGCCCGACAGCGCAGCCCGGTGCACACGGCCGAGCCGTTCCGGCCCACCCCCGCGCATGCAGGAGGGCAACGATCCGCGCCATCGTCCAGCACGGCCGGTCGATGACCTGCCCCCACGACAGCCGCACAGAGTCACGACCGTCGACGCGCAGGTCGAGGTCCCGGTCGAAGTCCCGATCGCGCTGCCACGCGGTGTCGTGGAAGAGCCGTCCGTCGAGCTCGACGCAAAGCCCGCACTTGTACTCCACGTCGCGGTAGACGACCCCGGCCCCAAGCCGATCCACCACCTGGCGGCGAGCGCCGCTCACGCCGTGCCGCCGCTCGGCGACCAGGTAGGCATGTTCGAGGACCGAGCATGCTCCCGCGGCGACGTCGCCGAGCACGGCCATCATCCAGCTGCGACGCTCGACCCAAGGGCGTCGCTCGAGGTGCTCGAGGAGTCGTCGCGCCGTGGTGCGCCGCCCCTGAACCGCTCTCGCCAGCTCACCCAGCGCCTGCATGTTGGTTGCAGCGGCGGCTGCCACATCGATGACCGCGTCCTCGTATCGCTGCCTCGGCGGACTCGCGTTCCACTGCACCCGCTCCTCGAACCGCTCCATCCGCACGACGACCAGGCCACTACGCCGAGCCACCCGCCGGTCGCGGTCCACGCCGATGTGGATCGGCGTGCTGGGCCGGTTGCTGCCTGGTCCCTCGACGGCGCGGACCGCCGAAGGTCCCTGCAGGACGGCGGGCTCGTACAGCAGCACGCCTGCCCACGCGTGTTGGATCCACGAAGGCTCCCCCGTGTGGTCGATGAGTACGCCGCGGTGCAAGCGGCTGAGCTCGCGTCGGCGTACGAACCGCTCGACATCGTGTGCTCGCAGACCGGCTGCTTCGAGCTGCCGCCGGGACACCACACCGGCCTGGTCCTGGATCAGGTTCGCGACTCGTTCGTCCACGCGGTCGATCGTCCTCGCCCGGACACCGCCCGGCCAGGGGGATTTGCGCGCCTGTGGATAGCCGTGGCCTGGAGTGTTTGTCGTGCCTGGCACGACAAACACTCCACCCCCGCTGCCTCGTAGGGTCGTGGTGTGGAGATGACGGTGGGGATGGGTGCGGGGGTCTCGGCCGCCGGGACCGATGTGGTGCTCGACCTCGGGCCGCACCACCCGAGCATGCACGGGGGGCTACGGCTGCACCTGAGCGTCGAGGGCGATCGCATCGTGCGCGCGGAGCCGGAGGTGGGGTTCCTCCACCGCGGCGTCGAGAAGCTCTTCGAAGTCCGCGACTACCGGCAGATCATCATGCTCTCCAACCGTCACGACTGGTTGAGCGCGTTCGCCAACGAGCTCGGCGTCGTACTCGCCGTCGAGCGCATGCTCGGCATCGAGGTCCCTCCGCGCGCCGTGTGGCTGCGAACGTTGCTGGCCGAGCTCAACCGCGTGCTGCACCACCTCATGTTCCTCGGCTCCTACCCCGCCGAGCTCGGCGAGGCGCCGATCCAGGCGCTGCACGAGCGCGAGCGCCTCCAGGGCGTGATGGAGGAGATCTCCGGCGGCCGGATGCACTACATGTTCAACCGCGTCGGCGGGCTGAAGGAGGATGCACCCGATGGGTGGCTCGACCACGTCCGCAGGGTCGTCGCAGAGCTGCGAGCAAAGCTGCCGGAGTTCGAAGAGCAGGTCTTCGCCAACCCACTCTTCGCCGAACGGACCCGCGGCGTCGCCGTCCTGACCCGATCGGAGGCGGAGTCGTACGGCGTCAGCGGCGTCGTCGCACGGGCCAGCGCCCTCGACCTCGACCTGCGTCGCAACGACCCCTACCTGGCGTACGCCGAGCTGCACTCGGACGGCGTCCTCACCGTCCCGGTCGGCGAGGACGGCGACGCGTTCACGCGGTTCCGGCTGCTGTACGACGAGATCGGAGTCAGCCTCGACCTGGTCGACGCGTGCGTCGAACGGTTGCGTTCGGTCGACGGGCCCATCGACGTGCGATTGCCGAAGATCGTCAAGGCGCCCGAAGGGTCGACGTATGCGTGGACGGAGAGCCCTGGCGGCATCAACGGCTACCTGCTCGTGTCGCGCAACGAGAAGACGCCCTACCGGCTCAAGCTCCGATCGCCCGGGTTCAACAACGCCTCCGCCTTGCCCACGCTGCTGCACGACACGAAGGTCACCGACCTCGTCGCCGCCCTCGGGTCGATGTTCTTCGTCATCGGCGACATCGACAAGTAGCCGGCCGGCGGTTTCGAGACGTCGCTCACGCTCCTCTTCAAACCACCGTGATCGCTTTGGTGGTTGAGGAGCCGAGCCCCCAAGGGCGAGGCGTCTCGAAACCACCCCACCGCGCACGTGGGTTTCGAGACGTCGCTAACGCTCCTCCTCAACCACCATGGGGCCGCCGGATGGTCGGCCGGCGGCGGCGGCGATGACGGACGACCATCCGGGACCGGCGAGGGGGATGAGAGAGTTCGCCCATGCCTGACAGCAGCCTCAAGAACGTCGTGGTGGTCCTGGCCGGCGGAGTCGGCACCCGCATCGGCCTCGGCATCCCCAAGCAGCTGATCAAGATCGCGGGCAAGACCATCCTGGAGCACACCGTGTCGGCGTTCGACGCGCATCCGGCGGTCGACGAGATCATCATCCTGATGGCACCGGGCCACCTCGACGCGGTGCGGGCGATCGTGCGCGACGGCGGCTACTCCAAGGTGATCGACATCCTCGAGGGCGCCGAGACCCGCAACGACACAACGCAGCGGGCGTTGGACCGGCTCGGCGAGGAGGAGTGCAACGTCCTCTTCCACGACGCGGTCCGCCCGCTGGTGACCGCGCGGATCATCGCCGAGTGCTTCGAGGCGCTGAAGACGCACGACGCCGTCGACGTCGCCATTCCCAGCGCCGACACGATCGTGGAGGTCAACGAGGACAACACGATCCGCCACATCCCGCCTCGGGCGATGCTGCGCCGCGGCCAGACCCCGCAGGCGTTCAAGTCCTCGGTGATCAAGCGCGCCTACGAGCACGCCCGCACCGACCCCGGCTTCACCGCGACCGACGACTGCACCGTCGTGCTGCGCTACGTGCCCGACGTGCCGATCTGGGTTGTGCAGGGCGACGAGCGCAACATGAAGGTCACCGAACCGATCGACGTCTACCTCGCCGACAAGCTCTTCCAGCTCGCCAGCAACGACGTACCGAGCCTCGGCGGTGACGAGAACTACCGCAAAGCCTTGTCCGGCAAGGTGATGGTGGTCTTCGGCGGCAGCTATGGCATCGGCGCCGACATCGCGGCGCTGGCCGAGGAGTACGGCGCGGTGGTGCGCACCTTCTCGCGGTCGAGCACCCAGACCCACGTGGAACGACGCGCCGATGTCGCGACCGCCGCTCGTCAGGTGCTCGACGAGCTCGGCCGGGTCGACTTCGTCGTCAACACCGCCGGCGTACTCCCTCGCGGGTCCCTGACCGAGACGAGCGAGGAGACGATCTACGCCGCGACCGAGATCAACTACCTGGCACCGGTCTTCATCGCCCAGGAGTTCTACCCGCACCTCAAGGAGTCCGGCGGCTCGCTGTTGATGTTCACCTCGAGCTCCTACACGCGCGGTCGCGCCGGCTACAGCCTGTACTCCTCAGCCAAGGCGGCGGTGGTCAACCTGACGCAGGCGCTGGCCGACGAGTGGGCCGCCGACGGCGTACGCGTCAACTGCGTCAATCCCGAGCGGACCGCGACCCCCATGCGCACCAAGGCGTTCGGTGAGGAGGCACCCGGCACCCTGCTCGATTCGGCCGTGGTCGCGCGGTCCTCGCTCGACATCCTGCTGTCGGGGCAGACCGGGCACATCATCGACGTGCGCAAGGACGACCCGTTCATGGGCGCCCTCGACGTCTGACGCCGCTCAGCTCTTCGAGCGACGAGAGGGACCCGCGCGCAAGGCGGCGAGCTCCTCCTCCAACCGTCGGTTCGTACGCCGCAGGCGCCGGGCTGCGCGGACGAGGTCGGCGATGCGCTCGTTGCTGGCCACGATGGAAGCTGCATGTGCAAAGGCGTCCGGCGTCCAGTCCCCCGTGCGCGACTCGATGCGCGCGAAGTCCCAGCGGTCTCCGAAGCGGGCGAAGTCGTCGGCGTAGATCTGCTCCACAGCCTCGCGCACTCCGTCGGCGAAGACTGCTGCGGTCGGCTCGAACGGCGACTTGTTCGACCGACCCAGCACCAGGTCGCCGGCATGGCCCTGCGCCGCCACGTGGGCGTTGAGGTCACGCATCAGGTCGCCGAGCTCGGCCATGTCGTAGAGCCGCGAGAACGGCACGACGTGCTCGTTGAGCGCGTGCACCTGCGTGACGAAGTGGCCGTCGTCGAGGGCCTCGTGGCCAGGCGTCGCCGCGACCTCCAGCACGAACGACCGGAAGCGATCGACGATCTCGTCGGCCGAGCGCGGGGCGCCGGGTGCACCCGGGGTCTCCCAATGCTTCCAGTAGCCGGGACTGCGGAGCAGGTACTTGTCCTGCCATGCGGAGAACAGCCGCAGCCGCGGGTCGCGCAGCACCCCGAAGACGAACCACCCGTCGGCCGGCGAGATCGAGGCCAGCAGGTCGGCGGGCAGCTCGACCGGGTCGGGCACGGACTGCCAGAGGTCGCGATTGTGGATCTGCCCCTCGCGGGTCGGGCTGAACCCGAGGTCCCCCTGTCGCAGCCGGTCGAGGTCTTCCCCGCCCAGGTCGGCGACGAGCCACTTCAGAGAAGTGCATGCGTTCTTGGGCGTGGAGACGTAGACCAGGCGCCACTGCGGCAGCACGTAGAGGCGGCGCTTGGAGTTGAACTTCAGCAGCCGCGAACCGTCACGAGGGGAGGTCGTCATCGCGACCTCGTCCCTAGCGCACGCACCCGACCCGCCCCGCGACGGAGAGCGACCGCGAGCAGGTCGCGGGTCGGCGCCTGACTGATCGGCACTCGGCGCGGATCGCCGACACGGAAGCTGGGCCCCGTCTCGGAGAGCCGACGCTGACGACGCCGCTTGCGCCGTCCCTTCTTCGTGCCGATGTCGGCGGTCTGTAGCACGGACTCCTCCACGATGCCCACCATCGCCGCCACCATCGTCGGGATCGCCACCGTCGTGGGGGCGAGCTCGTCGGAGGAGCCGGCGACGACGACCTCGCGGCTCATCGACAGCGCGTCGAGGTCGCCGATGACGTGGATGCCGCGCTCGCGGATCTCGGCCACCCGGCGTGCACTGATCTCGGCGGCGCGCTCGGCCGCCCACACGGGCAGCTTCGGGATCGGGCGTTCGTACGCCGACCGCGGGCTCTCCGTCATCCGCAGGATCGCGCCGCGCTGGATCAGTCGGTGGTAGACCCGGTCGGGCCACTCCTCCTCGGCGAACACCTCGTTGAGCCGGCGCAGCAGCTCGGTGGCGTTCCAGGTCAGGGAGGCGTTGGCGCTCGGCGGCAGTTCGAGGAGACCCTCGGGAAGGCCGAGCAGGCTCTCGAAGGAGCGTGGGATCAGCGTGCGGTCGCTGTCGTCGGTGACGATCAGGTGGAAGCGGTCGCGGCCGACGGCGGGCTCCCACCGCTCGAACATCCGGGTGACGTCGTGGGAGGCCCAGAAGCGGCGCCACTCGCGGTTGGGCGGCTCCCCACCTTCGCTCGACCGATCAGCCAGCACCATCTCGAGCCACTGCTCGTAGGTGTAGGTGTCGTGGCTCTTCACCCGCTCCTGCCACTGCGAAGGCAGCAGCCGGTCGAGCCGGCGGGCGACCGCGACGACGTGCACGGCCTCCCCGCCGAGGTCCTCGGCGATCCGCAGGGCGTACTTCGGCCCGGCGCTGCCGAAGTCCTCGGTGCTGACGCAGGCGCGCGGCTCGGTGCGCTCGCGGACCTCGCGGGCGAACTCCTCCCACAGCTCGATCGCCACCGGCTCGCGGCCGCGCGGCGTGTAGTTGAGCACGGCCCAGCCCGGTCGCATCGCCCGCCGCCACCGGCCGGGATAGGCGACGCCGTGCGCGTGCATCTGCTCCTTGGCGGCGAACATCGCACTTTGGATCGCCGTCGACCCGGTCTTGTAGGGGCCGATGTGCAGCAGCACGCCACCCTCGGGGATGGTCAGGTCGCTCACTGGCCTTCCCCTCGGCGTACGACGCGGCGACCGCGAGCGACCGTGCGGCGGCCCGCCTCGGCGAGCAATGCTCGCGCAGGCACGTCGGCCAGCACCGGCTCCGCGCGGCGCCTGGGACCAGAGGCTCCGAGACGGACCCGGCGGATCTGACGCCGCCCGGGCTTGCTCTCCAACCGCTGGTAGCCGGCCACGCCGCCCGCCAGACCGCGCACCGCGGAGTCGATCGACAGGGTCTGGACCTCCTCGCCCGCCTCGCCACCGGCGACGACCTCGCGGAGGGCATCGGGATCGCCCACGATGCGGACGCCGGAGGACGCCAGGACGTCAGCGCGACGCTCGCTCAGCTCACGCACCCGCTCCTCCGCCCAGGCGGGCAGCCCCGGCACGGCGCGGTCACCGTCGCCGCGACCGCCCTCCTTCATCTCATGGACCATGCGGCGCATCACCGGGTAGTAGACCTCGTCGGGCCAGCCCCGCTCCTGCGCCTCGAGGTTGAGCCGCCGCAGCATCTCGACGCCGTTGTAGGACAGCGACGGGTTGGCCGGCGGCGTCTTCTGGAGTACGCCGTCGGGCAGGCCGAGCAGACTCTCGAACGCACGCGGGAGGACCGACCGGTCGGACTCGTCCGCGACGATCGCGATCACCCGGTCGGTGCCGACCTGGTCGGACCAGACCTTGAGCTGGCGTTTGAGGTCGTGGGACTGCCACACCGCCTTGCCGGTCTCGGTGCTGCGCGGGCGCTCGGAGAGCACCGCTCGTAGGTACTCCTCGTAGCTCTCGGTGCGCCAGGACTGGGCCCGCTGCTGCCACTGCGAGGGCAGCAGCTTGTCCAGGCGGCGTACGACGGTCACGACGTGCACGCGGTCGGGGCCGAGGTCGGTGACGATGCGCCCGGCGATCTCGGGGCCGACGCGGCCGAAGTCCTCGGTGCTGATGCAGACCAGCGGCTCGCTGGCCTCGCGGACCTCCTCGACCAGCGAGTGCCACTCGTCGATGGTCGCGGTGGGGCGACCGCGGGGGGTGCTGCCGATGACGGCCCACCCGGCGCGCATCGCGCGGGTGCCGGTGCCGGCGTACAGAACTCCGTGGCCGCGGAGCTCCTCACGGCCTTGGTGCAGCGCCGCCTGGATCGCGGTGGAGCCGGTCTTGTAGGGGCCGATGTGGAGCAGGATCGACCCGTCGGGGAGCCGCCCAGCCGGTGCCATCGCGCTCACTCCTCGACCCTGTCGCCTGCCTCTTCGAAGACGGCGTCGACCAGCCGTGCGGCGGCGTGCCCGTCCTCGCGCTCACAGTACTGAGCGATGAACCGCTCGACGTCGTCGGCGTAGCGCTGCCGCAGCCCGTCGAGGTCCTGCAGCAGCCGGACCACCTCGGCGTTGGTCGCGACACGGGGGCCGGGGGCGGTCGGCGGGAACGGCATGATCGAGGGCCGGTTGCGGTGGTACTCGTCCTCGTCGGGCACGAGGAACACCATCGGCTTGCGGGTCAGCGCGTAGTCGAAGCGCAGCGAGGAGTAGTCCAGGACGCCGGCGTCGGAGGCGAGGATCAGGTCACTGACGTCGGGGTGGTAGGTGACGTCGATGATGCGGTCGCCGGCAACACGCGACTCCCGTGCGCGGGCGTTGAAGGCGTGCCCGCGCACGAGGATGACGTAGTCCTCGCCCAGCGCCGCGGCGGCCACCCGCGGGTCGAAGAACTGCACCGCGCGCGCGGTCATGCCGTCCTCGCTGAAGTAGTCGCGGAACGTCGGCGCGTAGAGGATCGCCTTCTGGTGCGGCGCGATCCCCAACGCACGACGGGTCTCGGCACGCACCTGCTCGCCCCGCTCCGAGAGCAGCACGTCGTTGCGCGGGTAGCCGATCTCGAGCACCTCGACGGCTTTGGCAGCCTCGGGGCGGAAGAACGCGGTGAGCAGCTGCGGAGTGGCGTACGCCGCGGGCGAGACCAGGTGGTCCCAGTCCTCGGCGCGATCCAGGAACGAGGTGATCCGCGCGGTCGGCAGACCGCTGCGCACCCACCACTCCTGGCCCATCCCCTTGTAGGGATAGCCGTGGAACGTCTGGATCATCACCTGGCCGGCGGGCTTGCGATACCAGGACGGCTGGTGGACGTTGACCATCACGTACTGCGCCGCGCCGAGCCGCTCATGCCACTCCCGCGTGCCCTCCAGCAGAGGTACGCCGCCCTCGGGCACCTCGACGGAGTAGTCCGCGACCGACCAGTACATCGTCAGGTCGCTGCCACGCGCCCGCAGTTCGTGGTGGACTGCGGCGGCGCTGTCGTTGGCGACCTCGCCGTAGAGGCTGCGGAAGAACACCGCGTGCTCGTCGGCGAGGCCGTGGTTGGCAAGCGCCTGGAGCTGCAGCTGGTTGCGCATGCCGCGCTCTTCGACGGGCAGCGGCGGGCCGATGAGAACCTCGGGGGTCGGCACGCCAGGACGAAGCTGCACCCGACAGCGGACCAGGTCGGTGAGCTCGTCGATCGGGAGCTGCCACAGCAGTGGCGGCGTCACCCGCGGCGTGATGCGGCGCCCGGTCTCGGGGTGCATGAAGGCCACGGTGTACGTCGCGGAGCGGATCACCTGGTCGGTCTTGCCCCAGCGGGTCTCGCGGAACGGCAGCACGAGCTCGACCCGGCCGTCACCCAGGTCGTGGGCCGACCCCTGGACGGTCGCGGGACGGGAGGCGAAGACCACGTCGTACGCCGCGTGGTCGAAGCCGGCGGTGTCGACCGTCAGGACGAGCCGGTCGTCGTGCACCGTCGCCGAGCGCATGACGGCGACCTCGGGGTGGACGCTCAGCGTCAGACGACCGTCATCCGTCGGGCCTGCCAGGACTCGGACGTCCTCGACATCGGCCGACTCAGCAACAGTCGGTGCCCAGCGGACGGGGACGGCCTCGCCGCCGCGGCGAGCGGTGACCTCCCAGGTGGGCGGTGCAGCAGTCGGGTCGGGGGGTGCAGGCAGTCGGAGGACCGCTGCCCACCCGTTGGCGGTCGCCTGCGGGGTGGCGGTGGCGACCTTGCCGTTGCGGCCGGCACGCAACGCCATCTCGTCGGGCGGCGTACCGGTCCCCTCGATGCGCACGTCACCCGCACCCAGCTGCACCGAGGTCGCGACGACCCCGTCGTCGTACACGCGGATCTCGACGGGCCCGCGCCGGTCGGAGACGACGGTGACCGGTCGCCCGCCCTGTCCGGTGGCGGCGTGACGAAGCGACGCGGTGCCGACCTGCCAGGCGTTGGCGAGGAGGTCGGATCGACGTTGTCCCTCGACCTCCACCTCGAGCCGGACGCGCCACGTGCCGGGACCCAGCAGGTCGAGGTCGACATCGACGACGGCGCCGCCGTTGCGGTAGTCCGCGTGCGCCGAGCCGGTGGCGGCGTACTCGTCGATGGTGACGTCGCGGACCGGCCGAGCCTCCAGCGCGATCTCCTCGCCGGTGGCGCGTCCGTCGCGCCAGCCGACGGCCACCGCTTGCACCTGCGGGGTGCGCTCGGCGAGGTCGACGTTCTCGATGTAGGCCCAGGCACGCAGCTGGAGCGTGCGCGGCCCGGTCACGGCGACGCCTCGGATCGAGGTGCGCAGCCGGGTCTGGCGCTCGGCGACCCGGAAACACTCGTCGGGCACGCCCGCGTCGGCGTCGCGCCACAGTGGGAGGTAGGCGACCAGCCCGACCTCCTCCTCGCCCAGGCGGGCGTCACGGATCTGCAGGCCGCCGCGACGGATGAACTCCTCGGCGTGCGCGCGCCGGTCGACCAGGATGAGGTGCTGCAGCACCTTCTGCTGCGGGGGGACGCGGGCGAGGTACTCCTCGCCGTCGAGCGCGTCGACCAGCAACGGCAGCTCCTCGCGCAGCAGCTCCCAGAAGTCGTCGGAGGCGTCGACGAGCAGCTGGGTGAACTGCGGCATGTCGTTGGAGAGCAGCTGACCGATGCGCTCGGTCACCACGGCTTCGGAGGCGTGCCGGCGCAGGACCTCGAGCGACTCGTTGGCCGCGGCGAACTGCGCGCGCAGGTTGTCGACCTCGTGCTTGGCCTGGGAGATCGAGGAGCGGTCCAGCCGCATCCGCCAGTTGTAGAGCGGCGTCATCAGGATGTCGAAGGCGTGCGCCCGCGCGTAGGCCTCGGCCGAGACCTGCTGGTCCTCGTAGATGATCCCTTCGACGAACGACAGCCCGAGCCGGTGCCAGAAGTCGGTGCGGAACACCTTGGAGCACATGATCGCGTTGGCCAGGGCGTCCGGCGCCTCGTCGATGTGTACGCCGATGCGCTCGCTGGCGTGGATCGCCCGGATCCAGGGGGCCGGGGCGGAGATCACCTTGCGCTTGAGGCGCTGGTAGGGCAGGACGGCGAAGTCGGAGCCGGACCGGCCCAGCGTCTGCACGGCGTCGAGGTAGCCGTCGGGGGGCACGGTGTCGTCGGAGTCGACGAAGGCGATGTACTCCCCGCGGGCAGCGGCCACGCCGGTGTTGCGCGCCGCGCTCAGCCCGCCGTTGGGGCGGCGTACGAGACGGACCCTGGGGTCCTTGAGCCGGTGCTTGCGGACGATCGAGACGCTGTCGTCGGGCGACCCGTCGTCGACGCAGATGATCTCGACGTCGCGGTAGGCCTGGAAGCGCAGCGAGTGCAGGCACTCGTCGAGGTACTCCTCGACGTTGTAGACCGGCACGATGAACGACAGCAGCCCGGGCACCTGGCCCGACCGCCGGCGTACGGCGGCACGCCCGCGCACGCGCGCGTTGAGCCCGAAAGACTTGACCTGGCGACCCAACACGAGTCCCTTGTCGGGCACCCGACTGCGCCAGTCCCGTCCTCCTCGAGCGGTCACCGCCCGAGCACCCGCCGCCACACCGGCCGCGTCGGCTGGGCCTCGCGCTCGACACGGGCGGCCTTGCGTCGCTCCTCGACCCGGGCGGCCCGCACGCGCGAGCGGGTCAGTTCGGCGGCGGCGTCGTACATCGTCCGGTAGTCCGCCTCGAGCTGGTCGAGCTCGGCCGGTGCGGCCGGCTGCGTCGTGCCCAGCGACTGCAATGCCGTCCACGACCGGTGGGCGAGGTCGCGCAGGTCTGGGGCGAGCCCGAGCGCGTCCCAGTCGGACTGCGCGCGCCGAAGCGAGGCGTCGACCAGCTCGTCCGCGTCGGCCTCCTGCTCGGCCGTGGCCCCTGACAGCAGGGGTACGCCGGACGCCTCCTCGGCAGCACCGAGACTGCCCCGCCAGTCGGCCATCAGCCCGTCGTACGACACGTAGGCGCGGGGCACGGCACGGGTGCGCTGTTCGAGCCCGAGCATCATGTTGAGCCAGCTGGCCATGCGCGTGGTCGGCGTGCTCTTGGTGCCGTAGGCGAGCTCGCGGCTCTTCACCGACTCGGCCGGGTCGCGCAGCATCGTGAGCACGGACGCGGTCACGCTCATCTCGCCGGCCACGGCGAGGTGCAGGTCGAGGAACCAGGTCAGTCTCGGGTCCTTGACCACGACCCGGTCGGTGGTCGCGAACTGCTCCTGCAGCCACTCGTGCAGCCGTTCACGGGCCGCCGGACGGGACGCGACGTCCGCGGCGATGTCCCAGGCCTCGGGCCGGCCGTCCTCGGGGGCGACGTTGACCGAGCGGAGCAGGTCGTTGTGGAAGTCGACCGCCCACCGTGGCTCGCCGAACCCCTTCGGGTTGGATTCGTCGGCGAGAAG
>JBHWSH010000026.1:0-4303 GCA_043427135.1 Marmoricola sp. | reverse complement strand
CTCTGTCGAGGTAATGGTCACGACCCCGGCCGGGCACACGTACCGGAGCCGACCACCGGATCCACCCGGCGCACCGCGACAGAGACAAGGGCCGTCGCCGGCCGAACGACACCTCGCCGAGTTGCTGCACGACGCGGCTTGACCGCTGCCTGGCTAGGTTGGGATCGGCCGCGCAGCCGCGCGGGTGAGACACGGAGGTACGTCGATGCAGCAGGTGCGCGGAGTGGTGGCCCGAGGCAAGGGGCAGCCGGTCACGATCGAGACCATCAACGTCCCCGACCCCGGACCGGGCGAGGCCGTCGTACGCGTGCAGGCCTGCGGGGTGTGCCACACCGACCTGCACTACCGCGAAGGCGGCATCAACGACGACTTCCCGTTCCTGCTCGGCCACGAGGCCGCCGGCATCGTGGAGTCGGTCGGCGAGGGCGTCACCAACGTCGTGCCGGGCGACTTCGTGGTCCTCAACTGGCGCGCGGTCTGCGGCGACTGCCGCGCCTGCCGACGCGGGCAGCCGTGGTACTGCTTCGACACCTTCAACGCCTCCCAGCCCATGACCCTGGCCGAGGGCGAGGACGCAGGCACACTGCTGAGTCCCGCGCTCGGCATCGGCGCCTTCATCGAGAAGACCCTCGTGCACTCCGGCCAGTGCACCAAGGTCGACCCCGAAGCCGACCCCGCTGCGGTCGGGTTGCTCGGGTGCGGGGTGATGGCCGGCATCGGCGCCGCGATCAACACCGGCTCGGTCGGCCGAGGCATGAGCGTGGCCGTGATCGGCTGCGGTGGAGTCGGCTCCGCCGCGGTCGCCGGGTCGGCCCTGGCCGGTGCCGCACGGATCATCGCCGTGGACCTAGACGATCGCAAGCTGGAGTGGGCCACGCAGTTGGGTGCGACGCACACGGTGAACAGCAAGGAGCGCGACGCGGTCGAAGCCATTCGCGAGCTCACCGACGGGTTCGGCGCCGACGTCGTCATCGACGCCGTGGGGCGCCCCGAGACCTGGGAGCAGGCGTTCTACGCACGCGACCTCGCCGGCACCGTCGTCCTCGTCGGCGTACCCACCCCCGAGATGAAGGTCCCCGACCTTCCCCTTATCGACGTCTTCGGGCGCGGCGGATCCCTGAAGTCCTCGTGGTATGGCGACTGCCTGCCCAGCCGCGACTTCCCGATGCTGGTCGACCTCTACCGGCAGGGACGTCTCGACCTTGACGCGTTCGTGTCCGAGCGCATCGGACTGGAGGACGTCGAGGCGGCGTTCGACAAGATGCACCACGGCGACGTCCTCCGGTCGGTCGTGATCCTCGACGGCCCCCAAAATGATGCTGACCAAACCATGGAGGTGACGGCATGAGTGCCCGCATCGACCACGCGGTCACCAGCGGCACGTTCTCCCTCGACGGCGAGACCTTCGACGTCGACAACAACGTCTGGGTGATCGGCGACGATGAGGAGTGCATCGTGCTCGACGCCCCGCACGACGTCGAGGCGATCCTCGCCGTGGTGGGGGACCGCAAGCTGAAGGCGATCGTGTGCACGCACGCCCACGACGACCACGTCCGCGTGGCGCCCGAGCTGCGCGAACGCACCGGCGCGCCGATCCTGCTGCACCCCGACGAGCGTCCGCTGTGGGTGCTGACCCACCCCGACCACCTGTGGGACGCCGACCTGCGCGACGGCCAGACGCTTGAGGTCGCAGGCACGACGCTGCAGGTCCTACACACCCCGGGCCACGCCCCCGGCGCTGTCTGCCTGTACGCCGAGGAGCTGGGGTGCGTCTTCACCGGCGACACGCTCTTCCAGGGCGGACCCGGCGCCACGGGCCGGTCGTTCAGCGACCACCCGACCATCGTGCGGTCGATCCGCGAGCGGCTCTTCGTGCTCCCCGACGAGACCGTCGTCCACACCGGTCACGGCGACGACACGACGATCGGGGCCGAAGCGGAGGCGCTCGGACGCTGAGCGGCGGCTCACTCCTCGTCGGGCAGCGTCCAGGCCAGGTGCCAGTACGCCAGGAGACCAGAGGCGAACCACAGCAGGAAGCCCAGATAGAACGCCAGCATCAGGTGGTCGGTGGCTGCCAGCAGAGCGATGCCGCCGGTCCAGGCCGCGAAGGTCAGCCCTGTCTGCCACCAGGCCATGGCGGTGTAGGACTCATCGCGCAGTTGACGCTGGTGCTCGTCGAGTGATCCTCCCCTGCGATCGAAGAGCCCTCGGATGCCGATGTTGAGCATCGAGTGCAGCGGCACGAAACCGAGCAAACCGACCGCCAGGGCTACGAAGTAGGCGGTGCTCCAGCCCTCACCGGCGCTCGCCCCCACGGTCGCCGCGACAAGAACGGTGACGAGCAGCACCTCGGCGACCACCAGACGCCGGCGCACCCGACGGGTGCGGGCCCATGGATAGCGACCGTCGTCGAAGGCGCGCTCCAGGAAGGTCTGGTCCGTGGGTGTGCTCATGGTGTCCTCCGGTAGATCTCATGGCTGAGGGGGAGCAGTGGTTCGAGCGAGAAGACGGCCTCCACAGGCAGGCTGAAGTAGCGGGCGATGCGCAGTGCCAGGGCGAGCGAGGGGCTGAACTCGCCTCGCTCGAGGTAGCCGATGGTCTGCGGATGGACGCCGACCGCGTCGGCGAGCTCTTTGCGGCTGACTCCGAGCTCGGCTCGCAGCACGGCGATCCGGTGATACACCTGCTCAGTCTCACTGCGAGGACGTCGACCCATACGTCAAAGCGTAGCATTACTACTATAGACCACATCAATCTTGCTATGCGCGTGACCGCTCGGTGAAGTGTCGGCAGCTCGTGTTGGGATGGATCAGTGGTGAAGTACCGACTCCAGCAGGGCCCCGCGCCGGCAGCTCCGGCTCCGTTGCTCGACGACGCCCAACAGGCCGTCGTGGCGCACCCGGGCGGGCCGTTGCTGGTCCTGGCCGGTCCCGGCACGGGCAAGACGACCACGATGGTCGAGTCCATCGTGGACCTCATCGAGCGACGTGGAGTCGCGCCCGACCAGGTGCTCGGCCTGACCTTCAGCCGCAAGGCCGCCGAGCACCTGCGTGACCGAGTGACGCTGAGGCTGGGGCGCGCGCTCGGCACCAGCCTGAGTGCCACCTTCCACTCGTTCGCCTTCTCCCTCGTCCGGCACTACGTGGACGACGACACCTACGCAGCCCCCTTGCGATTGCTGACCGCCCCGCAACAGGACGTCGTCGTGCAGGAGCTGCTCCGACCCCACTCGGAGTCGGTGAAGTGGCCGCCGACGTTGGCCGACGCCGCCCGGACTCGCGGGTTCGCGCGGGAAGTGCGCGACCTGCTCGACCGGGCTCGCGAGCGCGGGCTCGACGGACGCGCCCTGGAGCGCCTGGGCCGAGACTTCGACCGTCCGGAGTGGCAGGCTGCCGGCCGGTTCCTCGAGCAGTACCTCGACGTCATGGACTCCGAGAGCTCGTTGGACTACGCCGACCTCGTCGCTCGCGCGGTCGGTCTCGCCGGCCGCCCCGATATCCGCGCCGACCTACGCCGGCGCTGGACCCACGTCTTCGTCGACGAATACCAGGACACCGACCCGGCGCAGGTCGCCCTGCTGCAGGCGCTGGCCGGCGATGGCCGCAACCTCGTCGTCGTC
The DNA here is from genome assembly GCA_043427135.1 of Marmoricola sp. Classification (GTDB taxonomy): domain Bacteria; phylum Actinomycetota; class Actinomycetes; order Propionibacteriales; family Nocardioidaceae; genus Marmoricola_A. Next base: position 684 of record JBHWSH010000026.1, on the reverse strand, counting down.
GGCGACCCGGACCAGTCGATCTACGCCTTTCGCGGGGCAGAGGTGCGCAACATCCTGACGTTCCCGGAGGTCTTCACCACGTGCACCGGCCAGCCCGCGCCCGTAGTCGCGCTCGGCACGACGCGACGCTTCGGCGCGCGGCTGCTGGCGGCATCGCGTCGCGTCGTGGCTTCGCTGCCCGCACACGGCAGTCTCCCTGCGGACGCGGTCACGGCATTTCGTCAGCCGGTGCCTGTCGAAGGTGCAGCCGACGGGAGGGTCGAGGTCCGCTGGTTCGACTCCCACCGCGGCGAGGTGGAGCACATCGCCGACGCCCTGCGCAGAGCCCACCTCGAGGATGGCGTGCCCTGGTCGCAGATGGCCGTCCTGGTGCGCAACGCCGCCGGCCTGCTGCCGTCGCTGCGACGCAGTCTCGCCGCCTCCGGGGTGCCGGTCGAGGTCGCCGCCGACGACATCCCCCTCATCGCCGAGCCCGCCGTGCGGGTCCTTCTGGATGCCGTCCGAGTGGTCCTCCACCTCGACTCCGACGACGCCCGTCACCCCGATCACCTCGATCCCGAGCGCGCCGAGGCGCTGCTGCTCTCGCCGTTGGGTGACATGGACGCCGCGGAGATCCGCCTCCTCGCCCGCGCCCGGCATCGGCGCGAGCAGGCCAGAGCCGCCGCGGACGACCGACCGCACATA
>JBHWSH010000025.1:0-10404 GCA_043427135.1 Marmoricola sp. | reverse complement strand
TCGTGTCCACCTGGACGAGAATCGACCCGCTGACCACCGATGCCGCGTGCATTTCCGTCCACGTGGACGACTTTCGACGCGGCGGGGGAGGCCCGGACGTCACAGCTCGCGTATCACCACGACGGTGCGCGGGGCGAGGGTGAGGGTGTCGCCGGCGAAGACCTTGCTGCCGACGAGGTGGCCGGGGTCGGTGGAGAGCACGATCTCGCCCTCCCAGACCCAGGCGTTCTCGGGCAGGGCGAGGACGGCTTCGTCGGGTCCGGCGTGGAGCCAGACGAGGAACGACGCGTCCCGCACCAGCTCGCCCCGCGGGCCAGGAGCACGCAGCGGGTCGCCGGAGACGAACATGCCGACGGTCAGCAGCGACCCGTCGTGCCAGTCGTCGATGCTCATCTCGCGACCCGACGGGTGCATCCAGGCCAGGTCGGGCGCACCGCCCGGCTTGGTCGGTCTGCCCTCCAGGAAGTGCCGTTGCCGCAGGGCGGGGTGGCGGTGCCGCAACGCGAGCGCGGTCTTCGTCAGGTCCAGCAGGTCGCCCCAGGGCTCGGTCTCCCAGTCGAGCCAGGAGATCTCGTTGTCCTGGCAGTAGGGGTTGTTGTTGCCACCCTGCGTGCGGCCGCGCTCGTCGCCCATCGTGATCATCGGCACGCCGGCGGACAGGCACAGCGTCGCCATCAGTCCGGCCGCCACTCGGTGTCGAACGTGCACGATGTCGGGGTCGTCGGTCTCGCCCTCGACGCCCCAGTTCGACGACCGGTTGTCGTCGGTGCCGTCGCGGTTGTCCTCACCGTTGGCCTCGTTGTGCTTGCGGTCGTAGGAGACGAGGTCGCGCAGGGTGAAACCGTCGTGGGCGGTGACCATGTTGACCGAGGCGTACGGCGCGCGGCCGTCGTCGGCGTACAGATCGCTCGACCCGGCCAACCGCGTGGTGACCGCGCGAACCCCACCGCTGGCGCCGCGCCAGAAGTCGCGCATCGTGTCGCGGTACTTGTCGTTCCACTCCACCCACGGCGGCGGGAATCTGCCGACCAGGTAGCCCTCGGCGGTCAGGTCCCACGGCTCGGCGATGAGCTTGACGTTGCGCAGCACGGGATCCTGGCCGATGGCAGTCAGGAAATCCGAACGCAGGTCGAGGTCGCCGTGCGTGCGGGCCAGTGCGGAGGCGAGGTCGAAGCGGAAGCCGTCCACGCCCATCTCAGTGACCCAGTAACGCAGTGAGTCCATGACGAGGCGCAGCGTCGGCGGTGCGGAGACGTCGACGGTGTTGCCGCAGCCGGTGAGGTCGCGGTAGCGATCAGGTGCGGTCGTCATGTCCTCGCGCAGGTAGTGGCCGCGGTCGTCGAGCCCGCGCAGTGACAGCGTCGGACCGTGCGGGGGTCCCTCCGCGGTGTGGTTGTAGACGACGTCGAGCAGCACCTCGATGCCGGCGGCGTGCAGCGTGCGCACCATCTCCTTGAACTCCCGCACCTGCTCGCCGCGGTCGCCCGCGGAGGAGTACGCCGCGTGGGGGGCGAAGTAGCCGAGGGTGTTGTAGCCCCAGTAGTTGACCAGGCCACGGGCGGCGACGGCCGGCTCGCTGACGAAGTGGTGGACGGGCAGCAGCTCGACGGCCGTGATGCCGAGCTCGGTGAGGTACTGCACCGACGCGGGGTGGGCGAGGCCGGCGTACGTGCCACGCAGGTCTTCGGGGATCGCCGGGTTGAGCTGGCTTAACCCCTTGACGTGCATCTCGTAGATGACGGTGTCGGTCCACAGCGTGCGTGGGTGCGTGGTGCCCTGCCAGTCGAACGGCTCGTCGGCGACCACAACCGACAGTGGCACGTACGGCGCGGAGTCGCGCTGGTCGCGCACGTCGTAGGAATCGGGGCGGACGTAGCCGTAGACCGCGTCGTCGTACCGCAGCTCGCCACTGACCGCGCGTGCATAGGGGTCGAGCAGGAGCTTGTCGGAGTTGAAGACGTAGCCACGCGGGGGCGCCCACGGGCCTTGAGCGCGGTAGCCGTACCGCTGCCCGGGTTGTACGTCGGGCACCGCGCCCTGCCAGATGCCGAGGGTCTGCTCGGTGAGGTGGTAGCGGCGTTCGCTGCCGTCGTCGTCGATCAGGCAGACGTCCACGCGGGTGGCGTCGGGTGAATAGACGGCGAAGTTGGTCGACTCCGGCGACCATGTGCTGCCCAGCGGTTCGTGGTGCCCGGGCCAGGCAGCAGGGATGGGCTCTTGGGACGTCGACTCGGTCACCGGTCCATTGTCCCGTGCGGGTGGCGGTCCTCGCCGGTGGATAGGGTTCCTGGCGCGGGGTCACATGCCCGGCGTACCGGTCAGTTCGAGCAGGAGGTTGGTCATGGGCGAGTTCGTGCGGCTCGAGGTCGAGGACGGCGTCGGCACCATCCGGATCGACCGGCCGAAGATGAACGCGCTCAACATCCAGGTCCAGGAGGAGATCCGCGCCGCAGCGCTCGAGGCGACCGAGCGTGACGACGTCCGCGCGGTCGTGGTGTACGGCGGGGACCGGGTCTTCGCTGCGGGCGCGGACATCAAGGAGATGGCCGACATGTCGTACGCCGACATGGTCAAGCGCTCCGGCGACCTGCAGGCCTGCTTCAACGCGGTCGCCCGCATCCCCAAGCCGGTCGTCGCCGCAGTTACTGGCTATGCGCTGGGCGGCGGCTGCGAGCTGGCGCTCTGCGCCGACGTCCGGATCGCCGCCGACGACGCGACATTGGGACAGCCCGAGATCCTGCTCGGCATCATCCCTGGCGCCGGCGGCACCCAGCGCCTCACCCGCCTGGTGGGGCCGAGCAAGGCCAAGGACCTCATCTTCACCGGTCGGTTCGTCAAGGCCGCCGAGGCGCTCGAGATCGGGCTGGTCGACCGGCTCGTCCCCGCCGACCAGGTGTACGCCGAGGCGCTGGCCTGGGCGAAGCAGTTCAGCAAGGCGGCGGCGCTGGCGGTGCGGGCGGCCAAGGAGTCCATCGACCGCGGGCTCGAGGTCGACCTGGAGACCGGCCTGGAGATCGAGCGCATGCAGTTCGCGTCGCTGTTCGCCACCGACGACCAGGGCATCGGCATGCGCTCCTTCGTCGAGAACGGTCCAGGCAAGGCGCAGTTCACCGGCCGCTAAGGGCTTATCGTCCAGGGAGCGAACCGACAGGAGACGTCATGGCGGGGTCGACCAAGGACTCATCGAGCAAGGGCGCGACAGCAGCCGAGCCCGAGTCGAAGAAGAAGAAGCGGGACGAGAGCGGGGCCCAGCGCGCGCGCCGGCTGCTCGCGACCGCGATCTGGCTGCTCGCCGTACTCGCCGCCCTGCTGCTCGCGGTCGGAGCGCTCGTGGTCGCGCTCGGCTTCAACACCGACCACCCCCTCGTCGACTTCGTCATCAGCACCGCCGAGCGGATCGACCTCGGGGAGCTGAAGTCCTTTGAGGGCAGCGGGGACGACGTCCGCACCAAGTGGGCGCTAGTCAACTGGGGGATCGCCTCGGTGGCCTACCTCGTCGTCGGCAAGGTGCTGGACCGCCTGATCCGGCCCTGAACCCGGGCGCTGGGCTGTGACTGACCGCACCCCGACCGCGTGGTGCAGGCCCCGAAACGCGCGGGTAACCTCTGCACAACCCGAGTGCACAGGAGGGGCCCCCGCGGGCCGTATCTGCCATGAACATTGTCGTGTGTGTGAAGTACGTGCCGGACGCGACCGGTGACCGGCGTTTCGAGTCCGACAACACCGTCGACCGTGACGGCGTCGACGGCCTGCTGTCCGAGCTCGACGAGTACGCCGTCGAGCAGGCGCTCCAGATCAAGGAAAAGGCCGGGGATGCCGAGGTGACCGTCCTGTCGGTCGGCCCCGAGGGTGCCACCGACGCGGTCCGCAAGGCTCTCCAGATGGGCGCCGACAAGGGCGTCCACATCGTCGACGACGCGATCGCCGGCTCCGACGCGCTGGCCACCTCGCTGGTGCTCGCCGAGGCGATCAAGAAGCTCGACCACGACCTCGTCGTGTGCGGCATGGCCTCCACCGACGGCGGCATGGGCGTCGTCCCCGCGATGCTGTCCGAGCGTCTCGGCCTTCCTGGCGTGACGCTGGGCTCCTCGGTCGAGGTCGACGGTCAGACGCTGAAGATCCGTCGCGACGGCGACACCGCGACCACCACGATCGAGGGCTCGCTGCCCGCCGTACTGTCGGTGACCGACCAGTCCGGCGAGGCCCGCTACCCGTCGTTCAAGGGCATCATGGCCGCGAAGAAGAAGCCGGTCGAGACCTGGTCGCTGAGCGACCTCGGTGTCGACGCCGGGCAGGTTGGCCTGTCCTCGGCGTACTCCGAGGTGGAGAGCACCGAGGCGCGTCCCCCGAGGACCGCCGGCGAGATCGTGACCGACGACAACGGCAGCGGTGCCGAGGCGCTCGTCGGGTTCCTCGCGTCGAAGAAGTTCATCTGAGGCTCTCGAGTTCGAGCCCCCTGACACCGAGAGTTTGAGGAAGACATCATGAGTGAGGTTCTGGTTCTCGTAGATCACGTCGACGGTGCAGTGCGCAAGACCACCCACGAGCTGCTGACGATCGCCCGTCGCCTCGGCGAGCCGTCCGCGGTGTTCATCGGCCAGCTCGGCGACGACGCGACCGCTGCGCTGAAGCAGTACGGCGCGGAGAAGATCTACGCCGTCGACGACGCCGACATCAAGGACTACCTGGTCGCGCCGAAGGCCGACGTGCTGGCGCAGCTGGTCGGCTCGGCCTCTCCGGCAGCGGTCCTCGTGTCCGCGTCCTCGGAGGGCAAGGAGATCGCGGCCCGCCTGGCGGTCAAGACCGACTCCGGCCTGATCACCGACGCCGTAGACGTACAGGCTGGTCCGGTCACGACCCAGTCCGTCTTCGCCGGCAACTACACCGTCCAGGCGAAGGTCACCAAGGGCACCCCGATCATCGCGGTCAAGCCCAACGCCGCCACCCCCGAGGCCGTTGACGGCGCCGCTGCGGTGGAGCAGGTGAGCGCGTCCGTCTCCGACGCCGCCAAGGGCGCGCGCATCACGTCGGTCGAGCCGCGTCAGGCTTCGGGTCGCCCCGAGCTGACCGAGGCCGCGATCGTCGTCTCCGGCGGCCGTGGCACCGGCGGCAACTTCGAGCCCGTCGAGCAGCTCGCCGACGCCCTCGGCGCAGCCGTCGGCGCCTCGCGTGCGGCCGTCGACTCGGGTTGGTACCCGCACTCCTTCCAGGTCGGCCAGACCGGCAAGGTCGTCTCCCCGCAGCTCTACATGGCCAACGGCATCTCCGGTGCGATCCAGCACCGCGCCGGCATGCAGACCTCCAAGACGATCGTCGCGGTCAACAAGGACGAGGAGGCGCCGATCTTCGAGCTCGTCGACTTCGGCGTCGTCGGCGACCTGCACACGGTCCTCCCGGCCGTCACCGAAGAGGTCAACAAGCGCAAGGGCTGAGCTTCCGCTCGGCCTTGGAGCCCCGCGCCGGTCGGTGCGGGGCTCCTGTGCTTGCTGACCGGTCGAAGATCGACCACGTGGCGTCGAATCCACCTGCTTCGGCACAGATCGGCGTGGAACTTCGACCAAGTGGCGCGTTCTTCACCGGAAGTGCCGGCGCCAGGTGCCCTTCAGCGGACCGACCGATGCTCCACGCTCGCGCAGTGCGCGGTGGATCCGGTCGAGGGTGACCTCGGGCTCGCGGTAGATGCCCTTCGCCGTCACCACCATAAGTCGCCAACCGTCGTTCTCCAGCTCGTCGCGCCGTGCGTGGTCTCGCTCCCACTGCTCGATGCGCTCGACATGGTGACGCCCGTCGTACTCCACGGCCAGGTGATAGTCCGGCCACGACAGGTCCAGCTTGAGTACGACGTTGCCGTCCTCGTCGCGGATGCGGAGGTTGACCACGGGCTCGGGCAGCCCAGCGAACACGATGAGCAGGCGGAGCCGCGTCTCCATCGGCGAATCCACGCCGGCACGCACGAGCTCGGCGGCACGTCGCGCAGCTCGCACGTGGCGGCCGGTCGCGTTGGCCAAGTAGAGCTGCAGTTGCGCGATGCTGATGTGCTCCTGTGCCACGAGCCAGTCGCCCAGCACGACGAGATCCACCAGGTCGAGCTGCGCCGCCATGTCCAGGAAGAGTCGCGACGGCGCGGTCACCCGAAGCCCCCGAAGCACGCGGATCTCCTCGGCTTGAAGAGCAGCGACGTGGCTGATGAGGTCCGTGCGACGGCGGCGCTCGCCGGCTGACGGCACGGTGACGTGCTCGACCCCGTCATCGGGCACGGGGGCGCCGACAAGTCGAGCCGTGCTGCTGTGGCTCAGGACGGCATCGGTGCCGCACAGCATGAGCGCGGCGCGCGCACGCAGGTCAGGATGTTCGGCGACGTGCGCCGAGACGTAGGCGCCTTGCAGCAGTCTGCGGTAGCGCGGCCCGTTCAATTGGCGGTCGGTGAGTCCGGCGCGGAGGGCCTCGATCCGGGTGAACGGACGGGTCGTGTCCAGGTGCATGGCCTGAGCGTGCTGGGCTTGGGCTCGCGCTGTCGGCTGCGTGCCACGGCCTGGGGATGGGGACGGAGATGAGCGAGCTTGTGAGCGATAGTCGACCTCGTATCGAGCCGAGACGAGTGGATTTCTCCGCACGTGGCGCGTCCTCGAGGGGGTGAAGGTCTCGCTAGGTTGGACGCATGCGTGGCAAGCGGTTGGTGAAGAGCGTCCTGGAGCGGGCGGGGTGGGACGTCGAGCGCGTCGACGACGACACCCTCGTCGTACGCCGCAGCGGAGGCGGGCGCAGGGTGCTGCAGCTTGGCGACGGGCGCATCGGCGTACACCTGCTGGTCGATGACGACCGGTCGCGGAAGTTCCCCGGGATGCTGCAGAAGCGCGTGGGGGAGTACCTCGCCGCTGAGCAGGTCGGATGGCTGCTGCGGGCGACCGAGGCCGACCTGGTGCTGGACGTCGGTGCGAACGTCGGGCAGTACGCCCAGTCCCTGCGCCGCGCTGGGTACGCCGGCCGGATCGTGTCGTTCGAGCCGGTCGCCGAGCCGTTCGCCCAGCTGAGCCGTGCGGCGGCGGGGGACCCGCTGTGGGAGGTGCGCAACTACGCGCTGGGGGCTGGGGACGGCACCGCGGAGATCAACACGACGCCGGGCACGATGAGCTCGATGCTGTCGGCCAGCGACTTCGGCAAGGACTGGTCGGACAAGCTGGCCGAGACGCGCGTGGAGACGATCGAGATCCGCCGGCTGGACGGCGTCTTCGCCGAGCTGACCGCGGACCGGCCGGCTCGGGCGTACCTCAAGCTCGACACCCAGGGGTTCGACCTCGAGGTGTTCCGGGGTGCGGGGTCCGCGCTGGCGTCCGCGGTGGCGATGCAGTCAGAGGTGGCGGCGCTGCCGATCTACGACGGGATGCCGCGGATGCAGGAGCAGCTGGGGGTCTACGAGGAGGCGGGCTTCGAGACCGTCGGGATGTTCGCGGTCTCGCGCGACCCCAAGACGATGCGCATCATCGAGTTCGACCTGCTGATGGTGAAGGCCCCAGAAGTCCGCCGCCCCAAGGGGTAGCCGCGGATCCGGCGGTCGAGCTCGTCGAGACCCCCGGTCGAGCCAATCGTGGTGGTTGAAGAGGCGAGTCCAATCTTGGTGGTTGAGGAGGCGAGCCGCTAGGCGAGCCGTCTCGAAACCACCCTCAGTCGCTGAAGGTCGGTCGCCGTTCGAGCCAGTCGAGACCCCGCCGTACCCTGGGAGACGCGATGACCGACCCCTCCCGACGCTCCGTCTACCTCGACCACGCGGCCAGCACGCCGATGCTGCCCGAGGCCGTGGAGGCGATGACCGAGCAGCTGCGCCACACCGGCAACGCCAGCAGCCTGCACGGCTCCGGGCGCGCCGCGCGTCGCGTGATCGAGGAGTCGCGCGAACGCATCGCCGCGGCGCTGGACGCGCGGCCCGCCGAGGTCGTCTTCACCTCGGGAGGCACCGAGTCCGACAACCTCGCGGTCAAGGGTCTGTACTGGGCCCGCCGCGCCGAGGACCCGCGGCGCACCCGCATCCTATCGACCGCGGTCGAGCACCATGCAGTCCTCGACCCGCTCGAGTGGCTGGCTGAGCAGGGCGCCGAGGTCGAGCTGCTGCCCGTCGACGAAACCGGTCGTCTCGACATCGACGCCCTCCGCACCTCGATCGAGCGCGACCCTGAGTCCGTCGCGCTCATCACGGTCATGTGGGCCAACAACGAGATCGGCACCTTGCAGCCCGTGCCCGAAGTCGTCGAGATCGCCCACTCGCATGGCATTCCCCTGCACACCGACGCCGTCCAGGCGATCGGGCGCGCGCCTGTCGGGTTCGCGGCCAGCGGCGTGGACGCCCTCACGGTCACCGGGCACAAGCTCGGCGGTCCGCTAGGAGTGGGCGCGCTCGTCGTACGCCGTGAGCTGGCGCCGGTGCCGCTGCTGCACGGCGGCGGGCAGGAGCGGCAGGTGCGGTCGGGCACGCTCGACGTGCCGGCGATCGCCGCGTTTGCCGTGGCGGTGGAGGCGGCGGTCAAGGTGCAGGTGGAGACGGCCGAGCGGTTGGCCGGGCTGCGCGACGAACTGGTCGCCGGCGTACGCGCCGCGATTCCCGATGCGCGGTTGAACGGCGCGGACCTGCTGCCGGGGCATGCGCATCTGAGTTTCCCTGGGTGCGAGGGCGACTCGTTGCTGATGTTGCTGGACCATGGCGGTGTCGAGTGCTCGACCGGGTCGGCGTGTTCGGCCGGCGTACCCCAGCCCAGCCACGTGCTGCTTGCGATGGGCCGCGATGCCGAGGAAGCTCGCAGTTCGTTGCGGTTCACGCTCGGGCACACCAGCACCCGGGCCGACGTCGAAGCCGCTGTCGACGCGATCGGCCCCGCCGTCGAGCGCGCGAGGGCTGCCCGATGAGGGTCATCGCCGCTATGTCCGGCGGGGTCGACTCGGCTGTCGCGGCTGCCCGCGCGGTCGACGCCGGCCACGAGGTCACCGGCATCCATCTCGCGCTGTCGCGCAACCCGCAGTCCTACCGCACGGGCGCGCGGGGGTGCTGCTCGATCGAGGACTCCAACGATGCGCGGCGTGCGGCCGACATCATCGGGATTCCTTTCTACGTATGGGATCTGAGCGATCAGTTCGCGGCGGATGTAGTGCAGGACTTCCAGGACGAGTACCTCGCCGGCCGCACCCCCAACCCGTGCTTGCGCTGCAACGAGAAGATCAAGTTCGCCGCTGTCCTCGACCGCGCGCTGGCCCTCGGCTTCGACGCCGTCGCCACCGGCCACTACGCCAAACTCAAGCTGGTCGAGCCTGTCGAGACCCCGGCATCGCTGGTTGAGGAGGGCGAGGAACGAGCCCGTCTCGAAACCAAGATGGCGTCCTCGCCGGTCGAGCGGTCTTCGCCGGTCGAGCCTGTCGAGACCATCTACGAGCTCCACCGCGCCGACGACATGGCCAAGGACCAGTCCTACGTCCTCGGCGTCCTGACCCAGGAGCAACTGCGGCACTCGCTGTTCCCGCTGGGCGACTCCCGCAAGCCAGACGTACGCCGCGAGGCCGCCGAGCGCGGCCTGCTCGTCGCAGACAAGCCGGACAGCCACGACATCTGCTTCATCAGCGACGGCGACACCGGCGGCTGGCTTGGGGAGAAACTCGGACCCGCGTCCGGCACGTTCATCGATCACGAGAGCGGCGACGTCCTGGGCGAGCACGAGGGCGCCTACCGCTACACGATCGGGCAGCGTCGCGGACTGCGTATCGGCACCCCTGCTGCTGACGGGCAGCCGCGCTACGTGCTCGACATTGAGCCGGTTTCCGGCACGGTGACCGTCGGCCCGCGCGAAGCCCTGACGATCGACGTCATCGACGGCATCCGCCCGCGCTGGTGTGCCACGGCGCCGGCCGAGCCACTCGAATGCACGGTCCAACTGCGGGCTCACGGCGACGAGCACCGCGCGGTCGTCACGGTGGACGGCGACGGCGTACGCATCGAGCTCCTCGACCCGGCCCAAGGCATCGCCCCCGGCCAGACCGCAGTCGTGTACGACGGCACCCGAGTGGTCGGCTCGTGCACGATCGCTGCCACTGACCGATCAGCTGTGTTGGCTGGTGCGCGCCGGTGACCCTGGCGACGGGAATTGGATCGCATCCGGGGACCGAGCAGCGCGACTTCGACGAGGCGGTGCGGATCGTCCTCGGTGAGTTGCCCGACCTGCCGTACTTGCCGGAGGTTCCCGGCCGCGGCGCGCACGCGAACATGATCGGCCGCGCGGTGGCCATCCTCAGTGGTCTCGGCGCCGACCTCCGACCCGCCGGCTGGCGCCTCACCGACGCGCCCGGTATCGATCAGCGACGCGCGAGGTCGTTGCTTGCACGGGACCTCGACCATTGGGAGGAGGAGACCCAGGGCTACACGGGCCT
>JBHWSH010000024.1:0-3068 GCA_043427135.1 Marmoricola sp. | reverse complement strand
GCGAAGAGGTTGTCCTTGTCCTCGCCGTCGTGCCCGGTCTCCTGGATGACGTCGACGACGGGGGAGAGCGGCGGGATGTACCAGACCATCGGCATCGTCCGGTACTCCGGGTGGAGCGGGAGGGCGACCTTGTAGTCCATGATGAGCCGCCGCACGGGGGACTTCTTCGCCGCCTCGATCCAGTCACCGGGGATGCCCTCGGCCTCGGCGGCCCGCTGGACCTCGGGGTCGAAGGGGTCGAGGAAGACCGAGCGCTGCGCCTCGTAGAGCTCGTGGTCGTCCTCCACCGAGGCCGCGTCGAGCACGGCGTCGGCGTCGTAGAGCATGATCCCGATGTAGCGCAGCCGGCCGACGCAGGTCTCCGCGCACACGGTCGGGATCCCGACCTCGATGCGCGGGTAGCAGAAGGTGCACTTCTCGGCCTTGCCGGTCTTGTGGTTGAAGTAGACCTTCTTGTACGGGCAGCCCGTGACGCACATGCGCCAGCCGCGGCACTTGTCCTGGTCGACAAGGACGATGCCGTCCTCGGAGCGCTTGTAGATCGCGCCGGAGGGGCAGGACGCCGCGCAGCTCGGGTTGAGGCAGTGCTCGCAGATCCGCGGCAGGTAGAACATGAAGGTCTGGTCGAACTCGAACTTCACCTTGTCCTCGATGCCCTTGAGCATCGGGTCCTTGACGGCGTGCTCCATCGAGCCGCCGAGGTCGTCGTCCCAGTTCGCCGACCACGAGACGTTCATCTTCTTGCCGGAGATGAGCGAGTACGGCTGCGCGACGGGGAAGGTCTTCTGCGCCGGGGCGTTGAGCAGCGTCTCGTAGTCGTAGGTCCAGGGCTCGTAGTAGTCCTGGATGCTCGGCATATTCGGGTTGCTGAAGATGTTGAGCAGCTTGCTCAGACGCCCGCCGGCCTTGAGCTTGAGTCGCCCGTTGGAGCCGCGCTCCCAGCCGCCCTTCCACTCGTCCTGGTCCTCGTAGCCGCGGGGGTAGCCCAGCCCCGGTCGGGTCTCGACGTTGTTGAACCACACGTACTCGGTGCCGGCCCGGTTGGTCCATGCCTGCTTGCAGGTGACCGAGCACGTGTGGCACCCGATGCACTTGTCGAGGTTCATGACCATGGCCATCTGTGCCATGACGCGCATGTCAGTACTCCACGTTCTGGTTGGTGCGGCGGCGGATCATCGTCACTTCGTCTCGGTTGTTGCCCGTCGGGCCGATGTAGTTGAAGAAGTACGACAGCTGGGCGTAGCCGCCGATGATGTGGCTCGGCTTGACGAGGATGCGGGTCAGCGAGTTGTGGATGCCGCCGCGCCTCTTGTCGGTCTCGGTGAGGGGGACGTCGATGAGCCGGTCCTGCGCGTGGTGCATGTAGACCGTGCCCTCGGGCATCCGGTGGCTGACGACCGCGCGGGCGGCGACGACACCGTTGCGGTTGACCGCCTCGATCCAGTCGTTGTCCTTGACCCCGATCTTCGCGGCGTCGACGTCGGACATCCAGACGGTCTGGCCGCCCCGGCTCAGGCTGAGCATGAAGAGGTTGTCCTGGTACTCCGAGTGGATCGACCACTTGTTGTGCGGGGTGAGGTAACGCACCGACACCCCGAGCTCGGTGGTCTCGCCGATCGGTGTCTCGCCGAAGAGGCGGGTCATGTTGAGCGGCGGACGGTAGGTCGGCAGCGCCTCGCCCATCCCGATCATCCAGTCGTGGTCGACGTAGAACTGCTGCCGGCCGGTGAGGGTATGGAAGGGCTTGTGCCGCTCGATGTTGATCGTGAAGGGGGAGTAGCGGCGCCCGCCGGACTCGCTGCCCGACCACTCCGGGCTCGTGATGACCGGCACCGGCGCGGCCTGGGTGTCCTTGAAGGTGATCTGCTTGCCCTCGTGCTCGGCCGACAGGTCGTGCAGCTGGGTGCCGGTCCGCTCCTCGAGGAACGTGAAGCCCTGGGTGGCGAGATGCCCGTTGCTCACGCCGGAGAGGTGCATGATCGCGTCGGCGACGTGGATGTCGGTCTCCATGGCCGGCTGCCCGTCGGCGGCACCGCCGCGGACCGTGCCGTTGTGGCGCCGCAGGATGTCCATCTCGCGCTGGACGTCGTACTTGACGCCCTTGGTGAGCATGCCGACCTTCTCCATGAGGGGGCCGATGGCGGTCATCTTGTCGTAGACCGAGGCGTAGTCGCGGGTGACCTCGGCGAGCACCGGGAGGGTCTTCCCGGGGACCGGCTCGCACTCGCCCTTCTTCCAGTCCAGGACGCGGCCGTGGACGGTCGCCATGGCCTCGGGGGTGTCGTGCCACAGCGGCTTGGCGACGACGTCCTTACGCGTCCCGAGGTGGTCGGCCGCGAGCTCCGAGAAGCGCTTGGCGATGACCTTCCACGTCTCCCAGTCGCTCTTGGACTGCCACGGCGGTGCGATCGCCGGGTTGAAGGAGTGGACGAAGGGGTGCATGTCCGTGGTGTTGATGTCGTGCTTCTCGTACCACGTGGCCGCCGGGAGGACGACGTCGGAGAGGAGCGTCGAGCTCGTCATCCGGAAGTCGAGGGTGAGGAGCAGGTCGAGCTTGCCCTCGGGGGCCTCCTCGGGCCAGGCGATGCCCTCCGGCCGCATCACCGGCTCGGCCTGGCGGGCCTTGACGGCGTTGTCGGTGCCGAGGAGGTGCTTGAGGAAGTACTCGTTGCCCTTCGCGGAGGAGCCGAAGAGGTTGGCCCGCCACAGCGACAGGATCCGCGGGTGGTTCTCCTCGTGCTCCGGGTCCTCGATGGCGAACTTCAGGCTGCCCTCCTTGAGGGCCTTCGCCACGTACTCGCCGACCGGCAGGCCGGCCGCCTCCGCCTCGTCCGCGACCGAGAGCGAGCTGCGGTCGAACTGCGGGTACGACGGGGTCCAGCCGAGCCGCACCGACTGGGCGAGCAGGTCCATCGTGCTCTTGCCCTCGAAGACGCCGGTGCTGCCGTTGACCTCCTCGGCGGTGAAGGTGTCGTAGCGGTACTGGCTCGTGTTGACGTACCAGTACGCCGTCTGGTTCATGTGCCGCGGCGGGCGGATCCAGTCGAGGGCGAAGGCCATGTGCTGGA
>JBHWSH010000023.1:0-27227 GCA_043427135.1 Marmoricola sp. | reverse complement strand
GTAGTCCTTCGAACCGGTGGCGTGGCCGCTCCTCCTCCCACTCGGCGTCGCTGCGTTGACGTGGGCGGCGCATGGGCTCACTGCTCGATACGCAGCACTGGTGGGTCTGCTCTACGGCGCCACCTTCATGGCGGTCCTGCTGCCGTGGTTGCAGGTGATCGGCGTCGACGCTTGGATCGGGCTCTCGCTCCTGGAGGGGGCCTTCTTCGCGCTCCTGGGAGTCGCCCTGGCGGTCGTGGCGAGGCTGCCCGTCTGGCCGGTGTGGGCGGCGGCCTGCTGGGTCGCGGTGGAGCTGGCCCGCTCGGTGTTCCCCTGGGGTGGCTTCCCCTGGGGTCGCCTGGCCTTTGCCACCATCGACACGCCTCTGTCCTCGGCGATGACCTGGGTCGGCGCCTCCGGGACGACCTTCATCGTCGCGCTGCTCGGGAGCACGGTGGCGTGGGCCGTCCTGGCGCCCGCCTCCCCTCGCCCCGCCGTACGCCGCGTGGCCGGCTCGGTCGCCGTCCTGGCCCTGGCCGCTGCACCCGCGCTGGCCACGCTCGTGGTGCCCGTGGAGGACCACACGCAGGTCGTGGGGGAGGTCCGCGTGGCTGCGGTCCAGGGCAACGTCCCCGGTGAGGGCATGGACGCGTTCGCGGAGCGCCGGGCCGTGCTCGACAACCACGTCGCGGCCACGCTCGACCTGGGCGCGCGCATCGCAGCCGGGCGCACCGTGCCTCCCGATCTCGTGCTGTGGCCGGAGAACTCCACCGACATCGACCCATACGCGGACCCCAGCGTCTACGCCGACATCCAACGCGCGGTCGACGCGGTCGGCGTCCCGGTGCTCGTCGGCGCGATGGTGGCGGGGGAGCAGCCCATGGACGTGCTCAACCAGGGCATCGTCTGGGAACCGGGCACGGGGCCGTCCGACAGCTACTCCAAGACCCATCCGGTGCCGTTCGGGGAGTACATCCCCATGCGCGCCCAGCTCGCCAAGCTGTTCGAGCGACTCGACCAGATCCCGCGCGACATGGTGCCCGGCACCGAGCCAGGGCTGCTCGAGTTCGGCGGGGCGGTGATCGGCGACGTCATCTGCTTCGAGGTCGCCTACGACGACGTCGTGCGTGACGTCACCGCCCTCGGCGCCGAGCTCCTGGTCGTCCAGACCAACAACGCCACCTACATGGGCACCGGCCAGGTGGAGCAGCAGTTCGCCATCGCCCGGCTCCGCGCCCTGGAGACCGGCCGGCACGTGGTGGTCATCGCCACCAACGGCATCTCGGGGATCGTCGCCCCGGACGGTTCGGTGACCGAGCGCGCGGCGCCGCGCAAGACCGTCGTGCTCGAGGCCGACCTGCCGTTGCTGGAGGGCGCCACTCCGGCCACATCGCTGGGCCGCTGGATCGACCTGGCACTGCTTGCGATCGCCGGCGCTGCCGTGGTGGTCGGCGTGTCGGCCCGCCACCGTCGGAAGGGCAACGACACGGGCGGCACACCCATGCCGGCGTCCCAGCCCGCAGGCGCCGGACCCGGCCGTATCCTGACAGCCCCCTCGGACGCGACCGGAGCAGCCACATGAGCCACGACCCTGAGCGAGAGCCTGCTGGCGCGGGCAACCGGATGGTCATGGTGATCCCGACCTACAACGAGGCGGAGAACCTCGCCTGGATCGTCGAGCGGGCCCTCGCCGCGGTCCCGCAGACCGATGTCATGGTCGTCGACGACGGCTCTCCCGACGGCACGGGCCGCATCGCCGACGAGTTGGCCGCCGCCGACCCCCGGGTCACCGTGGTGCACCGGACGCAGAAGGCGGGACTCGGAGCGGCGTACCTCCACGGGTTCTCGGTGGCCTTGGAGAGCGGCTACGAGCTCATCGGCGAGATGGACGCCGACGGCTCCCACCAACCCGAACAGCTTCCTCGTCTCGTCGAGGCCATCGCCGGCGCCGACTTGGTCATCGGCTCGCGTTGGGTCCCCGGCGGCAGCGTCGTCAACTGGAGCCCGTTCCGCAAGGCGCTCTCGGTCGGCGGCAACCTCTACGCCCGCGTTCTGCTCGACATCCCGGTGCGTGACATCACTGCCGGCTTTCGGCTCTTCCGCGCGGAGACGCTGCGCAGCATCGACCTCGGCAGCGTCGAATCGGTCGGGTACTGCTTCCAGACCGACCTGACGGTGCGCACGCTCAATGCCGGCCTCGTGGTGCGCGAGGTGCCGATCGAGTTCCTGGAGCGTGAGCGCGGGGAGTCGAAGATGGACGGCTCGGTGGCGATCGAGTCGTTGCGCCGCATCACCGCATGGGGCGTGGAGGAGCGCCGCAACCGCTGGCGCCGACGCGTCCAGGCCAGGTCGGCCCGCTGATGCGCCGCCGGGTGCCGTGGTGGGTGCTGGCGCTGCTGTTCTTGGTCCTGCCCATCGTCGAGATCTACCTGCTGGTCCAACTGGGCCAGGTGATCGGCGCGTGGTGGACCGTCCTCATCGTCATCGCGGTCGCGGTCGCCGGGTCATACCTCATCAAGCGGGAGGGTGGCCGCGCCTGGCGCGCACTCACCCAGGCCCTGGGGTCAGGGCGGATGCCGGCCACCGAGCTGGCGGACGGGGCGCTGATCTTGATCGGCGGCACGCTGCTGGTGACTCCGGGCTTCGTCAGCGACGTGCTGGGGATCGTCTTCATCCTGCCGGCCACCCGGCCCTGGGCTCGCCGCGGGTTGGCCCGGGTCCTCAAGCGACGTTTGCTGTCCGCGCCACGCACGGGGACCGGGTACGCCGAGCGCGGGCCGGCAGGAGGACAACGACCAAGCCCCGGACCTGACGTGGTCCGGGGCGAGGTGATCGACGACTCGTAGTCGAGGGGCGTCAGGCCGACTTCGACTTGTTGGACCGGTGCAGGTGCGCGGGCCCGATCTGGCCGCTGCGCAACAGCGCCACGCGCTCGGCGAGGATCTCTTCGAGCTCCTTGACCGAACGGCGCTCGAGCAGCATGTCCCAGTGGGTGCGGGCCGGCTTCTCCGCCTTGGGCTCGGGACGCTCGGTGTCGCGACGCAGAGACTCGGCCCCGCAGCGGGGGCACTCCCACAGCGCAGGCACCTCGGCCTCGACCGACATCGGGATTTCGAACTCGTGACCCTGGGCGCAGTCGTAGACGATTCGCTGGCGAGCGGCGAACTCGATGCCGCGCTCGTCTTCGAAGCTCTGGCCACCCAGGCGAGCCCCTCGTAGTGTCCGCTCAGCCATCCGTGTCAACCTCCGCTTGCTCTGCGCTGTCTGTGTGCTCTGGTGGAACGCGTCCGGCACTGCCGTTGTTCCCGCTGGCCCGCCGCTGTTCCCGGATGCAGCACGCGATCAGGGTGCCCGGTCCTCGTGACTTCACACACGCACGACGAGCGGATCAGACCACGGCCGGCACGTCGTTCCCGGCCTCGCGGATCCCCCGGACGGTGTCGACCTTCAGCAGGATCAGTCCTCCGATGACGAAGAATCCGATCAGAGCGAAGATGGCAGGTCGGTAGGACCCCGTCAGCTGGAACACGAGTCCGAACACGAGGGTACCGAACCACGACGTGCCGCGTTCCATTGCGTGGTAGAAGCTGAAGTACTCCGCCTCGAACCCGCGGGGGATCAGCAGGCTGAAGTAGGATCGGGCCAGGGCCTGGGTGCCGCCCAAGACGATGCCGATCGCCACGCCGAGCAGCAGGAACGGAACGAACGACTCGGCGGGCACGAACAGCGCCACCGTGACGATGCACATCCACAGCACGATCCCGCCCAAGATGACGCGCTTGGCGCCGAGGCGCCCCGCAAGCCGCCCGAAACCGAGTGCGCCGAACACCGCGACGAACTGGACCACGAGGTAGACCGCGAGCACGGTGCCGGTCTCGAACCCCAGCTCCTCGACGCCGAACGTGGAAGCCGAGGCGATCACGGTCTGGATGCCGTCGTTGAAGAAGAGGTAGGCGACCAGGAAGGTCAGCGTCACCGGGTAGCCGCGGATGTGCCGCAGGGTCTCGGCCAGCTGACCGAACCCCTGCTTGACGATGTTGCCCTCGACCGGCACCACGTGCCGCGGTTCGTAGTTGCGCAGGCGGAAGTAGGGGATGAGCGTGAAGGCCGCCCACCAGACTGCGGCCGAGGCCATCGACAGCCGCACCGCCATGCCGGTGCTGAGTCCGAGCTGCTCGTTGAAGGTCACCACCAGGAAGTTGAGTGCGAGCAGCAGCCCGCCCCCGGCGTACCCGAACGCCCACCCGCGCGAGGAGACGGCGTCGCGCTCGTCCTCGGTGGAGATCTCGATGAGGATCGCGTCGTTGACGACGGTCGATGCCCCGAAGAGGATGTTGGCGACCAGGAACGCGCCCGCGCCCAGCTGCCAGTTGTCGCCGGCGACGAAGAACAGCAAGAAGGCCGCTGCAGCGCCCGACCAGGCGAACCCCGCCATGAGCTGCTTCTTGCGCGCGGTCCGGTCGGTCAGCGCTCCCACCAGCGGTAGCAGCAAGGCCGCGAGCAGGGTCGAGACCGTGATGACGTAGGACGGCAACGAACCGGGCGCGACCGACACCCCCAGCACCGAGATGCGGTTGTCGACGGCGTCGGCCTTGGCGATCTCGATCAGGTACGGCGCGAACAGCACCCCCGCGATCGTCGTCGCGAAAGCGGAGTTCGCCCAGTCGTACCAGTACCAGGCGCGATGTTCGCGGCGTCGGTTGATCGGGCCGAGGTCGGCGATGCCGGCCGGGGGCGGGGGAGAAGCGCTCATGGCGCCTATCTCACCAGACCTTCAGCGCCACCAGAGGCCGCGCCGCTCCAGCACGTCGCGCAGCACGTCTGGCCGGTCGGTGAGCAAACCGTCGACACCCATGTCGATGAGGCGCTCCATCTCGGCGGGCTCGTCCACGGTCCAAGCGTGGACGTGACGCCCGGCCGCATGGGCGCGGTCGATGAAGCGCTGGTCGACGAAGGGCCTGCCCTTGTAGCGAACCGGCACCTGGTAGACCGCCCCCGGATCTCTCAGCACCCGCCCGAGGACCATCCCGCCGGGCACGTAGCGGTCCACCGCGACTGCCGCGATGCCGCGCGCAGTCGCGACCGGGCGGCGTACCCGTGAACGGAAACGGCGCAACGACCGCTCGGTGAACGAGCCCACGCACACGCGGTCGTGCAGGCGCATCCGCTCCACCAGGTCGGCCATCAAGTCCACCGAGCCGGGGGCTTTGAGGTCGATGTTGAACCTGGCTGCGGGAAACGCTTCGAGCAGGTCGGTCAGCAACGGGATCGGCTCGCGACCGCCCACCCGCAGGCCGGCCAGATCCGCTCGGGTCAGCTCCTCGACGTGGCCGGCACGGTCGGTGACACGGTCGAGCTGTGCGTCGTGGAACGCCAGGAGGTGACCGTCCCTGGTGGCGTGCACGTCGGTCTCCAGGTAGTGGAAGCCCAGACCGACGGCGACCTCGAACGCGTGCATCGTGTTCTCGAAACCGACCACGTCGGGGTGCAGGGCACCCCCGCGGTGGGCCATCGCCACGATCGTGCCGTCACGGACGGGGTCGTCGAGGTAGGCGAACCCGGTGCGAGGCGTCGCGGCTCGACCCGATCTCCGTCCCGTCATATGCCGCAGTATCGCCCCTCGACAGGAGTACGGTCGAAGCATGAGCGAGATGACGTGCCCTCGTTGTCAGGAGACGATGCGCGGTCGCCAGCACGGCGAGGTCGAGGTGGCGCGGTGCTCCGGATGCAACGGCATCTTCCTCGAGCGCGCTGACCTGGCCGCCCTCATCGAGGCCGAGAACGACTGGCACCGCCCGTCCGGCCCGCACACCGAGCCGCTTCCGCGCATCACCGCGGACATGAAGGCACCGCCACCCAGCCCTCGGCGAGCGCGGTCCTTCATCGAGACGCTCTTCAGCTGAGCGGCGGTCGAGCCTGTCGAGACCTCAGATGTCGCGGAAGGTCTCGATCGAGGCGCCCAGATCGTTGAGGCGGGCGGCCAGGTCCTCGTAGCCCCGGTTGATGACGTACACCGACCGCAGCACCGACGTTCCTTTGCAGGCGAGCATGGCCAGCAGGATCACGACTGCGGGCCGCAGCGCCGGCGGGCACATTATCTCGGCTCCCGACCACCGGGTCGGACCTTCGATGCGCACCCGGTGCGGGTCGAGCAGCTGGACGTTGGCGCCGAGCCGGTTGAGGTCTGTGAGGTAGATCGCGCGGTTCTCGTAGACCCAGTCGTGCAACAGGGTCTGACCCTCCGCCGTTGCCGCGATCACGGCGAAGAACGGCAGGTTGTCGATGTTGAGGCCCGGGAACGGCATCGGGTGGATCTTGTCGATGGGGGAGTGCAGCTCGGAGACGTGGGTGGTCAGGTCGACGAGCCGGGTCTGGCCGTTGGCGGCGAGGTACTCCTCGCTGCGGTCGTAGCGGAACCCCATCTCCTCGAGCAGCGCCAGCTCGATCTCGAGGAACTCGATCGGGACGCGTCGGATGGTGATCTCCGAGCCGGTGACGATCGCGGCGGCGAGCAGCGACATCGCCTCGATCGGGTCCTCCGACGGTGCGTAGTCGACGTCGACGTCGATGTCGGGACGGCCGTGCACGGTCAGGGTCGTGGTGCCGATGCCGTCGACTCGTACGCCGAGCAGCTCCAAGTAGAAGCACAGGTCCTGAACCATGTAGTTGGAGCTGGCGTTGCGGATCACCGTGATCCCGTCGTGCAGGGCGGCCGCCATGAGCGCGTTCTCGGTCACGGTGTCGCCGCGCTCGGTCAGCACGATGGGCCGCCCGGGGGAGGAGCCTGGCGCGACGCGCGCGTGGTACATGCCGTCGGTCGCTTTGACGTCGAGGCCGAAGGGACGAAGCGCGGCCATGTGCGGCTCGACGGTGCGGGTGCCGAGGTCGCAGCCACCGGCGTACGGCAGGTCGAAGGCTCCGGCGCGATGCAGCAGAGGCCCGAGGAACATGATCACCGAACGAGTACGCCGCGCGGCCTCTACGTCGATGCGCGAGAGGTCGAGGTCGGCCGGCGGCATGATCTCGAGGTCGTTGTCGTCGTTGAGCCACGTGGTCTTGACCCCGAGGCTGTCCAGGACCTCGAGGAGCCGGTTGACCTCCTCGATCCGGGCCACTTTGCGCAGGGTGGTGCGGCCACGGTTGAGCAGCGAGGCACACAGGAGCGCCACCCCGGCGTTCTTGGACGACTTCACATCGATGGTGCCGCTCAGCTTGGTCGGACCGGTGACGCGGAGATGGGTCGGCCCCGCTCCGAGTGAGACGATCTCGGAGTCGAGTGCCTCGCCGATGCGGGCGACCATCTCGAGGGTGATGTTCTGGTGACCGCGCTCGATCCGGTTGACCGCGCTCTGGCTGGTGTTGAGCACCTCGGCGAGCTCGCTCTGGGTCCAGCCGCGGTGGACGCGCGCATCTCTGATCAGCATGCCGATGCGCGCGAGGTAGTCGTCAGTCACCCCGAAACGGTATCTCAGATATGAGATAAGCCCAACCAACTAGGGTGATCGTCATGCGTGTCACAACCCTGCACGGCACTCGCGACATCCGCCTCGCGGAGCGTCCCGACCCGGTCCTCGAGGCACCGACCGACGCGATCGTGCAGGTCATGGCGGCATGCATCTGCGGATCCGACCTGTGGCCCTATCGCGGCGAGAACGACATCACGCCCGGGCAGGTCATCGGGCACGAAGCGGTGGGCGTGGTCGCCGAGGTCGGCGCCGACGTACGCCACGTCAGCATCGGTGATTTCGTCGTCGTGCCGTTCTGCCACTGCGACAACTCCTGCGCGGTCTGCCGACGGGGAATGCAGTCGGCCTGTCAGAACGTCGCGATCACCCAAGGTGGCCAGGGGGAGTACATCAGGGTCACCCAGGCCGACGGATCTCTCGTAGCCACTCCGGCGCCGCCCGACGACTCGATGATCCCAGCGCTGCTGACGCTGTCCGACGTGATGGCCACCGGCTGGCACGCAGCTGTCGCCGCGCGCGTCAGCGCAGGGGACACCGTCGCAGTGGTCGGTGACGGTGCGGTCGGGCTGTGCGGTGTCCTCGCCGCCCGGGAGATGGGCGCCGAGCGCATCATCGCGATGTCCCGCCACGCCGAGCGTCAAACCGTCGCTCGCCTCTTCGGCGCCACCGACATCGTCGAGGAGCGGGGCCGCGACGGGGTCGCCGTCGTCCGCGAGCTCACCGACGGGATCGGCGCCGACGCGGTGCTCGAGTGCGTCGGCACCGACGGAGCGATGCGGCAGGCGCTGAGCTCGGCCCGACCGGGCGCGATGGTGGGCTTCGTCGGCGTACCGCACGGCGTCGAACTGCCTATCGGCTCCATGTTCGGCCGCAATGTCGGCATCGCGGGAGGCATGGCACCGGTCCGCAAGTACCTGCCCGATCTCATGGAGCGCACGTTGGCAGGCCGGCTCGATCCCAGTCCGGTCTTCGACCTGCACCTCCCACTCGACCGCGTAGCCGATGGGTATCGCGCGATGGACGAACGCACCGCGATCAAGGTCCTGATCGAGCCGTGAACGACTCCGCATCGCTCTTCTCCACGCAGGTCGGGGAGTCCGGCAGGCCCATCGTCTTCCTCCATGGGCTCTTCGGCCAGGGCAGAAACTTCGCGCAGATCGCGAAGGCCATGCAGCCGGAGTTCCGTTCGCTGCTCGTCGACCTGCCCAACCACGGTCGGTCGCGCTGGACCACCAGGCTGGACTACCTCGTGGTGAGCGACGTGGTGGCCGATGCCGTCCGCGAACACTTCGCCGGCGAGCCCGTGCATCTCGTCGGCCACTCGATGGGCGGCAAGATCGCGATGATCGTCGCGCTCCGCCACCCCGACCTTCTCGACCGTCTGGTGGTGGCCGACATCTCGCCGGTGACGCACCAGGACATGGGGGAGTTCGCCCATCTCCTCGACAGCCTCGCTGCCCTCGACCTCGGCACGGTCGAGCGACGATCCGACGCCGACGCACTGCTCTCCGAACCCATCCCGGACCCGCGGGTCCGAGGCTTCCTGCTGCAGAACCTGCGCCCGGACGACGCCGGCGGGTGGCGCTGGCGGGCGAACCTGGACTTGCTGCGATCCGAACTCGACGTGATCGGCGGGTTCCCGGACCTGGACGCGGAGTTCCCTCGACCCACGTTGTGGCTGGCAGGGGAGAAGTCCCGATATGTTCGCCCGGAGTACGAGAAGCGGATGCGTGAACTGTTCCCCAAGACGGTGCTTGTCACGGTCAAGGGGGCGGGGCACTGGATCCACTCCGAGAAACCCGATGCGTTCGTCAGCGCCCTCCGGACCTTCCTGGGAGCGGCCGGACGCTGACCCGGCGGGAGAAGCATGCAGACCGAGAAGTCCGGGCATCCCGCCGACGCGCACGATCTGATCCGGGTCCGAGGCGCCAACGAGAACAACCTGCGCGACGTCAGCATCGACATCCCGAAGCGCCGCCTCACCGTGTTCACCGGAGTCTCCGGGTCGGGCAAGAGCTCGCTGGTGTTCGACACCATCGCCGCGGAGTCCCAACGGCTCATCAACGAGACCCACAGCGCCTTCGTGCGGGGATTCATGCCGACGCTGGCGCGCCCGGAGGTCGACCGATTGGAGGGCCTCACCTCGGCGATCATCGTCGACCAGGAGCGCCTCGGCGCGAATCCG
This sequence comes from Marmoricola sp., assembly GCA_043427135.1. Taxonomy (GTDB): domain Bacteria; phylum Actinomycetota; class Actinomycetes; order Propionibacteriales; family Nocardioidaceae; genus Marmoricola_A. The sequence goes on along the minus strand of JBHWSH010000023.1, from coordinate 17,597 downwards.
CGCTCCACGGTCGGCACGGCCACCGACGCCCACGCGCTGCTGCGCATCCTGTTCAGCCGACTGGGCGACCCCCACATCGGGCCTCCGAACGCGTACTCCTTCAACCTGCCGACCGTCAGTGCCAGCGGCGCCATCACCGTCGAACGCGGCGCCAAGACCAAGTCCGAGAAGGCCACCTTCCAACGACTGGGCGGCATGTGCCCCCGGTGCGAAGGGATGGGCTCGGTCAACGACTTCGACCTGTCCGCGCTGTACGACGAAGACAAGTCCCTCGAGGAGGGGGCTCTGACCGTCCCGGGCTACAGCATGGACGGGTGGTACGGCCGCATCTTCAAAGGTGCCGGGTATTTCGACGTCGACAAGCCGATCAAGGCCTACACGAAGAGGGAACGTCACGACCTGCTCTACCGCGAGCCCACCAAGATCAAGGTCGACGGCATCAACATCACCTACGAGGGCCTGATCCCGAAGATCCAGAAGTCGATGCTGTCCAAGGACCTCGACGCCATGCAGCCCCATGTGCGGGCGTTCGTGGAACGAGCCGTCACCTTCACGACCTGCCCCGAATGCGACGGCACCCGCCTTAGCCAGGCAGCGCTCTCCTCGCGCATCGATGGCAAGAACATCGCCGACCTCTGCGCCATGCAGATCAGCGACCTCGCCGCCTGGATGCGCGAGCTCGACGCTCCCTCGGTGGCACCGCTGGTCGCAGGACTGAAGCACCTCGTCGACGCGTGCGTCGAGATCGGCCTGGGTTACCTGTCTCTCGATCGGCCGTCGGGCACGCTGTCGGGAGGCGAGGCCCAGCGCACCAAGATGATCCGGCATCTCGGGTCCGCCTTGACCGACGTCACCTATGTCTTCGACGAGCCCACGATCGGGCTGCATCCGCATGACATCGCTCGGATGAACACCCTGCTGCAGCAGCTGAGAGACAAGGGCAACACGGTCCTGGTGGTGGAGCACAAGCCGGAGACGATCGTGGTCGCCGATCATGTCGTCGATCTCGGTCCAGGAGCCGGTACGTCGGGCGGCACCGTCTGCTTCGAAGGCACGGTGGAGGGATTGCGGGGGAGCGGCACCGTCACCGGCCGGCACCTCGACGACCGCGCGACCCTCAAGTCCGCCGTCCGCGCGTCGTCCGGCGTCCTCGAGATTCGCGCGGCATCGACCCACAACCTGCGAGCCGTCGACGTCGACATCCCTCTGGGAGTGTTGTGCGTGATCACGGGTGTCGCCGGCTCGGGCAAGAGCTCGCTGGTCAACGGCTCGGTCGCCGACCGCGAAGGCGTGGTCGTGATCGACCAGGGCGCGATCCGCGGGTCGCGCCGAAGCAACCCCGCGACGTACACCGGCCTCCTGGAGCCGATCCGCAAGGCGTTCGCCAAAGCGAACGGCGTCAAGCCGGCGCTGTTCAGCTCGAACTCCGAGGGGGCCTGCACGGTCTGCGGCGGCGCCGGGGTGATCTTCACCGAGCTGGGCCCGATGGCGACGGTGGAGTCGGTGTGCGAGGAGTGCGAGGGCCGACGGTTCCAGGCCGCGGTGCTGGAGTACAAGCTCGGCGGGCGGGACATCGCCGAGGTGCTGACGATGCCCGTCGCCGAAGCGGAGGCGTTCTTCAGCGACGGAGAGGCGCGCACCCCCGCCGCCCACAAGATCCTCGACCGGCTCGCCGACGTCGGCCTGGGCTACCTCACTTTGGGGCAGCCGTTGACGACGCTGTCCGGAGGCGAACGTCAGCGGCTCAAGCTGGCCACGAGGATGGCGGACAAGGGGTCGATCTACGTCCTCGACGAGCCGACCACCGGCTTGCATCTGGCCGACGTCGACCACCTGCTGGGGCTGCTCGACAGACTGGTGGACTCCGGACTGTCGGTGCTGGTCATCGAGCACCACCAGGCCGTCATGGCCCATGCCGACTGGATCATCGACATCGGCCCGGGCGCTGGACACGACGGCGGGCGAGTGGTCTTCGAGGGCACGCCGGCCGACCTGGTCGCCTCTCGATCCACCCTCACCGGCGAGCACTTGGCGGCGTACGTCGGGGCATGAGTGCCGCTGGTCGAGCTTGTGACACCGCCGGTAGAGCTTGTCGAGACCAGTCTGCGGGTGGGTTTTCAGTCGTGTGGTGGCTGAAGGCCCACCCGCTGGTCCGCTGCTCGCGAGTAGAGCCATGACGACGAGGCCCACAGTGCGGCGAACATGACACTGAGGCCCAGGATCTCGGCGACGGAGGCACCGTCGACGCGGTGCAGGCCTGCCGTGATCGCGCCCAGGCCGACGAGAACCGTCACCGCGGCTGCCACCGCCATCCCCACTGCCAGGCCCCGGGCGCGAAAGCCGAACCCGAGTGCCACGACGAGACCGACGACGGGCGCAGCCAGGAACAGCAGGTCGGCGCGATGACCGGCGCCGACGATCCCCAGGGCGCCGCTGACATAGAAGACGAACAACCCGGCCAAGACGGCTGCGAGACCCGCGATGCGAAACGACGTAGATGCCATGCCGACGACGCTAGGCCGAAGGTCGGGCACGAGAGGAGCAGGACCTGTGGAAGTCTGGTACAGATCGGGCGGCCGCAGGACCTCGGTCACCCATCTCGGACCACTCCTGGATCCTACGCATCGTGTGCGCATCACCTATGATGCTGTCATGAGAACTACCGTGGACCTCCCGCCAGCTGTGCACCGTCGCGCCCGCGAGATCGCCGAGCGGCGGGGAGAGTCCCTCTCCGCAGTGATCGCCGACCTGACCGTGCGCGGCCTGGCACAGATCGATGAGCCGGTGACTGTACGGACGGACCACAGGACCGGGCTGCCGGTGCTCTCGATCGGCCGCCGGATCACGGCCGACGACGTCGCCGACGCGCTCGACGACTGATGTCGACGTACTTGCTCGACGCCAACGTTCTCATCGCCCTGACCGTGGCCGAGCACGAGCACCACGAGCCCGCGACGGCCTGGCTCGCTTCTGTGCGCCGATTTGCAGTCTGTCCGATTGTCGAAGGCGCGTTGATCCGATTCCTGTTGCGCATGGGAGAGTCCGGCGACACCGCCCGCGCGATCATCGCCGGCGTGCGTTCAGCCGAGCGCTGCGAGTTCTGGCCAGACTCGATCTCGTACGTCGACGTTGATTTCTCCGCGATCCGCGGTCACCGTGAGGTCACTGACACCTATCTCGCAGCTTTGGCTCGTAGCCGACAGGGACACCTCGCGACATTCGATCAAGCACTCGCAGCGGGACACGCAGAGAGTGCGACTCTCATCCCGACGTAGGGCCCCATCCCGACTGACGGCGGACACCCGGAATGACAGGTAACGACAGCGGATTGACAGTAGATCTGAGCGTGTAGCCGCCCCGATCTGGCTGCCAAGATCGCTTACACCACGAACGACGGGGGATGCCATGGGGAACATCGGGCCGACCGAACTCTTGCTCATCATGCTGGTGCTGGGAGGGTTCATGACCTTCCTGGTGCTGCTGGTCGTACTCATCGTGCGACTCACCCGGAAGTAGCGCGAGCGGTGCCCCTGTGATGTCCGAAGCGACCGCGACCGTCGCGTTCAAGCGCTGGCTCATCGAGCAGGACTGGACGGTGCTGCCGACGGGCCCACGCGAGGTCGACGTACGCGCCCGTCGGGGCGCCGAACGGCTCGTCGCGGAGGTGAAGGGCCACACTGGCTCGGTCGGCACGGACGTGGACACCCTCTACGGCCAGATCCTGCGCTCGATCGACCTGACCGACCATGCGACCCGCTACGCCATCGTGGTGCCGGAGTCGATCCTCGGCTCGGTCCAGCGGGTCGACGCAGCCGTCCGACGGCGGCTGGGGATCGACGTGTACGCCGTCGACGACTTCGAGCGGGTGCGGCTCGTGGTGAACGATGGTTCTGGTGGCACACTCTGATGCCGCAGGCATCTTCGACCCCCACTGAACGACGTTTGTCATTTACTGAACTATTGCCTGTCCTACTGAACTACTTGGCTGTCACTCATCACCGACTCAGGCGTAGCGGCCCATCCTGACTCCGTGTCAGCGCCGATAATGCACATTATGTCAACTCCGTTGGATCGTCCGCTGCAGCCCCTCCTCCGAGTGACCAGAGGTTTCCAGGACCTGATGATCAGGTGGCGGTCCGAGCTGGCCCTGGAGCGCTGAGTGACTGGCCAAGGCGCGGCGTGCGCGATGCAGCCGCACCCTGGCCGTGCCGGGCCGTATGCCAAGGACCACGGCAGCTTCGTTGATCTGGAGTTGCTCCCATTCGGTGAGTCGAATCAACTCCTGATCCGTTTCACTGAGCGAAGCCAAGGCTTCACGTACTGCCGGGATCCACGTGGAGTCGTCACCGCTCGACTTGGGTGCCGCCGGTTCAAGGAACCGGGCGTGCTCGTCCTCGGCGAGCCGTCGCCGCCTATTGGACCGCACGTCCGCGAGCATCAGTCGCCGCGCTGTGCTGAACAGCCAAGCGCGCCGTAAAGCAGGCTCGGGGAGGTCGTCCATGCGCCGGAGCGCCACGACGAAGACTTCGCCGAGAAGGTCCGCCCCTGCCCGCCCTGCGCGGCGATAGAGATAGCCACGGATCTCCCCTGCATGGCGGTGATACAACTCCTCTACGTCGGCACGGGAGGCCCTCGTCCTTGTCACCTCTTACCGAGCCCGAGCTCAGGGGCGAGACCCGGCATGCACGCGCTATGCGGGAAGAGCGCGTCCTTGGCCGCTTCAGGGTCATCAGCGCGAATGGCTCGTTCCAGGTCCGGCAACCACGCGAACTCCGACTCGTTCGCCAGATCTGGGTCGGTGTCCGTGATCGACGGCCAGCTTCGCGCCCCGAGGATCATCTCTGTGGCGTGCGCTTCAGTGACAACGTCGCCCGTGCGCAGAGCGACGGCCCACGTGTTGCTCCACGAACAAAGGGCATGACCCGACATCCACAGGCGGAGCGCGCCTGTGGACACCATTGCTCGCTCGCTAAGCGGCGCGTCGGAGTATTGGTCCCTGACCTCCCACGACAGCGCCTGGTCGCGAGCTTGGCTCGACGGAAACTGGATGTCAGTCGTGACCTCGTCGAGGACCGTCGCGAAGTCCGGAGCAGCAGGATCGAGCCGTTCTCCAGGCCCTCCGAGTTCGACGTCTTCGGCGTCGGCCGGGCCACGTCCGGTGTGAGCACTGAACACGCCCGCCGTGGCGGCACCAGCGACTCCGACCGTTCCGGCCACGACCACCCCGGCGACGACACCCTTCCATCGCGAGGGGCGCCCCCTCGTCGCCGACGGGGTGTCCGCGATCCGTTGCCACAGCTCCACACGCTCACGAGCTGTGAACTCGGGCACCTGCGGCGCGGCGTCGCGGATAGCGTCGCCATAATGCTCAGGCCAGTGCTGCGTACTGTCGGTCCGGTTCATGTCGCCTCCTCAAGAAGTGCTTCCACCCCTGACGTGTCGGCGCGTTACATTCCGCGGATCCTCAATTGCGCCGGAAGAACATCAGGAGCGTCGACCGGAGCAGCCCCGGCAGCATCGAAAGGCAGCACTGCCCGCAGACCTCGTCGAACGACGGCATGCACACCGACTTGATATGCAGGCTGCCCACTATCGCCGACGCTTCCCTCAGAGCTGCAGCTGAGCTGCCACCTGGGTCGGCGACCGCGCCAGACCAGCCGCTATCAATGCTCGATCGGCAGAGACGAGCGGAATCTTCAGTGCTGCGCTAGCAGCAGCCCAGCTCGCGTCATAGAACGACAGGTCATGTGTCTCAGCCAGGATTGCCGCCTGAAGCAGCCAGTCGTGCGCCATCGCCAGCGGCGGGCCGAGAATCGCCATCAGATCGTCGAGCTGCGAAGCAACCTCGATCGCCTGCCATCTCAACGCACGCGCCAACACGTTGCCGACTTCGTAGACCCCAAGATCCATGACGTGAGCGTTGACGTCTCCACGAACATGCGCCTGGCGGATCGCCCGCGCCTCGGCGAGTTCGCTCTCCCCCTCAGCGTGGAACCACTTGATCAGGACCGACGTGTCCACCAACAGACGGGTCACAGGCGGCCGTCACGGTCAGCTCGCACGAGATCCTCCGACGCGAACCCCCCGGCATCTCGGAATCGACGCTCGGAGCGTTCGATCGCGGCTATGACATCGTCCGGGTCGCGACGGTCGAGCTCACGCCTCGCGGCCAGGGCCAGGAGTGCGCTCCGGCTCGTGGCGCGGTGCTTGACCTCTGCGTCCAACTCGGCCAGCAACTCATCGGGCAGAGAGATCATCACTTTGGCCATAAACACAGTATAGCCGCTGGTATTGCCGTCACGTCGACCTCAGAGAGCAGCGGCGTACAGGTCGGCCGGACAGATCAGTCCTCGGCCGCAACCTTGGCCGCTGCTGTTGCAGTGTCCTGGACGCCGCGGAACCGGCGGAAGCTGTAGCCGATCAACCCCAGCGCGATCAGTCCGGAGATCACGAGTGTCAGCCCTGTCGGCCAGCCGCCCAGCAGCCACCACCGATCCGCAAAGGGCCACCAGTCCGGGGCCGGCGGTCGGATCAACCAGACCGCGCCGGTTGCCATGATCCACAGTGCTCCGAAGGTCGAGACCACGACCCTCGGCCAGGTCTGGACGCTGTCTGCGGCGGTCTTCCACGCCCGCTCCTCGACGGGCCGGAGTCGCCGTTCGACCCAGTCGTACTGCTGCGACAAGATCACCATGCCGCCGAAGAGCATCAGCAGACCCGGGCCAGGAAGGATCAGTGCAGCGATCCCGGCTACGACCAGGATCCAGCCGACGCACTCCAGGACCACGCGTTTCGCGGCGCGCGTTCCGGGCACGTGCGGCATCGACGACTCTCCTGTCCTCCCGCCGCCCAGCTCTCCGTCCGGTCGACGTCCGGTGATTCTACGGAAGGCCCACCGTCCACCTGCGCGTCATCGGATCACGAGTCGAGTCTGGCCCGCAGACCGGCCCGCACATAGGGCCACCCCCCGCCGCCAGTGAGAAGTACGCTGCAGCGGTGCAGTTCGACCGCCGACCGGGACCCAGCGTCCGCGTCCGCGTCACCGAGTACGCCGACGGCGTACGCCGTGCGCGCGAGGACCGGCTCGCGACCGAAGAGCCTCTGGAGGTGCGCCTGCGCTGGCCCGGCGTCTCCGACCGTCGGGTTGCCGTCACGATGCGAACCCCCGGCAACGACTTCGAGCTCGCGGTCGGCCTGCTGAGCTCCGAAGGACTGCTTCCGGCTGGCGGGCTCGCCTCCGCCGGCTACTGCACCGACGCGGACCTCTCTGCGGAGGAGCGCTACAACGTCGTCACCATCGCGCTGCACGCCCCGCCGGCAAAGGAGCCCGCGGACCGCGGCGACACCGTCACCGCACAGGCGTCGGCTTGCGGTGTGTGTGGCAGTCAGAGCATCCAGGAGGTTCAGGCGCTGGCGCTGGCGCAGGTGCGGGCTGCTCCCCCGGCGCCCGCCGTACGACTGGCGCCATCGGTGCTGCAGTCGTTGCCGACCCGGCTCCGCGAGGCGCAACGCATCTTCGACAGCACGGGCGGGTTGCATGCCGCCGCCCTCGCCGATGATCTCGGCGAGGTCATGGTGCTGCGGGAGGACATCGGCCGGCACAACGCCGTCGACAAAGTCATCGGTGCCCGGATCCTCGCCGACCTGCCGACCTCGGCCCCCCTCCTCGTCGTCAGCGGCCGCGTGGGCTTCGAGATCGTGCAGAAGGCCGTTGCGGCGGGCGTCTCGTCCGTCGCCGCCCTCGGGGCTCCGTCGTCGCTGGCGGTCCGACTGGCGCGCGAAGCGGACCTCGTGCTGGTCGGCTTCCTCACCGCGGACCGGCACGTGATCTACGCCGGAGCGGACCACGTCGGCGTGTGACGGACGGTTCTGTCGGACCTGGTGCCTACGGTCGGACCGTGCGCATCTTCCACACCTCCGACTGGCATCTCGGCCGCTCGTTCCACGGCGTCGGCATGATCGACGCGCAGTCGTCCTTTCTCGACCACGTCGTCGAGACGGTCCGCAGCGACCGGGTGGATCTGGTTCTCGTCTCCGGTGACGTCTTCGACCGTGCCCTGCCTCCGGTCGACGCCGTCGAGTTGGCGGACGAGGCCTTCGCGCGGCTCGCTTCGAGCGGCGCGCGTGTGGTCGTGACCAGTGGCAACCACGACTCCCCCATCCGGCTCGGTGCCCACTCGCGACTGGCCGACGCCGCGGGTGTTCATTTCCGGACGCGCTGGCAGCAGGTCGGGACCCCGGTCCTGGTCGAGGACCGCCACGGCTTGGTCGCCGTCCATGGCTTGCCCTACCTCGAGCCGGACGCCGTGCGGCAGGCGTGGGACCTTCCGGCGAGGTCTCACGAGGCCGCGTTGACCGCCGCCATGCAGCGGGTTCGTGCCGACCTGGCGAGCCGGGGTGGCCGCTCGATCGTGATGGCGCACGCCTTCGTCGCGGGGTCGCTCGACGCGGCCGCGACGATGGGATGCGACAGCGAGCGCGACATCTCTGTGGGCGGTCTGCAGATCGTGCCCACCGCACTGTTCGGCGACGTCTCCTACGCAGCCCTCGGCCACCTCCACGGTGCCGCCACGCTGGCCCCATCTGTCCGTTACAGCGGTTCTCCCCTGGCCTACTCGTTCTCGGAAGCCGGTCACGAGAAGGGCTCCTGGCTGCTGGACCTCGGCGCGACCGGCATCGATGAGGTCGCCTTCGTGCCCGCGCCGGTGCCGCGCCGGCTCGCCAACCTCAGAGGCCCGCTCGACGACATCTTGCGCTCCCCCGGCCTGGCGGTCCACGAGAGCGACTGGCTCGCGGTGACGCTCACCGACCCCCAGCGTCCGCGCCACGCCATGGAGAGGCTGCGCTCTCGCTTCCCGCACGTCCTCACGTTGGCGTTCGACCCGCAGGGAGCCCGTTCTGTCCGAGCCCCGGTGATGCCGCACGTGACCGGGCGCAGCGATCTCGACGTCGCACTCGGTTTCGTGCAGGAGGTGCGCGAGCTCGAGGCCACCACCGAAGAGGCTCTGCTGTTGCAGCTCGCCTGCGACTCGTGTCGCATCAACGACGACCGCGACGCGGATGCTCACGTCGAGGTCGGGGCGACCGACCTGCAGGACGCCGTCTGATGCGCATCCACCGTCTCACCGTCACCGCCTTCGGCCCCTTCCCCGGCACCGAGACCGTCGACTTCGACGAGCTCAACGCCGCGGGCATCTTCTTGCTCACCGGCCCCACCGGCGCCGGCAAGACCAGCCTCCTGGACGCGCTTTGCTTCGCGCTGTACGGCGTCGTTCCGGGCGACCGCGGCGTCAAGACGCTCCGCTCACATCACGCTCCCGACGGCATCGCGCCCGCCGTACGCCTCGACTTCTCCCTCGCAAACCGGCGGTTCGTCGTCGAACGTTCCCCCGAATGGTCGCGCCCGAAGAAGCGCGGCGAAGGCGAGACTCGCGAGCATGCGAGGGCCTCGCTGTTCGAGGTGTCCGAGGGCGACGAGCGGCTCATCTCCAGCCGGGCCGCCGAGGTCGGACACCAGCTCGGACAACTGCTGGGGATCTCCTCCGACCAGTTCATGCAGGTCGTGCTCCTCCCCCAGGGCAAGTTCCAGCGGTTTCTCCGAGCGACCTCCGACGAGCGCAAGGTCGTCTTGGAGCAGCTCTTCGGCACGCAGCGGTTCACCCGTGTCGAAGCCTGGGTTCACGACCACAGCAAGAAGCTCGCCGAGGCCGCCCTCGACGGCGAGGCCGACGTACGCCGACTGGTCGACACCCTCGCCCACCGCGCACAAGCCGACCTCCCCGACACCCTGCAAGGCACGGCCCTCAGCCGAGGCGCGCTCGACACAGCTCTGCCATGGGCGTCCGACCTGGTCGAGGCCGCACAGGCCGTCGAGGCGGAGCTGCTGACCGCCCGAGACGCCGCCGCCGAGCGGTGCGCGGCCGCGCAGGAGGCCGTCCATGCGGCGACCATGCTGCTGACCGCGCAGCAGCGCCGGCTCGATGCCCTTGCCGTTCTGGAACATCTGGACGCGACGGCCGACGAGGCGGCCGACATGCGCGCGGCGCTCGACGCCCAGGACAAGGCCGCCACGGTCGTCCCTGTGCTGCAGTTGACCGACAACTCCCGGCGCGCACTGACCGCCGCCGAAGCCCAGACCGGCCGCGCTCTCGACGAGCTCGCGCTGCTGCCTGAACACTCGCGACCCGCGCAGACCGACGCCACGGGCTGCCGGGACCAGCGTGCCGTCATCACCGCCCGCACGACGTCGTTGCGCGAGGTGTTGGCGCTCGACCAGCGGCGCCAGCAGCACGCCGCCGCGGCCGACCACTCGAAGACAGCGCTGGCCGATTCGCGGCGCACACTCGAGGAGCTCCGTGCCCGCGCCGCAGCTCTCCCCCAGCGTCGCGAGCAAGCTGCGCAGCTGCTGGAGCAGTCCGCCGTCGCGGCGGCGCTGGTCGACTCCACCACGATCGAGCGAGACAGGTGCCGCGCGCGACTCGAAGCCGCCACGGCAGTGCCCTCCGCCCGCCGCATCCATGCAGACGCGCACGCTCTCGCGCTCGACCTGCGCGAAATCGCCGTCACCGCGCGCAGCCACCACCTCGACATCGTCGAGCGCCGCCTGCGAGGCATGGCCGCCGAGCTCGCCGGACAGCTGCAGGACGGGGTGCCATGTCAGGTGTGCGGCAGCCACGAACACCCCCGACCTGCCATCGCAGGGCACGACGCTGCGAGCGAGACCGAGCAGCGTGACGCGGCCGAGGAGGCCATCGCTGCGCAGCGGGAGGCCGACCGCGCCGGTGAGGCCGAGGCTGAGGCTCGTCGCTCGCTCGAACGCTGGGAGGAGATCAGCGGCGGGTTGAGCGTCGATGCGGCTCGCGAGGCCTTGATCGCGGCCGACGCGGAGCTCGTCCGGGCCACCGATGCCGTCGGCCACGCCGAGGGACTCCGCGCCGAGCTCGCCCACATCGAGGAAGAGCGCGGGAGATTGGACGTCGAGATCGGCGATGCCCGCGCCCAGTGTGACAAGTGGGAAGCGGATCTCGAGGCACACACGCAGGCCCTTGGGGCGCTCCGGCACGAGATGGACGCGCTGCTCGACTCGGTCGGCCTCGGGCCACCTCACGCGACAGCGATCGACGTCGACCGACACCTCGACGACTGCGAGCGCGCGATGCTCGCGTTGACCGCAGCGATCGATGCGCTCGACCACGAGCAGCATGCTCGCCACGCCCACGACGACGCGACTTCTCACGCCACGCGCAGCGCCGCGGCGGTCGGCTTCATGGATCTCGACGCAGTGCGCGCTGCGGTCCTGCCCGCCGATCAGGTCGACCTCCTCCGGGACCGACTCCGGGAGCGAGAAGCACGCACCCAGGTCGCCCTAGCCGCCTTGGCAGACCCCGCCGTCATCGCAGCCGAGCACTCGCCCACACCCGACCTGGACCAACTGCGTCGCGATGCCGAGCAAGCAATGAGCAACAGCGACCTGGCCGGCAGTCGTCTCGGCGTGGCTGCGGAATGCGCCGCGGCGCTCGCCACGCTCCGCGAAGAGCTGCGCACGGCGCTCCATCGCTGGGCACCCTTGCACGAGAAGCATCTGGTGGCGGAGTCCATGGCCAAGCTCGTCAACGGGCGGGGAAGCGACAACCAACTGCAGATGCGGTTGTCCTCCTACGTCCTCGCGACCCGCCTCGACCAGGTTCTCGACGCAGCCAACGAGCGCCTCGCCCACATGCGCGACCAGCGCTACGAGCTGCGCCGCACCGGCAAGGCCTCCCGCAAGGGCAGCCAGGCCGGTCTCGGCGTCGAGCTGCTCGACTCCTGGACCGGCGACACCCGCGACCCCAGCACACTTTCGGGCGGCGAGACCTTCGTGGTGTCGCTGGCGCTCGCCCTCGGGCTCGCCGACGTGGTGATGCACGAGTCCGGAGGCCTGCGTGTCGACACTCTCTTCGTGGACGAAGGGTTCGGCATGCTCGATCCCGACACGCTGGACGACGTCATGGACCGCATCGACGAGTTGCGCGCCGGCGGCCGCAGCGTCGGCGTGGTCAGTCACGTGACCGAGCTGCGCAGCCGCATCCTCACGCAGGTCCACGTCGCCAAGGGACGCGACGGGTCCCGCGTCGCGGTGCGCACACTGGTGGCATGAGCGATCAACCTCCCCGAGACCAACGACTGGTGGCGGTGGTCGACATCGACGGCGTGCTCGCCGACGTACGCCACCGGTTGAAGCACCTCGACCGCACGCCCAAGGACTGGGAAGCATTCTTCGCAGCCGCACCGGAGGATCCGCCGCTCGAGCAGGGCCTGCAGATGGCGCATCAGCTGGCCGAGGTCTACGACGTGGTCTACCTGTCCGGTCGGCCAGAGCGGTGCCGCAAGGACACACTCGAGTGGTTCCGGCATCACGATCTGCCCCAAGGCGACCTGGTGCTGAGGCGATCCGACGACCGACGTCCCGCTCGCATGGTCAAGGTCCAACATCTGCGCCGACTCAGTCGCACCCGGGAAGTCGCCGTCGTCGTCGACGACGATCCCGATGTTCTCGCTGCTGTGCAGGCGGCTGGCTTCGACGTGCTCCCCGCGACCTGGATGGGTGCCGAGCCCACGCTTCACGAGGCGCAGGAGGACGAGGGCCGCACTTGAGCGCTCACCGCATAGGCTCGCTTCCATGTCACGGATCGACCCGACGTTCCTCGCCCTGCCGTTGCACGACCTGGCCGATGCGGCACTGGAGCGGGCGCAGAGCAGGAGCGTGCAGCACGCAGACGTGCGTGTCGAACGTCTCCGCCACGAGGTGATCCGTGCACGCGACGGACGGCTCGAAGGATCGGGACGCAGCGAAGATCTCGGCCTTGCCGTGCGGGTGATCCACCGCGGCGCCTGGGGATTCGCGGCCGGCATCACCCTGACCCTCGAGGAGGCCGTGCTGCTCGCAGATCAGGCGATCCGCGCCGCCGAGGTGGCAGCAGCGATGACGACCCGACCGGTGGAGCTCGCTGCAGAACCGGTGTACGCGAACGCCGAGTGGGTGTCGGCGTACGCCGTCGATCCATTCGAGATCTCCACCGGTGACAAGGTCGAGCTGCTGAGCGACTGGACCGGCGCGTTGGTCCGCGACCCGCACGTCCAGCACGCGCGAGCCTCCGTCCAAGCAGTGCACGAGAACAAGTTCTATGCCGACCTGGCCGGCACTCGCACGATCCAACAGCGTGTCCGCGTCGACCCCGAAGTCGAGGCGTTCGGAGGCGACGCCGGGCGCGGCGTCATCGACTCGATGCGCACGATCGCTCCCCCTGCAGGGCGCGGTTGGGAGTACCTCACCGGCCCCGGGCACGACTGGGACGCCGAGCTCGCGCAGCTGCCGCAGCTGCTCGCCGAGAAGCTCGCTGCCCCCAGCGTCGAGCCGGGGTCCTACGACCTGGTCATCCATCCCAGCAACCTGTGGTTGACCATCCACGAGTCGGTCGGCCACGCCACCGAGCTCGACAGAGCCCTGGGCTACGAGGCCAACTACGCCGGGACGTCGTTCGCCACAATCGACCGGCTCGGCACGCTGCAGTACGGATCGCCGCTGATGCACGTCACCGGCGACCGCACGATCGAGCACGGCCTCGCCACCATCGGGTACGACGACGAGGGAGTCGCTGCCCAGAGCTGGGACATCGTCCGCGAGGGGGTGCTCGTCGGCTACCAGCTCGACCGGTCGATGGCCCACCTCCACCCTGATCTCAACGAGGGCCGGTCGAACGGCTGCGCCTACGCCGACTCCCCCGGCCACATCCCGATCCAGAGGATGGCCAACGTCTCCTTGCAGCCGGACCCGAGCGGTCCGGACGACGCCGGCCTCATCTCGCAGGTGGACCGTGGCATCTACGTCGTGGGCGACAAGTCGTGGTCGATCGACATGCAGCGTTTCAACTTCCAGTTCACCGGCCAGCGCTTCTACCGCATCGAGAACGGCCGGCTGGCAGGACAGATCCGCGACGTCGCCTACCAAGCGACCACGACCGACTTCTGGCGATCGATGAGTGCGGTAGGTGGGCCGCAGACCTGGGAGCTCGGGGGCGCCTTCAACTGCGGCAAAGCGCAACCTGGTCAGGTGGCAGCGGTGTCCCACGGCTGTCCGACGGCGCTGTTCCGCGACGTCAACGTCCTCAACACCACGGCCGAGCGCGAAGGAGCCTGAAATGTCCGCTCACGAACTCGTCGAGCGCGCGCTGGCCGCGTCCCGAGCGGACGACTGCGTGGTCATCGTCCGCGCAACGACCAGCGCCAATCTCCGCTGGGCCAACAACACCCTGACCACCAACGGCGTCATGCGTGGCCAGTCCGTGACCGTCGTCAGCTTCGCCAACACCGGCGACGGAGTCGCCTCTGCCTCCGTGAGTGGCACGGCGGCGACGATCGACCAAGCCTTGGCGCTCGTCGAGCGAGCCGATACCGCAGCCATGTCAGGCACCCCCGCCCCAGACGCAGCCGACCTGATGGGCGACCGCCACTCCCCCGACTGGGCCGACGGGCCGACCGAGACCGGTATCGAGGTGTACGCCGACTTCGCGCCAGCGCTCGGAGAGGCATTCGGCCGCGCAGAGAGCGGGAGCCGATTGCTGTACGGGTTCGTGGACCACGAGATCGCCACCACCTATCTGGGCTCCAGCACCGGACTCCGCCTGCGCCACGTCCAGCCGACCGGGCATTGGGGCTGCACGGCCAAGCCTCGCGACCTGTCGACCAGTGCCTGGGTGGGCGGGGCCACGCGCGACTTCCGTGATGTCGACGCGGCGGAGATGGACTCCGAGCTGCAACGTCGTCTCGCGTGGGCGCAGCGGCAGGTCGCGCTGTCCCCGGGCCGCTACGACACCATCCTGCCGCCGACAGCGGTCGCGGACCTGATGATCTACGCCTACTGGTCCGCTGGAGCCCGCGCGGCGCTCGACGGCCAGTCGGTCTTCGCCGCACCCGACGGCGGCACCCGCATCGGCGATCAGCTCTCCCAGCATCCGGTGCAGATCTACAGCGATCCCGCTCAACCCGGCCTGGAAGCGGCGCCCTTCGTCACCGCGCCGGTCAGCGACGAAGCCGTCAGCGTCTTCGACAACGGGCTGCCGCTCGACCGGACCGACTGGATCCGCGACGGTCGACTCACCGCGCTGGCCCAGACCCGAGAGACGGCGGCGTTGTCGCACCAACCCGTCACCCCGATGGTGGACAACCTGGTGGTCGAGGTCGCCGGCGCCGACGGCAGCCTGGAGGACCTGGTCGCCGGAGTCGACCGCGGACTTCTGGTCACCTGCTTGTGGTACATCCGCGAGGTCGATCCGCAGTCCCTGTTGCTCACTGGCCTCACCCGCGACGGGGTCTACCTCGTCGAGAACGGCGAGATCGCCGGAGCCGTGAACAACTTCCGGTTCAACGAGAGCCCCGTCGACCTCTTGGACAGGTTCAGCGCAGCCTCGACCACGGTGCCGTCGTTCTCGAGGGAGTGGGGCGACTACTTCCCTCGGACGGCGACTCCGGCCCTACGGGTCCCCGACTTCAACATGTCCACCGTCAGCCAGGCCCAATAATCTCACCGCCGAACCGCGCTCGGGTCAGGTGCCGTACGGCGTCCGCGTGAGCACGAAGGTCGACATCACCAAGCGCACGACGGTGCCGTCGGCCGCCCGCTCGATCTGCAGCGGCTCGCCGTGGTGGTAGCCCTCGGCGCCGAGGAAACCGTCGTCCACGAGACAGAAGACGTCTCGACGCCCGTCGCCGGACGGACCTGCGATCCGCAGCGTCTCGTCCTCCCAACGCACCACGCGCGGGGTGTTGCCCCAGAACCACATGCCCAGCACCTCTTCCGCTTCGGCGGGGATGGCGTCCACGGGGACCCACGGCTCGGGCATGGAGGGTTCGAGCTCGTCGAGAGTGTCGAGCAGCTGGACGGTGACGTGGTCGGGAGCCAAGCCGGTGGTGGAGTTGGCCAGCACGACAGCGCTGGTGCGGCGGAGTCGATCGACGGCCAAGCACGCTTGGAATCCTGGCATCGATCCGGTGTGACCGACGAGGGTGCCGGTGGCGCTCCGCATCAGTTTGACCCCCAGGCCGTAGCTGCTGTCGAGCCCGTCGGCGTAGGTCCCCGCCTGGGGTGTGCACATCTCCTCCAGCGTCGCCGAGGAGAGTACGGCGGGGTGTCCCTCGATGAGGAAGTCGGCAAAGGTCGCCAGGTCCATGACGGTGCTCCACACCTGACCTGCGGGCGCCATCGCCCCGGTGTCGACGGCCGGCTCCTCGACGAGCAGAGGCGCGTAGGGGTGGACCGAGTAGCCCTGGGCGTGCGGATCGAAGGGGTCGTACGACGTGCGCAGCATGTTGAGCGGCTCCAGGATCCGCTGGGTCACGCACGACCACCATGGTCGTCCGCTCACACGGGCCACGACCTCGCCCAGCAGTCCGTAGCCGAGGTTGCTGTAGTGATAGCTGAAGCCCGGCTCGAACGGTGCGGCGGTCTCGGCGTACGCCGCCGCGAGGTCCGCGAACGAGCCTCCCTCGGACCGCTCCCACCACTCCCCGGGAGGCTCCGCGGCGATGCCGGCGCTATGCGACAGGAGTCGGTGCGGCGACGCCTCGGGTCCCCGCAGCTCGGGGATGTAGGCGGTGACCGGGTCACCCAGATGCAGGCGACCCTCGTCGCGCAGTTGCATCACCAGCACCGCGGTGAGCGTCTTGGTGAGAGAGCCGATGCGGTACTGGAGCTCGACCGGACGCATGCCTGGCACGCCTGTCTCGTCGCCGCGACCGGCCCGCCACACCAGGGAGCCGTCTCGGGTCATGGCGGCAGCGAGGGACGGCACCCGTCCTTCCCGCTGCGCGGTGGCGAGCACGAGCTCGAGGCGGCGCGAGGTCAGTTCGGTGACGAGGGCCATGCCCTCATCCTTCCGCAAACGCCTCCGGCGACGGGCACGCACACACCAGGTTGCGATCCCCGTATGCCTGGTCGATGCGCGCGACCGGCGGCCAGTACTTGTCCGGGTCGTAGCCGGTCGGGAACGCCCCGGTCTCGCGCGAGTAGGGCCGGTCCCAGGTCTCCTGGGTCAGCATCCGCGCGGTGTGGGGAGCACGACGCAGCGGCGAGTCCTCCGCCTGCCACTCCCCTGCGGCCACGCGGTCGATCTCTTCGCGAATGGCGATCATGGCGGCGATGAATCGCTCGATCTCGGCGAGGTCCTCCGACTCGGTCGGTTCGACCATGAGAGTGCCTGCGACGGGGAAGCTCATCGTCGGTGCGTGGAAGCCGTAGTCGACCAGCCGCTTGGCGACGTCGTCGACGGTGACACCGGAGCTCTTCGTCAGCTCGCGCAGGTCGAGGATGCACTCGTGCGCCACCAGGCCGCGATGTCCGGTGTAGAGGACCGGATAGTGCTCACCGAGCCGCTTGGCGATGTAGTTGGCGCTCAGCACCGCGACGGCGGTGGCTCGCGTCAGACCCTCGCCGCCCATCATCCGCACGTAGGACCACGAGATCGGCAAGATGCCGGCCGATCCGTAGGGGGCAGCACTGATCGGCCCCAGGCCCGCGCGCCGCTCGGCGTCGGGGTGCGCCGGGTGGGTGGGGAGGTAACAGG
>JBHWSH010000022.1:0-25634 GCA_043427135.1 Marmoricola sp. | reverse complement strand
GGTGACCTTGAGACGTCGTAATCCCAAGTTTCCCGTGCTGGACAGGCACTTCCGTGCGTTACACGCCGCACACAACCCCGACGACGTGAAAGCGCGAGGCTAGGTGGCGGGGCCGGACGCCCGTGGCTGCGGGTGCGGCAGGATGGGGCGGTGCGCCTGCGGATCGACCTTGCCTATGACGGCACTTCCTTCCACGGCTGGGCGGCGCAGCCGGGGCTGCGCACCGTCCAAGGGGTGCTGGAGGCTGCGCTCGGCACCGTCCTGCGGGTCCCCGACGTGTCGCTCACCTGTGCGGGTCGGACCGACACCGGGGTGCACGCGCGTGGCCAGGTCGTCCACCTCGACATCGACGACGAGGTGGCCGAGGCCGCACGTGGCAGGTCGCCGGATCCGGTGGGCCCCGCGCTGGTGCGGCGACTCAACGGTGTGCTGCCCTCCGACGTACGCATCCGAGCCGCACAGCGCGCGCCCGACGGCTTCGACGCACGCTTCTCCGCTACGTGGCGCCGTTACTGCTATCGCATCGCAGACGATCCGGCCAGCCTCGATCCGCTCGTCCGCGGGCACGTCGTCTCCTGGCCGCGCGCCCTCGACGTGGCCGCGATACAGGAGGCATCACACGCCCTGCTCGGCGAGCACGACTTCGCGGCCTTTTGCAAGCGACGAGAGGGCGCCACCACGATCCGGATGCTGCAGCAGCTGTCCTGGTCGCGTCGGGACGACGGCATCGTGGAGGCCATCGTGCGGGCCGACGCGTTCTGTCACCACATGGTGCGCGCTCTCGTCGGTTGTCTACTCGCGGTGGGGGAGGGGCGGCGTGACGTGGAGTGGCCGGGACAGGTGCTCGCCGCCGCGGTCCGGGACCCGGCGGTGACCGTCGTACCCGCCCATGGGCTGACGCTGGAAGAGGTCGCCTACCCGCCCGCAGACGAGCTCGCCCGCCGCGCGCACGAGACCCGGAGGGTCCGCACCGGTGGATGAGCACTACTTCACCGCGGACCCGTCGGTGCCCTTCAAGCGGTCCCCGGTCGAGGTCGAGGTGTGGGGCCACCGGCTCTCACTGCAGACCGGCTCCGGAGTCTTCGCGCAGGGGCGGCTTGACACGGGCACGGCGGTGCTCTTCCGCGAGACCGAGCCACCCGAGGCCGGCAGCAGCTACCTCGACCTCGGCTGTGGGTACGGCGTCATCGCCGTCGCTCTCGCGAAGTCCCGTCCGGGCGCGACGGTGTGGGCCGTCGACGTCAACGAGCGTGCACTCTTGCTGGCCCGGGAGAACGCGGACGCCGCCGGCGTCGGCACCCGTGTCCACGCGGTCGCGGATCACCGCGTGCCTAATGAGGTGATGTTCGACGAGATCTGGTCGAACCCTCCGATCCGCATCGGCAAGAGCGCGCTGCACGAGCTTCTGCTGAGGTGGCTGCCGAGACTCGCTCCGGGCGGACGTGCCGTGCTCGTGGTGGGGCGCAACCTCGGAGCCGACTCGTTGCAGCGCTGGTTGGACGACCAAGGATGGCCGGCCGCACGGCTGGCGAGCGCCAAAGGCTTCCGTGTGTTGGAGGTACGCCGGGGCGCGGACTGAGGCGCTCGTCTCAACTGCGAACTTCGCCTGTCTTTGCACCATGCGGAAGGGGTAGAACAGGGGTCATGACCAAGTTCGTCTATGACTTCGCCGAAGGCAACAAAGAGCTCAAGGACCTGTTGGGTGGCAAGGGCGCCAACCTGGCGGAGATGACGAACCTGGGGCTGCCCGTGCCGCCGGGCTTCACCGTCACCACCGAGGCCTGTCGCGCCTACCTGGAGAACGACAACCGTGCGCCCGAGGGGCTCGACGACGAGGTCGGGTCGCATCTCGCGCACCTCGAGCAACTGACAGGCAAGGTCCTCGGCGACGCCGACGACCCGCTGTTGGTCTCGGTTCGGTCGGGCGCGAAGTACTCCATGCCCGGGATGATGGACACCGTCCTCAACATTGGCCTGAACGACCGCTCCGTGCAGGGGCTCGCCACCCAGACCGGCAACGAGCGCTTCGCCTGGGACTCCTACCGCCGCCTCGTCGCGATGTTCGGCAAGACCGTCCTCGGCATCGACGGGGACCACTTCGAAGACGCCCTCGACGAGGTCAAGAAGCAAGCAGGCACTGCCCAGGACCTCGACCTGACCGCCGAGCACCTGAAGGGCTTGGTGGAGACCTTCAAGGGCATCGTCGCCGAGCACACCGGACGCGACTTCCCCCAGGACCCGCGCGAGCAGCTCGACCTCGCCATCCGGGCCGTCTTCAACTCCTGGAACACCGACCGCGCGGTCCTCTACCGCCGCCAGGAGCGCATCCCGGCCGACCTCGGCACCGGCGTCAACGTGCAGATCATGGTCTACGGCAACCTCGGCATGGACTCCGGCACCGGAGTCGCGTTCACGCGCGACCCCGCGAGCGGCGCGCAGGGTGTGTACGGCGACTACCTGCAGAACGCGCAGGGCGAGGACGTCGTCGCCGGCATCCGCAACACCGTCCCGCTCACCGATCTCGCCGAGCTGGACAAGGCGTCGTACGACGAGCTCATGGACATCATGCAGCGGCTCGAGGAGCACTACCGCGACCTGTGCGACATCGAGTTCACCGTGCAGCGCGGCAAGCTCTGGATGTTGCAGACCCGCGTCGGCAAGCGCACCGCCGGCGCGGCGTTCCGCATCGCGGTCCAGCTCGTCGACCAGGGACTCATCACGATGGACGAGGCGATCGCCCGCGTCAGCGGCGCTCAGCTCGCGCAGCTGATGTTCCCGCAGTTCGACGACAGCGCCGATCGCACGCGCATCGCGAAGGGCATGAACGCCTCGCCCGGCGCCGCCGTGGGCCGCGCCGTCTTCGACTCCCACACCGCCGTCGAATGGGCCGAGCGCGGCGAGCGGGTCATCCTCGTGCGCCGGGAGACCAACCCCGACGACCTGCACGGCATGGTCGCCGCGGCCGGCATCCTGACCTCGCGCGGCGGCAAGACCTCGCACGCGGCGGTGGTCGCTCGCGGCATGGGCCGCACCTGCGTATGCGGCGCCGACGAGCTCGACGTCGACGTGCGTCACCACCGCTTCCGCGCCGAGAACGGCGTGGAGGTCCACGAAGGCGACCTCATCTCGATCGACGGCACCACCGGCGACGTGTTCCTCGGCGAGGTCCCGGTGATGGACTCCGCCGTCGTCCGCTACTTCGAGGGCGAGGAGGGCGCGGCCGACGACGAGCTCGTCGCGGCCGTGGCCCGCATCATGGAACACGCCGACGCCAAGCGCCGCATGGACGTCCGCGCCAACGCCGACACCCCCGAGGACGCCGCGCGTGCGCGCCGGTTCGGCGCGCAGGGCATCGGCCTGTGCCGCACCGAGCACATGTTCCTCGGCCCCCGTCGCGAGCTCGTCGAGCACCTCATCCTCGCCGAGACCGACGAGGAGAAGCACCATGCGCTGGCCGAGCTGCTGCCGATGCAGCGTCAGGACTTCGAGCAGATCTTCGAGGCGATGGACGGGCTGCCGGTGACGGTGCGGTTGCTCGACCCGCCGCTGCACGAGTTCCTGCCGGGCTACACCGAGCTGTCGATGAAGGTCGCGGTCGACGAGGCCGCGCACAAGACCAGCAAGCGCGACGTCAAGCTGCTGGCGGCCGTCAAGCGGCTCCACGAGGAGAACCCGATGCTGGGCCTGCGCGGTGTCCGCCTCGGCATCGTGATCCCCGGCCTGTTCACCATGCAGGCCCGCGCGATCCTCGAAGCTGCCGCCGCGCGCATCAAGGCCGGCGGCAACCCGTGCCCGGAGATCATGATCCCGCTCGTGGCCACGGTGCAGGAGCTGGAGCTGATCAAGAACGAGGTCATCGCGGTGGCGGCGGACGTCGAGCGCGAGCAGGGCGTGGACATCCCGTTCAAGGTCGGCACGATGATCGAGCTGCCGCGGGCCGCCATGACCGCCGACGCGATCGCGGAGGCCGCGGAGTTCTTCTCCTTCGGCACCAACGACCTCACTCAGATGACGTGGGGCTTCTCCCGCGACGACGTCGAGGCATCGTTCTTCTCGACCTACCTCGACAAGGGCATCTTCGGGGTGTCTCCGTTCGAGACCCTCGACCGGGAGGGAGTCGGCGCGCTGGTGCGGGAGGCGGTGGAGCGTGGTCGTCGGACGCGTCCCGACATCCACCTGGGTGTCTGCGGCGAGCACGGCGGCGACCCGGACTCGATCCACTTCTTCGACGCGGTCGACCTCGACTACGTCTCCTGCTCCCCGTTCCGGGTGCCGGTGGCGCGTCTGGAAGCCGGACGAGCGACGGCTGGCTCGGGGGACGGGCCCTCCGGCAGCGCCTGACCGCCATGACGTGCTACGTCTTGCACACCATGGTGGACTGTGCCGACGCCTACGGCCTGGCGCAGTGGTGGAAGCAGCTGCTGGGGTATGTCGACCTTCCCGATGATCCGAACCAGCCCGGCGACGAGGAGTGCGCGATCCGGTCGCCGGACAGCGGGCACGAGCTGCTGTTCATCCAGGTGCCGGAAGCCAAGCAGGTGAAGAACCGGCTTCATCTGGATCTGCGCCCACGGGAGCGCAGTCGCGACGACGAGGTCGCCTGGGCGTTGAGCATCGGGGCGACCCAGGTCGCCGACCATCGCGGCATCTACGGGCCGGGCACAGGCTGGGTGGTGCTCGCCGATCCCGAGGGCAACGAGTTCTGCATCCTGCGCAGCGAGGCCGAGCTCGGCTCCGGTTGACCGATGCCGATCAGAGGAAGTCGGCGGGGTCGAACTCGTCGATGGGGATGACCCGGACGCGGGGGAGCGGCTCGAGGAACGCACGGACGTCGTACTCCAGGTCGTAGAGCTCCAGGCCCTGGCCGGCCAGGCTGGTGAACGTCTGATTGCGGAACTCGTTGAAGCCGATGACGCCGACCCGGCGACCGTCGAGGAGCGAGGCCACCTGTCCGGTGAAGTCGCCGTCGTTGCTGACCAGCAGGACGTCCGCGCTGCGCTGGCGCAGCTCCTCCAGCGTGCGCTGGATGGCGATGTCGACCACCTTCTGGTCCGGGCTTCCCGACAGGGGCACGGGCCGATAGCCGATCGCGATGAGCGCCTGCACAAAGGACATCGGCAGGTCGGTGTTGACCGCGAGGAAGAACAGGCCGACCGGCTCGCTGCCGCTGCGCTCGCGGGCGAACTGCAACAGCCGCTCCCAACGGGGCCGTTCTTCCGGCTTGGGACGGCGACCCAGGATCGAGATGCCGAGGGTGGCGTCGATGTTCTCGCCGTCGACGAGGACGTACGTCGTGGGGGCGGGTCCTCCGGTGGCGTCGGCACTCATGCGTGGAGCCTATGCCGTCACGAAGCCTCTGCCGACTTGCCGAGCTCGGCCAGGAGCTCACCGAGCAGCTTCGACGGGTCGCCGTCGATCAGTCCCTTGAGGTCACCGAGGTCCCCCAGGTCCCCGAGGCCGCCGAGACCCTCGAGCCCACCGAGGAGCCCGCCGAGTCCGTTGCCCTCGGTCACGCCGAGGTCGGCGTCACCCTTGCGCTTCTCCATCCACCGGGTCCACTTGCGACCCGCGTCCTCACCCAGCTCGTCGACGAGCACGGCCTCCACCTCGGCGGCGGTCACCGTCTGGAAGGCGTGCCGGTCGACGAGCTCACGCAGTGCTGTGGTGAGTGCCTCGACACCGACCTCCTCCTCGAGGTCGAGATAGAACGCAGCGGCCTTGGCGTAGACGACTCCGCCGTACTGCGTGCTGCTCTCGAACTCGTCGGTGGCCCGGTCGGCCGGGGCGTCGGGCTCACCGAGCATGCGCATCTGCTCGTATCCGCTCAGGATGTGCGCTCGACAGACGTCGTCTCCGTCGGCCCGTGCCTCGCGGAATACCAAGCAGGAGGTGTACTGCGCCAAGGGTTCATCGACCACCGGATCCTCGACCGAGTCGTTGCCCACCAGCACGGTCCACCAGCTGTGCGCCACCTCGTGCGCGATCGTCCACGCCCGCACGGTCTCCAGGACGAGTCCGGTGTCGCCCCCGCCGAACAGTTCCCCGAGCCCACCCAGGTCGCCCAGCCCGCCCAGGTCGCCCAGGTCGCCGAGCCCAGGGATGCCGCCACCGAACAGGCCGGACTCGATCCAGGTGGCGCCGGGCCACTCCATGCCGCCCACCGAGCTGCCCAGCGGTGCGGAGACGACGTCGAACTCGCGCCACGGGTAGGCGCCGTACGCCGCCGAG
Source organism: Marmoricola sp. (assembly GCA_043427135.1). Taxonomy (GTDB): domain Bacteria; phylum Actinomycetota; class Actinomycetes; order Propionibacteriales; family Nocardioidaceae; genus Marmoricola_A. The sequence goes on along the minus strand of JBHWSH010000022.1, from coordinate 19,406 downwards.
AGCGTGCGGAGGGCCGCTTCGGCCTCGTCCAACACGCCCTCCAACTCGCTGGCTTGGTCTGCCGGCGCGGTCGCGGAGATCGTGACGCCAGCCAGGTCGCCGTCGAGCTCGCGAGTGGTCGTCTCGTGGTCGCGCAGCACCGAGACCACGAAGTCACGCATGCCCGCTCCCTCGGACTGCACGCGAAGCCGACCCTCGTCGATGGTCTCCTCGACCCGGACACCGCCGTCCACGACCGACCAGCCCTCGGGTACGTCCAGGCGCACCCGGAAGTCGCCGGCCGCGAAGTTGCCGATGTCGCCGTAGCCTTCGGGCACCGGCTCGGCGCTGCGGCCCTCGGGGATCCACAGCGGCATCCAGTGCCCCAGGCTCAGCGCGTCCGGGTGCCGTGCGAGCAGCCCGATCGCGGCCGGGTCCAGCCCGTCGCCCAGGAGTCCGTCGAGGGGGCTCGCGGGCTTGCTCTCGGCCAGCGTGAACCCGAACGGCATGTCGAGCGTGATGGCGCCTTGGCTCTCGAGCCCTTCGTCGAGCGGCACCGTGAGGATCGAGTCGTCGAGGACGGCGTCCGCGGGGTCTCCTTCGACGAGCACGTCGCCGACGGTGGCATCGGCGGCAAAGGCCGGCAGCCCGGCGAAGACCCGGAACCGCAGCACGTCCGACGTACCCCGCGGCAACGTGACGCGCAGGGTGCCCTGGACCTCGCCGGTCTCGGGCTCCACGGTCGCCGTCACGTCGTACCGAGGGCGGGAGTCCTCCTGCGGCTGCGCCCCGGCGTAGCGTGCCGCGCCGTCCTCGGTCATCGAGACGGCGGGATCGAGAAGAGCGACCTCGCCGGCCGTCTCCTCGGCAGCCGCATCGTCGGGCTCTGAGGTGCCGGTGCATCCGGCGAGCAGGAGCGCGCCCGCTACGGAGAGGGCCAGGGGCAGGTTGGAGGAGATCCGCATGGGGGCCATCCTCCCGGACGTACCCATCCGAGATCGATGACGACCGGCGGCCTGTGGAGAACCGGACGGAAACGGGTTGGTGCCACCAGCCGGCGGGGAGCAGACTGTTCCCTCGTGGGTCATGTGGATGTCGCCGGGGTGCGCTACGAGCTGCCCGACGGGCGGGTGTTGCTAGACGACGTCTCGTTCCGGGTCGGCGACGGCGCCAAGGTGGCGCTCGTCGGCGCCAACGGGGCCGGCAAGACCACATTGCTGCGCATCGTGACCGGCGAGCTCGCCCCGCATGGCGGTGTGGTCACTCGCTCGGGCGGGCTCGGGGTGATGCGTCAGATGGTCGACCGCGATGCCGAGAGCGTCCAGGATCTGCTGCTGTCGATCAGCCCTCCGCGGCTACGACAGGCCGCCGCGGAGGTCAAGGCCTGCGAGCTCGCCCTCATGGAGACCGACGACGAACCCACCCAGATGAGGTACGCCGCGGCGCTGGCCGAGTGGGGAGACGCCGGCGGGTACGACCTGGAGGTCACCTGGGACAAGGTGTGCACTGCGGCGCTCGGAACGCCGTACGAGAGAGCCAGGTATCGAGCACTGGACACGCTCTCGGGCGGTGAGCAGAAGCGGCTGGTGCTGGAGTTCCTTCTCGATGGTCCCGACGAGGTCCTACTGCTCGACGAGCCCGACAACTTCCTCGACGTACCGGGCAAGCTGTGGCTCGAACGTCGTCTGCGGGAGTCGCCCAAGACCGTGCTCTATGTGAGCCACGATCGGGAGCTGTTGGCCAAAACCGCGACCCGGGTCGTCACCGTCGAGCTCGGTGCCGCCGGCAACACGGTCTGGACGCACTCAGCGGGCTTCCGCAGCTATCACGAGGCGCGGCGCGACCGGTTCGCACGGTTCGAGGAGCTCCGCCGACGCTGGGACGAAGAGCATGCCAAGCTCAAGGCGCTCGTCCTGCGCTACAAGATCAAGGCAGAGTTCAACGACGGGTTGGCCGCGCAGTACAAGGCCGCCCAGACGCGCCTCCGCAAGTTCGAAGAGGCCGGGCCACCCACGGGGCAGCCGCGCGAGCAGTCCGTCCGGATGCGACTCAAGGGCGGACGCACCGGCAAGCGAGCGGTGGTGTGCGACCAGCTGGAGCTGACCGGGCTGATGAAGCCGTTCGACCTCGAGGTCTGGTACGGCGAACGCGTGGCGGTGCTCGGCTCCAACGGCTCGGGGAAGTCGCACTTCCTGCGGCTGCTCGCTGCAGGCGGCACCGACCCGGAGGTCGAGCACCTGCCGGTCGAAGACCGCGCCGTTGCCCCGGTGCCGCACACGGGACGCGCCAGATTGGGTGCCCGCGTGCGGCCAGGCTGGTTCGTCCAGACCCATGCCCATCCGGAGCTGGTCGGCCGCACGCTCCTGGAGATCCTCCACCGCGGCGACGAGCATCGCGACGGGCTGCCGCGCGAGCCGGCGGCCCGCGCGCTGGACCGCTACGAGCTGGCGCACGCCTCGGAGCAGAGGTTCGAGTCGCTCTCCGGCGGGCAGCAGGCCCGCTTCCAGATCCTGCTGCTCGAGCTCTCCGGAGCCACGCTGCTCCTCCTCGACGAGCCGACCGACAACCTCGACGTGGAGTCCGCCGAGGCGCTCGAGGAAGGCCTGGCGGCGTACGAAGGCACCGTCCTGGCGGTCACCCACGACCGCTGGTTCGCCCGCGGCTTCGACCGTTTCGTCGTCTTCGGCGCCGACGGGTCGGTCTACGAGTCCTCCGAGCCGGTCTGGGACGAGGCCCGCGTCACGCGATCCCGCTGAGCGGGCTGCCGGATTACCTGGGTATGTCGTCGTCCCTGCACTTCCCCAGAGTTGCAACCCTGGGGGAGTGCCAAAACTCCTGCATACCCAGGTAAACCTGGTGCCGGCTCAGGCCCAGCGGTCGGAGGCGGCGACGAAGTCGAGCGACCGGGCGCCGGTGTAGATCTGCTTGGGGCGGGCGATCTTCTGCTCGGGGTCCTGGACGAGCTCGAGCCACTGGGCCAGCCAGCCCGAGGTGCGCGGGATCGCGAACAGCACGGTGAACATCTCCGGCGGGAACTGCAAGGCCTCGTAGATCAGGCCGCTGTAGAAGTCGACGTTGGGGTAGAGCTTGCGCTTGACGAAGTACTCGTCCTCGAGCGCGATCTTCTCCAGTTCCTGCGCGATCTCCAGCAAAGGGTTGACCCCGGTGACCGCGAAGACGTCGTCGGTGGCCTTCTTGATGATCTTGGCGCGCGGGTCGTAGTTCTTGTAGACCCGGTGGCCGAAGCCCATCAAGCGCTCCTTGCCGTTCTTCACGCCCTCGATGAAGTCCGGCACCTTGTCCTTGGTGCCGATGCGGCGCAGCATCCGCAGCACGGCCTCGTTGGCCCCGCCGTGCAGCGGGCCGTAGAGCGCGGCGATGCCCGCGGTGGTCGCCGAGTAGGGGTCGACCTGCGAGGAGCCGACGGATCGGACGGCGTTGGTGGAGCAGTTCTGCTCGTGGTCGGCGTGCAGGATGAACAGCACCTCGAGGGCGCGGATGAGCCGCTCGTCGGCGACGAACTTCTGCTCGCTCATCTTGAACAGCATGGCCAGAAAGTTCGCCGCGTAGCCGAGGTCGTTGTCGGGGTAGACGTACGGCTTGCCCTGGGCGTGGCGGAACGACCAGGCGCCGAGGGTCGGCATCTTGGCGATCAGCCGCACGATCTGCAGGTGCCGCACGTCGGGGTCGTCGATCCGGCTGGACTCCGGGTAGAAGGTCGACAACGCACCGACCGAGGCGAGCAGCATGCCCATCGGGTGGGCGTCGTAGCGGAACCCGTCCATGAACGTGCGGATGTTCTCGTGCACGAACGTGTGGTAGGTGATCTCGTGCACCCACGCGTCGTACTGGTCCCTGGTGGGCAGCTCGCCGTGGATGAGGAGGTAGGCCACCTCGAGGTACGTCGACTTCTCGGCCAGCTGCTCGATCGGATATCCGCGGTACTCCAGGATCCCCTTGTCACCGTCGATGAAGGTGACCGAGCTCTTGCACGAGGCGGTGTTGACGAAGCCCGGGTCGTAGACCGACAGGCCCGGAGCCTCCTCGTCGACCTTGACCCGGCCCAGGTCCGCGGCACGCACCGCGACGCCGTCGAGGATCGGGACGTCGTACTGCTGCCCGGTCCGGTTGTCGGTGATGGTGAGGGACTCGGTCGAGGCAGCGCTGTCGGCGTCGTGCGCCGAGCCGTTCGCCGGGGCCGGTGCGTCGGTCACAGTGGGTGCTCCTGGATCATCTTGGGTGGAGTCTCGGGGCTGCTCCAACCTACGCGCTGATCCGTGGCGCGGGAAAACTGGTCTCGTTTTGCCCGTACGACGCGAGCCGAGTAGTCTTGACGGTCGCGACTCCTGCCGCTCGTCGGAGCTCCCCACATCCTGCTGGGGCACCGGCTGGCAGACCCCGACGCAAGAGCGGGGCAGTGTTCGTCAGAAGTCGTGGCACCACCCCGTTGCCGGGATCGCCCTGGCAGCGTGACACGAACGAGAAAGGCGCACCGCCGTGCGTACCTACAGCCCCAAGCCCGCTGACATCCAGCGTGAGTGGCACGTGATCGACGCGACCGATGTCGTCCTCGGCCGCCTCGCCGTCGCCACCGCGAACCTCCTGCGTGGCAAGCACAAGCCGCAGTTCGCCCCCCACGTCGACACCGGTGACTTCGTCATCATCGTCAACGCGGAGAAGGTGGCGCTGTCGGCCAACAAGCGCACCACCAAGATGGCTTACCGCCACTCCGGTTACCCGGGTGGTCTCTCCGCCATCTCCTACGGCGACCTGCTGGACAAGGACCCGCGCAAGGCCATCGAGAAGGCCGTGTGGGGCATGCTCCCGAAGAACCGCCTCGGACGCCAGACGCTGAAGAAGCTCAAGGTGTACGCCGGCCCGGAGCACCCGCACCAGGCTCAGAAGGCCCAGCCCTACGAGATCACCCAGATCTCCCAGTAATCCGGCCCCGCAACCCTTTCCCAGCACCGCTGAACAGCCCGAGGACTTTCTGTGACTGACACCGCCATCGAGAACCAGGACGCCGAGGAGACCTTCGAGGTCGACGAGCAGGGCGTCGCCTACACCTCCGAGAGCGCTCCCTCCGCCGACGCTCCGCCGCGCCCGGCCACCATCGCCCCCGCCGGCGCGACCGGCCGCCGCAAGCAGGCTGTCGCCCGCGTGCGCCTCGTCCCCGGCACCGGCCAGTGGACGGTCAACGGCCGGACGCTCGACTCCTACTTCCCCAACAAGCTGCACCAGCAGGTCGTCAACGAGCCCTTCGTGACCACCGACCTCGTCGGACGCTTCGACGTCATCGCGCGGATCCACGGCGGCGGCATCACCGGCCAGGCCGGTGCCCTCCGTCTCGGCGTGGCACGTGCGCTCAACGCCGTGGACCTCGAGGCCAACCGTCCCTCGCTCAAGAAGGCCGGTCTGCTCACCCGCGACGCCCGCGTCATCGAGCGCAAGAAGGCCGGCCTGAAGAAGGCCCGCAAGGCTCCGCAGTACAGCAAGCGCTGATCGGGTCCGCCGCGCGATGAGTGGTGCGCCGGCAAGGGTCTTCGGCACCGACGGTGTCCGGGGGCTTGCCAACGACACGCTGACCGCGGAGCTGGCGCTCGATCTGTCGGTCGCAGCAGCACACGTCCTCGGCGAGGCCGGTGCCTTCGAAGGGCACCGGCCTCGTGCCGTGGTCGGACGAGACACGCGCATCTCCGGGGAGTTCCTTGAGGCCGCGATCGTCGCCGGGCTCGCCTCTGCAGGCGTCGACGTGCTGCGGCTCGGCGTGCTTCCGACACCGGGGGTGGCCCACCTGACCGCCGAGCTCGGGGTCGACCTCGGCGTGATGATCTCCGCCAGCCACAACCCGATGCCCGACAACGGCATCAAGTTCCTCGCCAAGGGCGGTCTCAAGCTCGACGACGCGATCGAGCGCGCGATCGAGGGGCGCCTGCGCGAGCCGTGGCAGCGACCCACCGGAGCTCGCGTCGGCAGGATCGCCGACGACAGCTCCGCCGTCGAGTCGTACGCCGCGCACCTCGTCGACACGCTGAGCCAACCCCTCGCGGGGCTCAAGGTCGTGCTGGACACCGCACACGGCGCGGCGTACGCCGTGGGGCCCAAGGCGCTGCGCGACGCCGGCGCCGACGTGGTCGCCGTTTGCGACACCCCCGACGGGCTCAACATCAACGACGGCTGCGGTTCCACGCATCTCGACGTCCTGCGTGCGGCGGTGCTGGAGCACGGAGCCGACGCCGGCTTCGCCCTCGACGGCGACGCCGACCGCTGCCTGGCCGTGGACGCTCGGGGAGATGTCGTCGACGGAGACCAGATCCTCGCGATCCTCGCGCTGGCTCTGCGGGAGCGCGGCGAGCTCGCTCAGGGCACGGTCGTGGCGACGGTGATGAGCAACCTCGGCTTCGTGCAGGCCATGCAACGCGAAGGCGTGCGGGTGGCGCAGACCAAGGTCGGCGACCGTTACGTGCTCGAGGAGATGCGTGCGCACGGCTACACGCTCGGCGGCGAGCAGTCCGGCCACGTCATCCTCAGCCGGCACGCCAACACCGGCGACGGCACCTTGACCGCGCTGCAGGTCCTGGCGCGCATGGCCGAGACAGGGCGCTCGCTCGCCGACCTCGCGGCCGTCATGACGCGGCTGCCGCAGGTGTTGATCAACGTCGCCGGGGTCGACCGCACCCGTGCGGCCACCGACCAGGGGTTGCTCGATGCTGTCGCCGCCGAGGAGGAGCTGCTCGGTGACACCGGCCGGGTGCTGCTGCGCCCCTCCGGCACGGAGGCGCTGGTGCGCGTCATGGTCGAGGCGGCCAGCCCTGACCAGGCCGAGCAGACCGCCCACAGGCTGGCCGAAGCCGTCCGCACCCGCCTCGGCTGACTAGACCGGCAGCTGTTCGGCGTCGAGCTCCTCGAGCAGGCGCGCGGCGAACCGATCGCCCATCAGGTCGAAGACCTGGGCGAAGGCTCGTTGGACGACCGGTCCGGCGAGCTTGGGCAGGGGCAGCGAGACGCAGATCTCCAGGTTGATCCCGAGCTTGGTGCCCTGAGGGTGGTCCTCCAGGGTGTAGCTGCCCGCGACCGCCGCCAGCTCGGACTTGCCGCGCGGCGCGTGCTCGTAGTCGATGCGGCTCTTCTCGGTGAAGTGCATGCGCTCGGTGAACGACGGCGCGAACCCGACCGGCAACCCGGGCATCCCCGACATGTGCCAGATCCACAAGTCGCCCTCGACGTCGATCCGTCGCACGAACGGCGTGAGCCGGGTGACGGCAGCAGGGTCGCGGAGCAGCTCCCACACCGCGTCGCGCGGTGCGGTGACGATGCCCTCGGTGGTGTTGGTCGCGGTGAAACGGGTCATGGCCGAGCCTTACCCAGATCCCGCGTCCCTCGATCTTGCCGCCCGTCAGATCTTGCGGAGACGCACCCAGTTGACGGAGTGGTCGGACGCCTTGCGCAGCACGAGGTTCGCGCGTGCGCGGGTGGGCGCGATGTTGTGCGCCAAGTTGGGGCCGTTGATGGTCTCCCAGATGCGGACAGCCTCCGCGGTGGCCTCCTCGGCCGACAGGTCGGCGTACTTGGAGAAGTACGACGTCGGGTCGCGGAAGGCGGTCTCGCGCAGCCGGAGGAAGCGCTCGACGTACCAGCGCCGGATGTCGGCGGTCGCGGCGTCGACATACACCGAGAAGTCGAAGAAGTCGCTCACCGCCAGCCCGGTGCGCCCGTCGCCGCGGACACGCGCCGGTTGCAGCACGTTGAGCCCCTCGATCACCACGATGTCGGGGCGCTTGACGATGACCGGTGCGTCCGGTGTCACGTCGTAGGTCAGGTGCGAGTACGTCGGTGCGACGACCTCCTCCTTGCCGGACTTGATGTCGATCACGAACCGCAGCAGAGCCTTGCGGTCGTAGGACTCGGGGAAGCCCTTGCGATGCACCAGGTTGCGCCGCTCGAGCTCGGCGTTGGGCAGGAGGAAGCCGTCGGTGGTGACCAGCGCGACCGAGGGGTGCTCGGGCCAATGCGCGAGGAGCTGCTGCAGCACCCGCGCGGTGGTGGACTTGCCGACCGCGACCGAGCCCGCCACGCCGATCACGAACGGCGTGCGCGGGGGGTGCGTCTGGGAGGCCGGCGGAGTGCTCGGATGGGTGAGGAACTCCTCCTGGGAGCGGTGCAGTGCCGCGGCGCTGCCGACGTACAGGCTGAGCAGGCGCGAGATCGGCAGGTAGACCTGGGTGACCTCGTCGAGGTCGAGCTCGTCGCCGAGACCGCGGACCCGGTCGATCTCCTCGTGCGTCAGAGGCTGCTCGGTCGCCGTCCCGAGCACCGCCCAGGCGTCGCGGTCCAGCTCGACGTACGGCGTGCTCACCCGCTCGGTCACGCGTCGATCATCGCGCAGGACCGTCGCGTCGTCCGCTGCGGGGGCCGCCCGGCACACGGGTCCTAGACTTGAGCCCATGTGCGGAATCGTCGGATACGTGGGCGCCAAGACGGCCGAGCCCGTGGTGATCGAAGGGCTGCGCCGACTGGAGTACCGCGGTTACGACTCCGCCGGGCTGGTGGTCGTGCACGAGGGGCAGCTCGTCGGCGACAAACGCGCTGGGAAGCTCGCGAACCTCGAGAAGGCCTTGGCCGAGGAGCCGATCCCGAGCTCCACGATCGGGATCGGGCACACTCGGTGGGCCACCCACGGAGCGCCGACCGACAGCAACGCTCACCCCCACCAGGGTGCCGAGCAGCGGGTGGCCGTGGTGCACAACGGCATCATCGAGAACTTCGCGACCTTGCGGCGCGAGCTCGAAGAGCGCGGACACGAGCTGCTGTCGCAGACCGACACCGAGATCGCGGCCCGGCTCCTGGAGGAGCAGGTGGTCGCAGGGGCAGGCCTTACGAAGGCGATGCAGGCGTTGTGCCGGCGGCTCGAAGGTGCCTTCACGCTCGTCGCGGTCGACAGCCAGGACCCCGACCGTGTCGTCGCGGCCCGCCGCAACTCCCCGCTCGTCGTCGGACTCGGCAAGGGGGAGAACTTCCTGGCCTCCGACGTCGCGGCCTTCATCGAGCACACCCGCGAGGCTCTCGAGCTGGGCCAGGACCAGGTCGTCACGATCACGCGCGACGCGGTCGAGGTGACCGACTTCGACGGCAACCCGTCCGAGGGCAAGGCCTTCACCGTCGACTGGGACCTGTCGGCCGCCGAAAAGGACGGCCACGACTGGTTCATGCGCAAGGAGATCTTCGAGCAGCCCTCCGCCGTGGCCGACGCGCTCCTGGGGCGCCACGACGAGCACGGGCGGCTCCAACTGGACGAGATCCGGATGAGCGAAGGCGAGCTGCGCGACGTCGACAAGATCATCATCACCGCGTGCGGCACGGCGTTCTATGCCGGCATGGTCGCCAAGTACGCCATCGAGCACTGGACGCGCATCCCGTGCGAGGTCGAGCTCGCTCACGAGTTCCGCTATCGCGACCCGATCCTGACCCGCAACACGCTCGTGGTCGCCATCAGCCAGTCCGGCGAGACCGCGGACACTCTGATGGCGATCCGGCACGCGCGAGAGCAGCGCGCCAACGTGCTTGCGATCTGCAACACCAACGGGTCCACGATCCCCCGCGAGTCCGACGCGGTCATCTACACCCACGCCGGTCCCGAGATCGCGGTCGCCTCCACCAAGGGGTTCATGACCCAGCTGGTCGCCTGCTACCTGCTGGGCCTCTATCTGGCCCAGGTGCGCGGCACCAAGTTCGGCGACGAGATCGCCGGCGTCGTCGAGGAGCTGAGCCGTGTGCCTGCCCAGTTGGAGGAGGTCCTCTCGCGGGCTGAGGACATCTACGCTCTCGCCGACGAGCTGAGCGACGCGCGTTCGGTGCTGTTCCTCGGCCGGCACGCCGGCTTCCCGATCGCGCTCGAGGGGGCACTGAAGCTCAAGGAGCTCGCCTACATCCACGCCGAGGGGTTCGCCGCCGGCGAGCTCAAGCACGGGCCCATCGCGCTCATCGAGCCGGGGCTGCCTGTGTTCTGCGTGGTTCCGCCGCGCGGGCGCGACCAGCTGCACGACAAGATGGTCAGCGCCATCCAGGAGATCCGTGCGCGCGGCGCCCGCACCGTCGTCCTGGTCGAGGAGGGCGACGACTCCCTCGACGGTGAGGCCGACACCATCATCCGGCTGCCCCGGACCTCGACGCTGCTGCAGCCGCTTGCGGCGGTGGTGCCGTTGCAGCTGTTCGCCTGCGAGCTCGCCACCAGGGCCGGTCACGACGTGGACCAGCCGCGCAACCTGGCCAAGTCCGTGACGGTCGAGTGACGCCATGATCGTCGGAGTCGGCATCGATCTGTGCGAGGTCGGCCGGCTCGAAGCGGCGCTGGAGCGCAACCCGCGCCTGCGCGATCGGCTCTTCACCGCACGCGAGGGTGAGCGCGCGGGTGCCTCGCTCGCGGCCAGGTTCGCGGCGAAGGAGGCGCTCTCCAAGGCTCTCGGCGCCCCGCCGGGGTTGAGCTGGCGGGACGCCGAGGTGGTCTGCGACGAGGACGGGCGTCCCAGCTTCGAGGTCAGCGGCACGGTCGCGCGCGCCGTACGGCGGGCGGGGGTCACCGACATCCACCTGTCGCTGACCCACGACGCCGGACTCGCCGCGGCGTACGTCGTGCTGGAGCGCCGGTCGCCTGGCCGCTGGCGCAAGGGGCCCGATCAGTAGCGCAGCACGGCTGCCAGGTCGGAGTCGCCCTTCACCGTCGGATAGTCGATGGCGTAGACGTGGCCTCCCGCACCGAGCGTGTCGGCGATGGCCCTGTCGACGAGCTCGCAGTGCGCGAACGCCTCGTCGACGCCCAGGTGCACGACCGAGCCTGGCTCCACCTGCTCCCAGCAGAACGGGTCGGCTGCGACGAACAGGGTGTCGACACGGCCCTGGGCAGCGGCCTGCGCCACAGCGTCCGCGGTCGCTGCGCCGCGGTCGTGAGCGATGGCCTCGCCGATCCGGTCGAGTGCCTCCGTGCGCTCCTTGTCGAGGATCGCTTCGACAGTCGGCCAGGCCAGCTCGTGCAACTGGTCCGCGGACAGTCCGTCGGGGTTCGTGCGCACGTCGGAGTCCAGGATGTGGCCGTAAGAGCTGACCGACCGGAAGGTCGCGATGTTGTCGGGCAGGCCGACCAGTACGAGCGGGCGGCGTTGGGGCGCCAGCACCTTCTGCAGTCCGTTGGCCACGACGCGGAGGAACTCCTGTAGCTCCTCGGCCTTGAAGTCGTCGTCGACCCCTCCCATGCCGTAGAACACTGCGGCGCGACCGCCGGCGCGGCGGTGGGTCTGGCTGTCCGATCGGTGGTCGGGGCGCTCCATCACCTCGCGCAGGTCACCGGGCACGTCGCGCAGCTGGATCTGCTCGACGCTGTTGGCCGTGCCCTGCATGAGGCGCACGTCGCGCTGGCTGACCGCGAGCAGGAGGAAGTCGCTGTCGTGCGTGACCGCGCGGAGCAGCGGACCGGTCACGTAGCGCTCGCCGACCACGGCGAGCTCGGGGACGCTGAAGGGAAGACGGTAGATCTGCGGCTCACCGCGGCCCAGGAACATCGCCAGACCGTCACTCATGTGCTGCCACTCGAACGGGTCGTCGAGCAGGTCGTGGGCGGGTTGGAGCAGGTCGGCGACCTCCGTGCGGCTCAGTCCGGTGTCGCCGAGGACGGCCTCGCTGCGGTGGATCAGGTTCTTCCAGCGCAGCTGGTCCGTGCGGTCGTCGGCGGTCACCCGATGCGTGGGCAGGAACAAGGAGAGGTGTACGCCGCCCTTGTCGTCGTGAGCGAGGAGGTCCAGGTCGTCTTTCGTCAACAGGTCCATTTCGACACGCTAGCGCCCGGACCCGAACGCGGACAGCCCCGCCGCAGCGGGAGGATGGGGGCATGCGTTCGGCCCATCACGTCGCCCAGGTCCGCGAGGCGGAGGACCGCCTGCTGGCGTCCCTGCCCGGCGGCGTACTCATGCAGCGGGCCGCCACCGGTCTCGCATACGCCGTCATGGAGTTCCTCGGGCGTGTGTACGGCGCGCGGGTCGTCCTGCTCGTGGGCGCGGGCAACAACGGCGGCGACGCGTTGTACGCCGGCGCTCATCTGGCCAGGCGCGGTGCTCGCGTGGACTGCATACTGCTGGCCCCGGACAAGGCTCATGCGGGCGGGCTCGCGGCGCTGGTCGCCTCGGGAGGACGGGTCGTTGCGGAGCCACGGCTGCCCTACGACGTGGCGGTCGACGGCATCGTGGGGATCGGCGGCAGCGGACCGCTGCGCGAGGATGCCGCCGCTCTGGTCGCCGGACTGGGCCCGACTCCGATCGTCGCTGTCGACGTGCCGTCCGGGGTGGACGTGGACCGCGGTCGCATCGACGGCCCGCACGTGCAGGCGACCCTGACGGTCACGTTCGGCACGCACAAGGTCGCGCACCTCCTCGACCCTGCCGCGCAGGCCTGCGGGTCGGTGCATCTCGTGGACATCGGGTTGGACCTTCCGCCTGCGCCGGTCGAGGCGCTGCAGGCAGACGACGTAGCGGCTCTGCTGCCGCGTCCGAGTCCCGATGCCCACAAATACACGCGGGGAGTCGTCGGCGTACGCGCAGGCTCGATCGCCTACCCGGGAGCCGCTGTGCTCGCAACCGCGGGCGCGTGCTGCGGTCTCGCCGGCATGACGCGCTTCGTCCCGCCACCCGACGACGACGGCCGGGTCGCTGATCTCGTCAGATCAGCGCACCCCGAAGTCGTGGTCGGTGACGGACGCGTGCAGTCGTGGGTGATCGGCTCGGGGGGAGGCGACCGCGCGGGCGAGCACCTGGCTGCGGTCCACGACAGCGAAGTCCCGCTGGTCATCGACGCCGATGCGCTCACGACGTACGCCGAGAGTGGGCGGTCGCTGAGGGCACCGGTGGTCCTCACCCCCCACGCGGGCGAGCTCGGGCGCATGCTCGGCGTCGAGCGCGGGGACGTCGAGGCCGACCAGCTCGGGTTCGCACTCCGCGCCGCCGAGAAGTACGCCGCGACGGTGTTGCTCAAGAGCCGGCACACCGTGGTGGCTTCCCCGGAAGGGTGTACGCGGGTGACGACGGTCGGCCCGCCGTGGCTCGCTACCGCAGGAGCGGGGGACGTGCTGGCCGGGGTGATCGGCGCCCTCCTGGCCGCGGGACTGACGCCGTACGACGCCGCATCGGTGGGCTCGTGGGTGCACGGCGCCGCAGCGATGGCCGTGCGCGGGCTGGGACCGTTGCGTGCCGGTGAGGTCGCCGAAGCCATTCCCGATGTCTGTGCAGGTCTGCTCCGTCTGCCACCGGTGCTGGTGAGACGATGAACCCATGACCGACCCGGTGCCTGCACGCCTCCGGCGCGCACAGGTCACCGTGGACCTCGAGGCCGTGCGCGCCAACGTCGCTCTGCTCGCAGCGACAGTGGCCCCGGCGCAGCTGATGGCGGTGGTCAAGGCCGACGGCTACGGGCACGGCCTGGTGCCGGTCGCTCGGGCTGCCCGAGCAGGCGGCGCGTCCTGGTTGGGCTGCGCGTTCTTCGAGGAGGCGCTGGCGCTGCGGGAGTCCGGGGACTCGGGCCGGATCCTGGCCTGGCTCGCGGTGCCGGGCGAGGACTATGCCGCGGTGATCGCCGCGGGCGTCGACGTGGCGGCGTACTCCGTGGAACAGGTGGAGGAGATCGCCGCCGCCGCTCGGTCCGTCGAGGTTCCGGCGAGGGTGCACCTCAAGGTCGACACCGGGCTGAGCCGGGGCGGTGCCGTCCTCGCCGACTGGCCGGCGGTGGTGGCCGCGGCGCGGGCAGCCGAGCAGGACGGCGCGCTGAGGGTGACCGGCGTGTGGACCCATCTGGCCAGCAGCGACGAGCCCGACGACCCGGTCAACGACGAGCAGGAGCAGGCGTTCGACGAAGCGGTCGCGGTCGCCAGCGCCGCGGGGCTTCGACCCGAGGTGACCCATCTGGCCAACTCCGCCGCCGCGCTGACTCGGCCCTCCGCGCGCCGCGACCTGGTGCGCTGCGGGCTGGCGATCTACGGACTCTCGCCGACCCCGGGCCACCACGACGCCGCCGCGCTGGGGCTGCGGCCGGCGATGACGGTGGCCTCGGAGCTCGCGGTCGTCAAGCGGCTGGAAGCAGGATCTGGCATCTCCTACGGTCACACCTATCGCACCGAGGCGGACACCACCGTCGGACTCGTTCCCGTCGGGTACGCAGACGGCGTCCTTCGCAGCGCGTCCTCCTCGGCGCAGGTAGCGGTCGCCGGCGCCCGGCGCCCGGTGGTCGGACGGGTGTGCATGGACCAGTTCGTCGTCGACCTCGACGACGCGGAGGCACGAGCGGGGGACGCCGTGGTCCTCTTCGGTCCCGGGGACGCCGGCGAGCCGACCGCCCAGGACTGGGCGGAGGCGTGCGGCACGATCTCCTACGAGATCGTGACTCGCATCGGCGGCCGCTTCACCCGGGTCTACGAATCGGCCGACCTTGCCGAGGCCGCCTCGTGAGTCCGCGCTGGGACCCGCTCGAGCACCACGGGGAGCGTCTGGGCTCGCTGCGGGGTGAGGCGCATTCCGTGGTGGCCGGTGACGGCATCGTTCTGTACGCCGAAGTCGACGAGGTGGCGCCGTACACCTCCTCGGGGTCGCGTGCCGACGATCGCGCGACGGTCGTCTTCGTGCACGGCTTCTCGCTGACGTTGGACTGCTGGCACTTCCAGCGCTCGGCGTTCCGCGGCAAGCGCCGCATGGTGTTCTTCGACCAGCGTTCGCACGGTCGCAGCGAACGTTCGCCGAGCGACCACGCGAAGATCGACCGTCTGGGTGAGGATCTCCTCGCCGTGATGGACGCGCTGGCTCCCGACGATCGTGTCGTGCTGGTGGGGCATTCGATGGGCGGCATGTCGCTGATCGCCCTGGCCGAGCAACAGCCCGAGCTCTTCGGCGACCGCGTCGTCGGCGTCGCGCTGATCTCCACGACGGCCGGCGGAGCCCGCACCCACAAGATGCTGTCGCGCTACATCCCCGATGCGCTGGGGCGCCGCGCGGTGCAGCGCGGGCTGATCCTGGCCTCGCAGCGCGAGCGGATCCTCGAGATCGCCCGCCGCGGCGGGGCGCCGATCTCCCAGCGGGTGGTGCGGGAGTTCGCCTTCGGTAGCGGACCCGTCCCCGCGGCGTACGCCGCGTTCGTGGACTCGATGATCTCGGCGACGCCGCTGAAGGTGCTGGTGGAGTTCATCCCGGAGTTCGACGTGCTGGACAAGTTCCATGTGGTGGAGGCGTTCTCGGCGGTGCCCACCTGGATCATGTGCGGCACCCACGACAAGCTGACCTCGATCGGGCACTCTCGCAAACTGCACTCGCGCATCGAAGGGTCGCACCTGGTCGAGTTCCGCGGTGGCGGGCACATGCCGATCCTGGAGCACGCCGACCGGGTCAACGACAACCTCGAACAGCTCTTCGCCGAGGCCGACGCACGGACGACGGCCGCTCGGTGAGCGCGGAACGAACCAGCGTGACGACCATCGACGCCGCACAGGTGAGCGTGGAGCTGGTCGGCGCGGAGCGCGCAACGATGGTGACCGAGGTGATCCACCGGGCCTTCGGGTCCCGTCCCCCGCTCGACCCGCCGTCCACTGCCCTCGCGGAGACCGAGGAGACCGTGGCGGCTGCCCTGGCGGCGTACGGCGGTCTGTTGGCCCTCGCGGACGGCGAACCGCTGGGGGCATGCCTGCTTGCCCCCGCCGGACCCTGGCTGGGGCTGCGCCGCGTCTCCGTCGTGCCGCACGCCCAACGACGAGGTGTTGCCGCCGTCCTCGCGGCCGCAGCTGAAAAGCATGCGATCGACCGCGGGGCGCGCCGTCTGCGTCTTGTCGCCCGTGAGGAGCTGCCCGGGACGGTGCGGTTCTGGCAGCGGTGCGGCTACCGGGAGATCGCCCGGTCCGGCCCCGAGCTGACGCTGGCCAAGGAGCTGCCGGTGACGATGCCAGTGCCCACGGCGGACGCAATGCGCGACCTGGGCCGTCGTCTCGGTGGCACGCTCCGGGCCGGCGATCTGGTGATCTTGACCGGCGACCTCGGGGCCGGCAAGACGACCCTCACCCAGGGGCTCGGCGAGGGCCTGCAGGTCCGCGGTGGCGTCACCTCGCCGACGTTCGTGATCTCGCGCGTGCACCCCTCTCTGGTGACGGGCCCCGCCCTGGTGCACGTCGACGCCTACCGCCTCGGCGGTCTCGCGGAGCTCGACGACCTCGACCTCGACGTCTCGATCACCGAAGCGGTCACCGTGGTCGAGTGGGGGGCGGGCATCGCCGAGTCGCTGGCCGAGGACCGCCTGGAGATCCAGCTGACCCGTCCTCGCGGCGGCTCCGAAGAGCCTGCCCCGGAGGTCGCCGACGAGCTCCGGACGGTGCGGATCGTGCCGGTGGGCGCCCGTTGGGTCGGTGCCGATCTGGCCGACCTCGTAGCCTCGTGACCGTGCTTCTCGCCATCGACACCGCCACGCCGTACGTCACGGTGGCGGTCGGCGACGGCGGCGCGGTGACGGCGGCGGAGGGCGAACGCCCCATGAAGCATGGGGAACTGCTCGCGCCGCTCATCGAGGACGTCCTGCGCCGAGCCGGTGCCTCGACGGCGGATCTCACCCGGATCGCGGTCGGCGTGGGACCCGGCGCCTACACCGGGTTGCGCGTCGGCCTGGTCACCGCGCACACCCTCGGTCACGTCCTCGAGATCCCGGTGGTGGGCGTTTGCTCGCTCGACGTCCTGGCTGCAGCCGCGGTCGCGGACGGCGTACGCGAGCCGTTCCTGGCCACGATCGACGCGCGCCGCAAGGAGCTGTTCTGGGCGACGTACGACGCCGGCGGCCGGCGGCTCTCGGGTCCCGACGTCAGTCGGCCCGCCGAACTGCCGCACGACCCGGTAGTCGTGGGTGCTGCCGCTGCGCTCTATCCCGGAGAGTTCCCGCGCGTCCACGGTCCCGACCGGCCCGACGCCGCCACGATGGCGCGGATCGTCGAGGAAGGTGCGGTCGAGCCGCTCGACGCTGCGCCGATGTACCTGCGCCGACCGGATGCGGTCGCCCCCGGCCCACCCAAGAAGGTCTCGTGAACGTGCAGCTGCGGGCTGCCACGCCATCCGACGCCGCCGCGCTGGCTGCGTTGGAGACAGAGTTGTTCGGGCCCGACGCTTGGAGTCTCGCCCTGGTGACGGCCGAGCTCGAGAACCCGGGCAGCCGCATCGTGGTGGCCGAGCAGGGTGGGCTGGTCGTCGGCTACGCCAGCACCCGGCGTACCGGGGATGTCGTGGACCTGCTGCGCATCGGCGTCGTACCTGCCCTACGGCGCAGCGGCCTCGCCACGCAGTTGCTGGGTCGAGCCGAGGAAGAGGCTCGAGGAGGTTTCGCCCAGGCGGTCATGCTGGAGGTGAGCACCGCCAACGAGATCGCGCTGGCGTTCTACACCGCCCGGGGTTTCACCCAGGTCGACCTGCGCCCGGGCTACTACAAGGACGGCGCCGACGCGCTGGTCCTGCGAAAGGAATGCGTGTGACCGCCGACGAGCCGCTGGTCCTCGGCATCGAGACCTCCTGCGACGAGACCGGCGTGGGCATCGTGCGGGGGACGACGCTGTTGGCGGATGCGGTGGCGTCGTCGGTCGAGGAGCACGCTCGCTTCGGCGGCGTCGTACCCGAAGTGGCCTCGCGCGCGCACCTCGAGGCGATGGTGCCGACCGTGCGTCGCGCCTGCGAGACCGCGGGCGTGTCCCTGCGCGACATCGACGCCGTCGCGGTCACCAGCGGCCCCGGACTCGTCGGAGCACTGCTCGTCGGTGTCGCCGCGGCCAAAGCGATGGCGCTGGCCCTCGACAAGCCGCTGTACGGCGTGAACCACCTCGCAGCTCACGTCGCGGTCGACCAGCTCGAGCACGGTCCCCTTCCCGAGCCCTGTCTGGCGATGCTGGTCAGTGGGGGACATTCCTCACTGCTGCTGGTCGAGGACGTAACCACCGGCGTCGAGCCGCTGGGATCGACCATCGACGACGCAGCCGGCGAAGCCTTCGACAAGGTGGCGCGGCTGCTCGGGCTGCCGTTCCCCGGTGGTCCGCACATCGACCGTGCCGCCGCCTCCGGCTCGTCGGTCGCGATCGACTTCCCGCGCGGGTTGACCTCCCGGCGCGACCTGGAACGCCACCGGTTCGACTTCTCCTTCTCCGGCCTCAAGACGGCCGTTGCGCGCTGGGTCGAGGCGCGGGAGGCCGCCGGCGAGCCGGTGCCGGTCGCCGACGTGGCGGCGTCTTTCCAGGAGGCGGTCTGCGACGTGCTCACCCGCAAGGCGGTCGATGCCGCGGTGGACCGCGGCGTCGAGGACATCCTGATCGGCGGCGGTGTGGCCGCCAACTCCCGGCTTCGGGTGCTCGCCGAGGAGCGGGCCGCGAAGCACGGCATCCGGGTCCGGGTCCCGCGCCCCGCGCTGTGCACCGACAACGGGGCCATGGTCGCCGCGCTCGGTGCGGAGATGGTCGCGCGCGGTCGCACACCTTCCGGCCTCGACATCCCTGCCGACTCGAGCCTGCCGGTGACCGACGTCCTGGTCTGAGCCGGGCTGGCTGCCCCCTCCGAGCACGCAGTCCGGAGTGTTTGTCGTGCTGGGTACGACAAACACTCCGGACTGGCGCCGTTCGGTGGCTCAGGGGCCGGTGGCGAGGACCACCGACGGAGTGACGTCGTCGCCGCCGACGTCGGCGAGCACCTCGGTGAGCTGACCACCGAGCGTCATCCGCATGAGGCTCCACGAGCCCCGCTCGTACACGGTGGCGAGGAGGCTGCCGTCGACGTCCCACTCGACGTCGCCGACGAACGCCTGCGTCTCGGCGTCGTTCCGGAACTCCACGAGGACCTCCCCGGTCGCTGCGTCGAGCATCGCGACACTCGCGTCCCCGGCGCCGGAGCGGTACGCCGGGTAGCCGATCACCAGGCGGCCGTCCGGGCTGAACCGCCCGAGCGAGTGGTCACAGGTCTCCCACTGCGTCGACCAGTCGGCGGCGAGCAGGGCGCTGCACGATCCGCCGTCCTCGGTGAACTCGGTGGTGCCGCTCACCCGTCCGTCCGGTGCTGCTCCGCCCACGCTGACCAGCGCCGGAAGTGTGTCGAGGATGCCGTGCGAGCTGGCGTAGCGGGCTTCTGGCCCGTCCTCCCCATCGGCCGAGAGTTCGTCGAAGAAGACCACGCAGACGCCGCCGCCGGTCTCCTCGTCGCAGGTGCCCGAACCACTGACGACCCCGACCGGACGCGGCCGACCGTCCCGGAGCTCACGGAGGAGCTGCGGCTCTGCGTCCGGTGCGACCACCATCAGGCCTCCGCCGGGGGCGCCGTAGGCGACCACCTGGCCGGCCTCGGACACGGCCGGAGCCGTCTCGGCAGGGCGGGTCGAGAGCACGTCGCCGTCGGCGTCGAGGA
>JBHWSH010000021.1:0-7842 GCA_043427135.1 Marmoricola sp. | reverse complement strand
AGGTCGCCGTCCGCGTCGGCCGCTCCTTCCGCGTCCCGGAGCGCGCCGTGCAGGACTACCTGCGCGACGCCTACACCGACATCGCCTGACGGTTCCTGACGGCGACAACGCCGTGGCGGTGTCGCGCCGAGTGGGCCCCGGAGGGGGCCGCGCAGGCGTGACGAGCCGGCTCCACCCGACTGGAGCCGGCACGTGGCCGCGGTGTCGGCCGAAGGCCGACAGTGCCACAGCGCGGCTCGGGTACGCTCGGTCGCCGGGCGGCAGCCGGGGCAGGGCCCCGCTGTCGCGAACGAGGGCGATCATCTGCGACGAAGTCGGGAGCACCACGTGGGTTCTGTCATCAAGAAGCGGCGCAATCGGATGGCGAAGAAGAAGCACCGCAAGCTGCTGAAGAAGACGCGCGTCCAGCGCCGCCGTCTCGGCAAGTGACGCCGGGCGCTCGCAGGTAGTCCGGATGGGCCGCGTCGTTCTGGTCACCGGGGTCTCCCAGGGCCTCGGTGGACGCTTCGCGCGTCGCCTCGCGCTCGACCCCGCGGTCGACCGGGTGATCGGCGTCGACGTGGTCCCACCTCGCCGCGATCTCGGCGAGGTCCGGTTCGTCCGTGCCGACATCCGCAATCCGGTCATCGCCAAGGTGATCGCCGGTGAGGACGTCGACACCGTCGTGCACACCAGCGTGGTCGCGGGCTCCGGCGCGGGCGGACGCTCCTCGACCAAGGAGCACAACGTCATCGGGACGATGCAGCTGCTGGCCGCGTGCCAGCGCGCACCAGGCCTCCAGCGGCTCGTGGTGAAGTCTTCCGGCGAGGTCTACGGCGCCTCGAGCCGCGACCCCGCGATGTTCACCGAGGAGATGTCGGCCAAGCGGCTGCCGCGCGCCGGCTTCGCCAAGGAGGTCCTCGAGGTCGAGAGCTATGTGCGCGGCTTCTCCCGGCGCCGGCCCGACATCTGCGTCACCCTGCTGCGTCCGGCGCAGACGGTCGGCTCCCGGGTCTCCTCGCCCGTCGGCGACTACCTTCGCCTCAACCCCACTCCCAAGGTGCTCGGCTTCGACGCCCGTGTGCAGCTGCTCCACTACGACGACCTGGTCGCGGTCCTCCACCACGCCGCGCTCGCCGGTGAGCACGGCACCTTCAACGTCGCAGGCGACGGCACGGTGATGATGTCGCAGGTCCTGCGTCGGCTCGGCCGGGTCGTCATGCCGATGCCGGGCATGGCGCTGTCCTCCCTCGGTTCGCTGGCCCGCCAAGCGCGTCTGGACCTGCCCGCGTTCTCGCCCGAGCAGGTGGCCTTCCTCACCTACGGTCGCGGCCTCGACACCACCCGGATGCGCACGGTGCTCGGCTTCGAGCCCGAGCACACCACCGAGAGCGCGCTGCAGGAGTTCGCCACGTCGCTGGCCAACACGACCGCACTCGCGGCCCCGCCGCTGGAGGGGCTGGAGCAGCTGGTCAGCGGAGCAAGGGGAGGCACGCATGGGTGACGCGGAGATCATCCCGCTGGGCACGCGGGGGCGGCCCGGGCGGGGTTCGGGCAAGGCGAAGCCGTCTGCCTCCTCTCGCAGCCTCGCCGGGCCCGCGAAGCGTCCGGCGCGTCCCGAGCCTGCGCCGTCCGCGGCACCTGAGCCCCCGATCGAGGAGCCGGTGGCCGAGACGGCTGCCCCGGTCTCCGGGGACGCGTCTGGCGACATCGCCGCAAAGGACGGCTCTCTCACCGCTGCGAGGTCAGAGGAACACTCCGGCCCGCGCACTCTGGAGGGCTTCGCCCAAGACCTCTTGGTGGCCGCGACCGCTGCGGCGCGCGAGGTCTTCGGAGACGACGCGGACCGCCGTCTGGCCGAGATGCTCGCCTTCCTCCGCCGACGGGTGACCGGCGACTACCACGTCGACGAGTACGGCCTCGACACCGAGGTGACGGAGAAGTTCATCCTCGCGATGATCCGGCCCCTTGCGACCCGGTGGTTCCGGGTCGAGGTGCGCGGAGCGGAGAACATCCCGGAGCACGGCGGCGCACTGCTGGTGGCCAACCACTCCGGCACCATCCCCGTGGACGGGTTGATGACGATGTTCGCGGTGCACGAGACCACGGGCCGCTACCTACGCCCCCTCGGCGCCGACCTCGTCTTCCGGCTGCCGTTCGTCGGCGAGCTGGCACGCAAGGCCGGCGCCACCCTGGCCTGCAACGAGGACGCCGTTCGCATGCTGTGCAACGGCGAGCTCGCCGGAGTCTGGCCCGAGGGGTTCAAGGGCATCGGCAAGCCTTACTCCGACCGCTACAAACTGCAGCGTTTCGGCCGCGGGGGCTTCGTCTCCGCGGCGATCCGCACCGGGGTGCCGATCGTGCCGTGCTCGATCGTCGGGGCCGAGGAGATCTACCCGATGGTCGGCAACCTCCCGGCGCTCGCCCGCCTCCTGGGGGTGCCCTACATCCCGATCACGCCGCTGTTCCCGCTGCTGGGGCCGCTCGGACTCATCCCGCTTCCCTCCAAGTGGATCATCGAGTTCGGCGAGCCGATCCGCACCGACGCCTACGACGCCGGGGCAGCCGACGACCCGATGCTGGTCTTTAACGTCACCGACCAGGTGCGCGAGACCATCCAGCAGACGCTGTACTCGTTGCTGATGCGGCGCAAGTCCGTCTTCCACTGACGCCGGCGCAGTCGGCCGGGCACGGCGGACCGACCCGCCGGTGACCGGTGTCGGCTACTTCTCGGTGTCGGTCTCGGTGTCGGAGCCGGCCGACGGCGACTGCAGCAGCGAGTCGAGCGCGGGGTCGAGCACGTCGGGAAGCAGCGGCTTGGTGATGTCCTTGAGCCCCTTGCGGACGCCGTCGACGATCTCCTCGGTCTTCTTGACCGCCTCGTCGACGCCCTTCGGGCCGTCGACCTTGAGGTCGCCCAGACTCGGAGAGGTCGGCGTGCCGGGCGTGCTCGGAGGAGCCTGCGGGTCCTGGGGGTTCGTGGGTGCGTCGGGGGCGATCGGGTCGGTGACCGACTCCGGCGGCAGTGCCGCGTCGCTCCGATGCTCGGGCAGCATCGGGTGGGCATTGTCGAGCACGGCACTCTTGCCGGCGTCGAGCGCTCGGGTGGCGTCGGCGGCGGTCAGGAACAGGGGCGGCATCTGCAGCGCCGGCAGGTCGCTGCAGCTGCTGCAGGCCTCGGACGCTGCCTGGTCGATGCGCTGCAGCGTGAGCGCGGCGGTGGTCAGCCGCTCTTGAGCACTCGCGGGCGCGATCCGGGCGAGCTCCTGCAGTGCGGTCAGGCCGTCGGAGGCGAAATCGCGCAGGGTGGTGATGTCGCCGGTTTCGCCGTCGGCGGCGTAGGCGCTGAGCAGCAGCTCGGCGCCCCGCTGGGCCTGGGAGGTGAAGGCGTCCAGGGTCGCCGGCACCTGGGTGACACGGCTGGAGTCGAGCAGCGCCTCGGCCTCACCCAGTCGATGGGTGGCCTGGTCGAGCAACTGGCGTCCCTTGGCGCCGTCACCGGAGCTGAGATCGGTCTCGGCGCGCTCGAGTCCGCGCTTGATCGGGTAGAGCGCGTCGCCAGGCAGTGCGTTCTGCGCGGCCGCGGCCATGCCGGCGGTGCCGCCCACGAGGACGAACGCCGAGGCCGCAGCGGCCAGACGGCGCTCGCGAGCACCGCGCCGGCGTGCAGGCAGCGTCAGGACGGCGTTGGTCGCCAGTGTGCCCTCGGCCTCGGCCAGCAGCTGCTCGCGCAGCGTGGCGGAGAAGCCCGGTCGCGGGGAGGGGGCATCGAGCGAGCGGAGGGACCCGACGAGACCGACGAGCTCGGCGAGCTCGGGCGTCTCCGGGTGGCGCGCGTCGGTCGGCCGGGATCGGTCGACGGCGGCGGCGAACTCCTCAGCGCGCTTCTTTGCGCCCAGAAGGGAGGTCATCGCGGGGGTCCCATCGTCGTCGGGTGTGCTGTCACCAGGGTCAACGACGCGCGGGACACCGGGGTTACGCGGTGCAGCGGTGTGGTCTTCCTCATCACCGCGGTCATGTCCGGGCTCACCGCAGGCCCTCCGGCATCAGCTTCGCCAAGTTGCGTACGCCGCGCAGCTGCAGCTGCTTGACCGCGCCCTCGCTGCGTCCCAGGACCTGGGCCGTCTCGGCGATCGAGAGCCCCTGCAGGAACCGCATGATCAGGCACTCCTGCTGCTCGGCGGGCAGCTTCTTCAGAGCCTCGAGCAGGGCCTCGTTGGTGAGGGTGGCAAGCACGGTGTTCTCGGGACCTTCGGTGGCCGAGTCGTGAGGCGACATGTCCTCGGTGGTGAGCTCGAGGCGGGTGCGGCCGGCCTTGTAGTGATCGGTGGTCAGGTTGCGCGCGATGGTCATCAGCCATGCGCCGAAGTCCTTGCCCTGCCACCGGAACGAACTCATGCTCCGCAGGGCACGGAAGAAGGTCTCCGAGGTCAGATCCTCGGCCAGCGCAACCGAGCCGACGCGGTAGTAGAGGAAGCGGTAGACCGACGGGTGGTAGTGGTCGTAGAGCATCCCGAACGCCTCGGAGTCACCGCCGCGGGCGAGCTCGACCAGGGCGATCAGCCGCGTGCCCTCGGCTTCGTCGGCCTCCGAGGAGACTGCGAGGTCACGATCGGACGGTGGCTCGGTCGGTGCGACGGCTGCGGTGGGCCGGTCCGCGACAGGCGCACTCTGAGTCGCGGCCGCCTCGGGAGCCATCAGCACCACCCCGTCGCCCGAGAGGGCCAGTGCGGGCGCTGGGCACAGCACCTCGGCGAGGGCGAGGCGCAAAGCCTCGAGCCCTCGACGGAGATCCGCGTCGCGCACCTGAACCAACTCTCCCTCACCCCGGCATGCCGGCATACCGAGCTCCCCCCTGCACCCCCAGACTAACCCGACTATGAGCCAGACAACAGGGTACTGAGGACTTAAGTCCCAGAATGTGCCCGTGAGCGGGCGGGCTCGACGTGCTAGTTGCGGCGCTTGCGCAGGGCGATCCCCGCGGCCACGGTGCCGCTGACCGCGCCAGCCACGCCGGCGCCGAACAGCCCGATCCGGGCCGCCTTGCGGCCGGTGCGGTAGTCGCGGATCCGCCAGCCCTGAGCTCGGGCGTGCTCGCGGAGCCGGCTGTCGGGATTGACCGCGCAGGGGTCGCCCACCATGGTCAGCATCGGCAGGTCGTTGTAGGAGTCGGAGTACGCCGAGCAGCGGCTCAGGTCCAGCCCCTCTCGCCGGGCCAGCTCCTCGATCGCCACCGCCTTGGCCGGCCCGTGGAGCATCTCGCCCACCAGCCGTCCCGTGTAGACGCCGTCGACGTGCTCGGCGACCGTGCCGAGCGCGCCGGTCAGACCCAGCCGACGGGCGATCGTGGAGGCGATCTCGACGGGGGCGGCCGTAACTAGCCAGACCCGCTGACCCTGGTCGAGGTGCATTTGGGCCAGCGCTCGCGTGCCCGGCCAGATCCGGTCCGACATCGACTCGTCGAAGACCTCCTCGCCGATCGCCTGCAGCTCGGCGACCGTGTGCCCCTCGATGAAGGCCAGCGCCGAGGCGCGGGTCTCGGCGATGTGCGCCGGGTCCTCCACGCCGACGAGGCGGAAGTAGGCCTGCTTCCAGGCGGCGCTGAGGATGTCGCGGGTGCTGAAGAAGTTCCGCCGGTGCAGCCCGCGGGCCAAGTGGAAGATCGAGGCGCCCTGCACCACGGTGTTGTCGACGTCGAAGAACGCCGCCGCCGTGGGGTCCTCGGGCACCGACAGCGACGACTCCACCTCTCGGACCGCGGCCGCGGCCTCTCCGGCCAGCATCGAACGCCGCCGCAGGTCGCGTCGCGGGCGAGGGGCGTTCGTGCGGTCCGCCGGTGTCACGTCCGTCACCCTAGTGGAGCGGCTGGGGGGCTACCGTGTGCCAGACTCGCAACTGTGAACGCGAACCTCGCCGAGCTGCTCGCCGCAGCCGCTGCCGAGTCGCCGCAGAAGGTCGCACTCGTGGCAGCGGACTCCGGTGCGCAGCTCACCTGGGCGGAGCTGGACGAGCGCGTCTCCCGGGTCGCGGGAGGTCTCGCCGGTGAGGGACTCGTGGCCGGCAACCGGGTCGTGATCGCCACCGCGAACCACCTCGACTTCGTCGTCGTCTACCTCGCCGTGCTGCGAGCCCGGCTCGTCGCCGTACCCGTCAATCCCAAATCCGGGACCGGGGAGCTCGTGCGCATGGTCGCCGATGCGGGCGCGCGGCTGGTGGTCGCCGACACCACGACCGTGACCTCCGCACGCTCGGTCGTCGCCGGCATGGAGGACGCGCTGGTGGGCGCCGACGACGAGCTCAAGGCGCGCACGGTGGTGCCTCGCGTGATGACTGTCGGGTGCCCGGCGCTACCCGGAGAGCTGCGTCTGGAGCAGCTCCTGGAGAGCGCCCCGGTCGACCTGCCGCCGGCGCGGGACCCCGACGCCCTCGCCGTACTGCTCTACACCGCCGGGGTCGGCGACCAGCCTCGGGCCGCGATGCTCACCCACCGCGCCCTGCTCGCGAACATCGAGCAGGCCACCGCAGTCGAGCCACCTCTTGTCACCAGCGACGACGTCGTCTACGCCGTGCTGCCGCTCTTCCATGTCTACGGGCTCAACGGACTGCTCGGGCCCGTCCTACGACAGCACGCGACCCTCGTGGTGGCCGAGAGCTTCGACCCGGAGCGGTCGCTGCAGCATCTGGCCGAACACGCGGTCACCGTCCTGCCGATCGCCCCGCCGGTGGTGGCGTACTGGCGTGCCGTCCCCCAGCTGCGCGAGCGGCTCTCGGGGCTCCGCCTGCTCATCTCGGGATCGGCGCCGCTGTCGGCCGACCTCGTGCGGGAGTTCGAGGAGCGGTCGGGACTGACGGTGCATCAGGGCTACGGTCTGACCGAGGCGGCGCCGGTGGTCACCTCGACCCTGTGCAGCCGCAGCGCTCCGGCTGGCTCCGTCGGTGCGGCACTGCCCGGCGTCCGGCTGCGCATCGTCGACGAGTCCGGCCACGACGCCGAGACCGGCGACCCCGGCGAGATCGAGGTCTGCGGGGACAACCTGTTCAGCGGCTACTGGCCGGACGGCGCCGATGCGCCGGTCGACGGATGGCTGGCGACCGGCGACGTGGGGCTGCTGGACGCCGAGGGCAACCTCTTCCTGGTCGACCGGCTCCGCGAGGTCGTCGTGGTCTCCGGCTTCAACGTCTACCCGCGCGAGGTAGAGGACGTGCTGCGCGAGGTGGAGGGCGTGGAGGAGGTGGCGGTGGTGGGCGTCGACGACGCCGACACCGGGCAGGCCGTGGTCGCCTACGTCCGTCTGGACACCGACGACCCGCAACGAGCCGGCGAGATCGTCGACGCGGCCCAGGAGCACTGCGATCGCACCCTGGCCCGCTTCAAACGGCCGAGCCGCATCGAGGTCGTCGACGAGCTGCCCCTCACCGCCTCCGGTGCGGTCGCCAAGGGGCGGCTGCGGGCGACCATCCGCCGCCAGCAGCTCGGGTTGATCGAATGACCGCTTCCGCCGAATCGACCGCGAGCCGGGTCACCCTCTACACGCGGCCGGGGTGCCACCTGTGCGACGACGCCCGCCGCGTCGTCGCCTCGGTCTGCGCCGAGCTCGGGGAGTCCTTCGACGAGGTCGACATCGACGGCTCGGAGGACCTGCGCGCGCGGTTCGGGGAGGAGATCCCGGTCACCTTCGTCGATGGCCGCCAGCACGACTTCTGGCGGGTGGACGCAGGCCGGCTCCGCGCCGCTCTCGAAGGCTGAGTTGCCCGACGGGCGCGGGCAGGCCAGGCGCCCCGCCCGCGTGAGCGACATCACCCTGTGCTAGGTCCGGGATCGCTCGGTTTGTTCTCACGTTCACAAACTCCTAGAGTGAACGA
>JBHWSH010000020.1:0-20690 GCA_043427135.1 Marmoricola sp. | reverse complement strand
TCGGGGCGAGCTGCTGCTCCACCCCGGCCTGCACCCGCGCGACGCGCGCGGTCACCCGGGTCGCGCCGGCGCGACCCTCCACCTCGCCGGAGTCGCCCAGCACCCGTCCCATGGAGTCGACCGCGACCTGCTTGTAGCCCGGCATGCCCCGCAGGAACCGGTCGTACTGACGCTCCACCCCCGCACGGCCGACCACCGAAGCGCCGTGCACGGAGGCGTCGGACTCCTCCTCCGCACGGTCGAGCTCGTCCTCGGTGATCGGGCTGAGGTAGCCCAGCAGGTGGGCGGCGTTGACGCCGTACGGCGCGGGGTAGGCCCGCACGCTCTGGTCCTGGACGATGACGGCGGGGAAGTCCTCGTTCTGCTCCATGATCATCAGCGCGGTCTGCTGCGGCACGTCCTGGGCGACCGGCACCGGCTGGTAGGGCGAGCCGTTCCAGCACAGTCCTGCCTCGGCGTCCGGGTGCCCGCACAGCAGGGTGCGTGCCTTGACGCTCTTGTAGGGCCGGTCCACCGACCGGGCGAGCCGGCGTAGCAGCCGTTCTTGGGTGTCCTCGTCGAGGCGGCCGAGCAGCGTGCGGTCCACGGTGACGACCCACGACGTGCGGTTGGCGACCAGCGGCCGGCCCATCGCGTCGACGATCAGCCCCCGCGCAGGTTGCACGACGATGTCGCGCACGGACTGGTCGGCGGCCTTGGCCTGGTAGGTGTCGCCGTCGAGCACCTGGAGGTACCACAGGCGACCGAACAGTGTGAGGAACAAGGTCAGGACGAGCACCTGGACGACGCCGAGGCGCAGCGCCCCGACTGCCATGCTGCCGGGGCGGTTGCGGCGCGGCTTCGCATGCGGGTCGCGGCCGAGGTCCATCACCTCGGTCATGTCGCGTACGCGACCTCCGGCGCGTGCAGCCGGCGCATCAAGCTCAGGACGAGCGGAAGCACGAACGGCGCGAGCAGCAGGTCGTAGCCCATCCCTACCGGGATGACTCCGAGCGCGTCGGACGCCGGCAACGACGGGTCGCGAAGGAGCATGCCGGACAGTGCGAACAGCGAGGTGCCGACGAACGAGCAGGCCAGGACCGTGCCGAGCGCCATCAGGCTGGACCGAGCGGCGTCGACGCGCACCCGGCCGGCGAGGTAGCCCACGACGACCAGGGCCAGCGCCCACCGCCCCGCGATGTGGTCCGCCGGCGGCATCAGGTCGAGGACCAACCCCCCGGCCAGGCCCAGCGCCGCCGCGACCTCGGGGCCCCGGGCGAGCGCGGTGGCGACGACGACGAGCAGGACGAGGTTGGGCACGACGCCGCGGTAGGAGAAGAACCCGAAGAAGCTCACTTGCAGGATCGCGGCCACCACCGTGACCGCGACCAGGACCGTGCCTCGCAACGCACCCATGTCAGTCCTCCTCGGCAGCGGGGACTTCGCCGGCCTCGATCACGGTGCGGTCGCCGGTGGTGCCTGAGGTCACCACCACCCCGACCAGATCGAGCGAGGAGAAGTCGACGAAGGGGTCGATGACCGCGTGCTTGGCCTGGTCGCGCGGAGTCGAGAAGACCGAGGCAACGGTGCCGATGGGCACGCCGGGGACGTAGGGCGAGCCGTTGCGGCTGCCCCAGGTGACCACCACATCACCCTCCGCCGGAGTCTCGGTGTCGTCGACGAGGGCCAGATCGAGCCTGGCTCCGCCGTCGATCCCGCCGCGGCCACGCAGCATGCCGACCTCGGCGTTGGACCCGAGACGAGCGCCGACCACGGAGTCCTGATCGGCCAGCAGCAGCACCGTCGCGCTCGACGACGTCGCGGCGATGACGCGCCCGACGAGCCCGTCGTGGTTGAGCACGGTCATGTCCGGTCGCACGCCCGACGAGGTGCCGGCGTCGATGGACACCGTGCGGGTGAACGACTGCGCCGGTCCCATCGCCACCACTCGGGCCGGCACCAGTGCCAGCCCGGTGGAGCGGGAGGTGCGCAGCAGACCGTCGAGCTCGGCCGCGCGATGCCGCACCTCGGAGGTGGTGGCGAGCTGACCGCGCAGGTTGGCGTTCTCGGCTTGCAGGTCTCGCAAATCGGCGCGCAGCTCGTTGTGCGAGGTGAAGAAGGACGGGATCTCACTGATCGGCCGGGCCACGACCGCGACCCCCTCCTGGGCCGGAGCGACCGCGCTGCCCACTGCGCGGCGTACGGGATCCAGGGGGGAGGTCGATCCGCCCTGCGCGTCCAGGGTGAGGACGGTGAGCGCGGCGAGCAGCAGCAGCGCCGGCACCGATCGCGTCGGCTGCTTCATCGGCGTCGCGGCTCCGAGACCAGGACCTGCTGCAACGCCTCGAACTCCTCCACGCACTTGCCGGCGCCCATCGCGACCGAGTGCAGCGGGTCCTCGGCGACATGCACCGGCATGCCGGTCTCGTGCCGGAGCCGCTCGTCGAGGCCACGGAGGAGTGCGCCACCGCCGGTGAGGACCAGTCCGCGGTCCATGATGTCGCCGGCGAGCTCGGGCGGCGTCTGGTCGAGGGTGGTGCGTACGGCGTCGACGATGTCGTGCAGCGGTTCTTCCAGCGCGTGCCGGATCTCACTGCTGGCGACCACGACGGTCTTGGGTAGGCCGGTCACCAGGTCGCGGCCGCGGATCTCGGCCTCGGGCTCCCTGGTGAGCGGGAACGCCGTGCCCAGCGTCATCTTGATCTCCTCGGCGGTCCGCTCGCCGAGCAGGAGCGAGTGCTCCTTCTTCATCCAGGCGATGATCGCCTGGTCGAGGTCGTCGCCGGCGGTGCGCACGCTGAGGCTGGTCACGATGCCGCCGAGGGAGATGACCGCGACCTCGGTGGTGCCGCCGCCGACGTCGACGACCATGTTGCCGGTCGCCTCGTGCACGGGGAGTCCTGCACCGATGGCCGCTGCCATCGGCTCCTCTACGATGTAGACGCGGCGGGCGCCGGCCTGGTAGCCGGCCTCCTTGACCGCGCGCTGCTCGACGGTCGTGATCGCGCTCGGGACGCAGATGACGAGGCGCGGCTTGACGAAGAACCTGCGCCGGTGCACCTGCTGGATGAAGAACCGCAGCATCTGCTCGGTGGAGTCGAAGTCGGCGATGACGCCGTCCTGCAGCGGCCGGATCGCGGTGATGTTGTCGGGCGTGCGTCCGATCATCCGCTTGGCCTCGTGACCGACAGCGAGGATCTCGCCGGTGGTCGAGTTCAGCGCCACGACACTGGGCTCGTCGAGCAGCACACCCTTGCCGCGGACGTAGACGAGGGTGTTGGCAGTGCCGAGATCGACGGCCATGTCCCGGCCGAGGAATCCGTTCGCCATCGCCACTCCCGTCACACCCGTGTCTCACCGAAGGGTAAGCACGCGGTGCCCCCCATCCAGGGAGGACACGCGAGGGCGATCAGCGAGTCAGAGCTCGGGGAACCAGATGCCGATCTCGCGCTCGGCGGACTCCGGGGAGTCCGAGCCGTGGACGAGGTTCTCCCTGTTGGACAGGGAGAAGTCGCCGCGGATGGTGCCGGGTGCGGCCTTGCGGCCGTCAGTGGCCCCGTTGATGCCTCGCACCACCTCGATGGCCTGGTCACCCTCGAGGACCAGGGCCACCATCGGGCCGGAGGTCACGAACTCGCGGAGCGGCGGGTAGAAGTCACGCTCGACGTGCTCGGCGTAGTGGGTGTCGGCCAGCGCCGCATCGACCGTCCGCATCTGCATCGCCACGATCGTGAGCCCGCGCCGCTCGTAGCGCTCCACGATGGCGCCGACGAGACCGCGGCGTACCGCGTCTGGCTTGAGCAGGACGAGCGTGCGTTGCGACATGCGCGGCAGCCTAACGTCCGGTTAGTCCAGCTCAACCGCCGCCGGTCGCATCACTTCCAAGACGCGCTCGACGGCGTCCTCGACAGGCTCGTGCTCCCAGACGCGTAGGACACGCCAGCCGTTCGCGAGGAGCGCCGCATCGTGCTCGCGGTCTCGCTGGACGTTGCGCGCGAGCTTCGGCACCCAGTAGTCCGCGTTCCGGC
Source organism: Marmoricola sp. (assembly GCA_043427135.1). Classification (GTDB taxonomy): domain Bacteria; phylum Actinomycetota; class Actinomycetes; order Propionibacteriales; family Nocardioidaceae; genus Marmoricola_A. The sequence continues at coordinate 16,683 of JBHWSH010000020.1, read as the reverse complement.
TAGGAGTCGTGCCGTGCGCGGGGCAGGAGTGCCAGAAGCATCCGTCGATGAACACAGCGACTTTGGCCCGCGTGAAGACGATGTCGGGCCTGAACTTCGCGCCGCCGATCTCCAGCGGACAGTCCTTGCGGAAGCGCAGTCCGGCAGCGTGCAGGGCTCTACGAAGCGACACCTCTGGCCGGGTGTTGCTGCCGCGATTGCCCAGCATCGACTTGCGCGCCGCAGGCGAAGACGCCCAGGACTCCGAGACCATGAGCCGAGCGTAAACACCTCAGATATGCGCGAAGGTAGCGTCGTACTCGTTCGCCATGCGCACGATCATCCCCGCGTAATGGAAGTTGCTCCCTTGCTGCGGCGCGGGAGGAGCGGAGACCAACGTGACCGGCGACCCGTCGTTGCGGAGGTCGAAGACGCTGATCCCGATCGCATCGAAGCCGTTGCCGCTCTTGCCGGTGCGTCTGGGGATCTGGGCGATCTTGTCGAGCACCCGTTGTGTGTCCGCAGGCTGCCTATGGACCGAGACCTTCGCTTGCAGACCTTCGGAGATGCGCTCGCTGTTCATGACCGGCGAGATGAAGGTAGCCGCGTTGTTGACCTGTACGTAGGCGATGGCCAGCGCTTGACTCGAAGCGCCGTGAATAGCGAGATGGGATGAGTTCAGCTCGTCGTAGAGCCTCGGCAGCGACTTGACATGCGCCGTCATACAAGCCTTGGCCTCAAGCGCCACCAGCACCGCAGAGACCGGAGACACCGGGATATCCGGGAGACTCTCGAGGACACTGCGCTCCTCGTCGTTCAAAGGGATCCCGTAGTGGGCTGCCAGGGACTTGAAGCTGGGTCCCCCCGCCTGCGGCGCGCTCTCAGGTCGAGCGATAACGAGATCGAGGTCCTTCTTGCGGTCCCAGTGAAAGTCGCGCATCTCGTGGTTGACACCGAGCACGATCTTCCCCGCTCGGGCGTGCTCCTGCATCAGCGAAGACCGCGTCAAGAGGTCAAGGGCCACGCCCCAGCAGCCGACTTTCGAGTGCCGGTCTGAGCGGGAGTGGTACTGCCAGCGCTGGCCATACTTATCCACCGGGCCAGGCACCGACAGGAAGCGCGCAAGAAGGTCCGGTCCGTACACCGGTGTGACGTTAGCCGACCGGGAGGGTCATTCCCGGGAGAACCTCGCTCCCGTGGTGCGTGGACCACGCAAACGCGTGGTAGCGGGCCACATCCTCCCGGAAGTTCTGGTAGCGCCCGAGGTTGCCCAGGCGAAGGCGGTTCTGAAAGCCATTGATGGCCCGTGCGCTCAGAGGTGCTGCCGCGTTGAGATCGACCACGGAGGAGAGGTGCTCGTACGGCGCCTGAGTGGGGAACTCCGAGAGGGGCACAGCATGCCTGGTCCCTGGTTCTCCCCAAGCCGCAGTAGGCCAGCGGCTGGTCACTGCCGGTCCGTCGAGGCGGACGACCGGGTCCCCTGGCTCGCCGATCCGTCGTGCGACCCACTCCGCGACCCGTGTCGTCACAGCGTTGCCCACCAGCTTCCAGCGGGTCCCATCCTTGCGGGGGGTCGTCAGCACATCCGTCCAGCCACGTGCAAGGCCCTGCATCTCCTCGGCGTCTTCGACGCTGGGGGTCACGAATAATCGGTCGTCGGGCGCTCCCGGGACCCAGATGGCGGGCGGCGACGGGATGCCGATGGTCGAGCCGCCCTTGAGCGTCGGGACGGCGTCCTGCGCCCAGCCGAGTCCGCCGCGACCCTCCGTCCAATAGAAGCCGAAGGCATCCTCCTTGAGGTCTGTCTCCGGCCGCGGCCCCGCGTCGTCGGCGAAGAGCACACGGCGCGGGTCCTCTGTCGCCGAAGCCAGGAGGATCACCCGGCGCCGCCGCTGCGGGACACCGGTGAAGCGGGAGTCGACGACCCGGTAGGCCCAGCGGTAGCCCAGAGCTTCGATCTCATCGACGAGGTAGGCCATCGCCCTGCCCTTGTCGAGCGAGAGCATGTTGGGGACGTTCTCGATCATCAGCCAGGGCAACCGACCCTCGCTCGTGGCGGTGAGCCGCAGTGCCTCGAACACATGTGACACGAGGCCGGATTGGGCGCCTGCGATGCCAGCGGTTCTCCCGGCCTGCGACAGGTCGGTGCAGGGGAAGCCGGCTGAAAGCAGGTCAAGCCCGCGCGGCAGATCGCGCAACTCGCGGACATCGGGATGGAGGTCGACGCCAGGAAATCGAGTCGACAGGACCGTCTGAGCAGGCTCCCACCACTCGCAGAGCAGCTCGGTCTGGACGGATGCACCGAGCGCCTGATGGAAGCCCAGCTCGATGCCGCCGATGCCCGCGAACAGGCCCGCGATCTTCACTAGCTCCTCCTAACGACCGGCTTTCGGGAACCGTAACCGCCCTCACCGACAAACGCCTGACGCCGTGCCGTCGCACGATCTCGACCAACGTGCCTGGTCATCACAATTAGCCGAGGGCAGCGCGCTCGGCACGCTCGCGGTCGATGCGCGCACCCATGACGAAGGACCCGGCGTACAGGGCGAGGAAGATCGCGCCGATGGCGAACATCACCGGCACGAGGAAGCCCAGCAGGACCGACAGCACCTGGATCGACCAGCCGAGGACCCGACCCGCGGGACGGCGCATCATCCCGGCGGCGACGATGCACGCGACGGTGAGGCCCAATCCGATCGCGAGCGCTGTCGGCGCTCCGACGTCGGTGAGGACGACGAGCACCGGCGTCGTCAGGAACAGGACGACGGCTTGCAGCCCGAGCATGCCCGCGCACATCGACCGCTGGACTGACGACATCAGCCCTCACCCGTGCGTTTCAACCCGGGGGTCTGGCGGCGCAGGAGCGTGCGGGCCTCGCCGGCGGTGACCACCGAACCGGTGACGAGTACGCCGCCGGAACCGATCGACTCCCCCAACGCACCGCCGGTCTCGGCCAACTCGATGGCGACGGTGATCGCATCGTCGAGCCGCGGCTCGACCCGGACGCGGTGCTCACCGAACAGGTCGGCGGCTATGCGACCCAGCTCGGCAGCGGGCAGAGCCCGCGGCGACGCGGCCTGGGTGCACACCACCTGGCTCAAAATCGGTTCCAACTCACCGAGGAGACCCTCGACGTCCTTGTCCGCCATCACGCCGACCACCCCGACGAGCGGGTCGAAGGTGAAGAACTCGCGCAACGCCTCGGAACTGGCCGCGGCCCCGTGCGGGTTGTGGGCGGCATCGAGGATGACGCTCGGACCGCGCCGGATGACCTCGAGCCGCCCCGGCGAGGTGGCCTTGGCGAACGCCGACCGCACCACCTCGTCCGACAGCGGTTCTTCACCGCCCAGGGCTTCGACGGCGGCGAGCGCGAGGGCCGCGTTGTGCGCCTGGTGCGCGCCGAAGAGCGGGAGGAACAGCTCGTCGTACTCCGCATGCAGGCCGCGCAGGCCGACCAGCTGACCACCGACGCCAGGAAGCACGCTGGTCACGCCGAAGTCGTGTCCTTCACGCAACAGCGTCGCGCCGACCTCGCGGGCGCGCTCGGCAAGCACCGACATGACTTCGGGGGTCTGCTCGGCGACGACGACGCGGCTGCCGGGCTTGATGATCCCGGCCTTCTCGATCGCGATCGTCTCCGGACGGTCGCCGAGATACTTCGCGTGATCGACCGCGATCGGGGTCACGACCGCCACGGCGCCGTCGGCGACGTTGGTGGCGTCCCAGGCGCCGCCCATGCCGACCTCGACGACGGCCACGTCCACCGGAGCGTCGGCGAAGGCGGCGTAGGCCATCGCGACGACCGTCTCGAAGTACGACAGGGGGTGCAGCTGGTCGGCGTCGACGAGCTCCACGAAAGGCGCGACGTCGAGGTAGGCGCGGACGAAGGCGTCCTCGTCGACTGGTTCGCCGTCGATGCTGATCCGCTCGGTCATCGACTCCAGGTGAGGACTGGTGAAGCGCCCGGTGCGCAGCTCGCGCTCGCGCAACAGCAGGTCGATCATCCGCGAGGTGGAGGTCTTGCCGTTGGTGCCGGTCAGGTGCACGACCGGGTAGGCGTGCTGCGGGTCGCCGAGCAGCTCCATCAGCGCCGCGATGCGGTCCAGTGTCGGGTCGAGCCGCGACTCGGGCCAGCGCTGGAGCAGTGCCTGTTCGACTTCGGCGTACGACGGTCCGGTCGCGCCCGGACGGGACCTGCTCGCGCGGTGCTTGTTCGGCATGGCCTCCCGAGTCTACGGGCCCTTGCGCTCACTAGACTTCCGGACCATGACCGACACCCCGCGCCCCGACCTGTCCACGACGACGCCTGACCGCGGCGTCGTCGTACCGGACAAGCCGGCGCTGGAGGGTCTGGAGCAGAAGTGGTCGCAGGTGTGGAAGGAGCAGGGCACCTACTCCTTCGACCGGTCGCGGTCCCGCGAGGACGTCTACTCCATCGACACGCCCCCGCCGACGGTGTCGGGCAGCCTGCACGTCGGTCACGTCTTCTCCTACACCCACACCGACCTCGTCGCACGCTTCCAGCGGATGCGCGGCAAGGAGGTCTTCTACCCGATGGGATGGGACGACAACGGCCTGCCGACCGAACGTCGCGTACAGAACTACTTCGGCGTCCGCTGCGACCCGTCCCTGCCCTACGACCCCGACTTCGAGCCCCCGGCCAAGCCGGACCCCAAGCGGCAGGTGCCGGTGGACCGGCCGAACTTCGTCAAGCTGTGCGAGCAGCTGGTGCAGGAGGACGAGAAGGTCTTCGAGTCGCTGTGGCGCACTCTCGGCCTGTCGGTCGACTGGGAGCAGACCTACACCACGATCGGACCGAAGTCCCAGACGGCTTCGCAGCGAGCGTTCCTGCGCAACTTCGCCCGGGGCGAGGCCTATCTGCAGGAGGCCCCGACCCTGTGGGACGTGACGTTCCAGACAGCTGTCGCACAGGCCGAGCTCGAGGCACGTGAGTACGCCGGCCACTACCACCGCGTTGCCTTCCACCGGGTCTCGACAGAGCTCGACCGCCATCCCGACCCGATCTACATCGAGACGACCCGCCCGGAGCTGATCCCTGCCGTGGTCGCGCTGATCGCACACCCCGACGACGAGCGCTACCAGCCGTTGTTCGGCACCACCGTCACCTCACCTGTGTTCGGGGTGGAGATCCCGGTGCTGGCCCACGAGGCCGCCGAGCCGGACAAGGGTGCGGGCATCGCGATGTGCTGCACCTTCGGCGACCTGACCGACGTGCAGTGGTGGCGCGAGCTCCAGCTCCCGGTCCGCACGGTCATCGGCCGCGACGGGCGGCTGCACCGCGAGACACCGGAGTGGATCGCTGCGAGCGGCGGCGACGCGGCGTACGCCGAGCTGGCGGGCAAGACCACGTTCAGCGCCCGGGAGGCGATGGTCGGTCTGCTGCGCGAGTCTGGCGACCTCGACGGCGATCCCAAGCCCACCCAGCGGATGACGAACTTCTACGAAAAGGGCGACAAGCCGCTGGAGATCGTCTCGACGCGACAGTGGTACATCCGCAACGGCGGCCGCGACGCCGACCTCCGCGACGACCTGGTGCAGCGCGGTGCAGAGATCGAGTGGGTGCCCAGTCACATGAAGCACCGCTACGACAACTGGGTCGGCGGTCTCAATGGCGACTGGCTGATCTCGCGGCAGCGGTTCTTCGGCATCCCGTTCCCCGTCTGGTACCCGCTCGACGACGAGGGCGAGCCGGACTACGCGCACCCCCTCCTCCCCTCCGAGGCCGAGCTGCCCGTGGACCCCTCCACCGACGCCCCGCGCGGTTATGGGGAGTCCCAGCGCGGCAAGCCTGGCGGGTTCGTCGGCGACCCGGACGTCATGGACACCTGGGCGACCTCGTCGCTCACCCCGCACATCGCCGGCGGCTGGGAACACGACGACGACCTGTTCGCGCGGGTGTTCCCGATGGACCTGTGCACCCATGCGCACGACATCATCCGGACGTGGCTGTTCTCCCGGGTGGTGCGCTCGCACTTCGAGAACCATGTCGCGCCCTGGTCCCACGCCCTCATCTCCGGCTTCGTGGTCGACCCGGACCGCAAGAAGATGAGCAAATCGAAGGGCAACGTGGTGGTGCCCACCGACATCCTCGACAAGTTCGGCGCCGACGCGGTGCGCTGGCGGGCGGCGATGGCCCGGCCGGGTCTGGACTCGCCGTTCGACGAGACCCAGATGAAGGTCGGGCGCCGGCTGGCGATGAAGGTGCTCAACGCCTCCAAGTTCACCCTCGGCGGCGTGGGTGCGACCGAGGTCGCGCCGGAGAAGGTCAGCGAGCCGGTCGACCTCGCCATGCTCGCCGGTCTCTCGGCGACGGTGGCCAAGGCGACCGAGTCGTTCGAGTCCTACGACTACACCTCCGCGCTGGAGGTCACCGAGCGGTTCTTCTGGGCGTTCTGCGACGACTACCTCGAGCTCGTCAAGGAGCGGGCGTACGGCGCCCGCGGCGACGGGCCGGCCGAGTCGGCCAAGGCGGCGCTCGCCATCGCGCTGCACGTGCAACTGCGGCTGCTCGCGCCGTACTTGCCCTATGTCACCGAGGAGGTCTGGTCGTGGTGGCAGGCCGGCTCCGTGCACCGCGCGTCCTGGCCGGCAGCCGACGAGCTCGCCGTCGCCGGTGAGGCCGACCCGGCGATGCTCGATGCCGTTGCTGCGGCACTGACCGGGTTGCGCGGCGTGAAGTCCCACGCCAAGGTCTCGATGCGCACCGAGCTGACCCACGCCTCGGTGTCCGGCCCCGCGGCGCTGATCGAGCTTGCGCAGCAGGCTGCCGACGACCTGCGCGCAACCGGCAAGGTGACCGGCGAGCTGACCTTCGCCGCCACCGACGCCGAAGAGCTCACCGTCGAGGCCGAGATCGCCCCGACGGTGGGGTGAGTCCGCTCAGGCGGACTTCTTCTTCGTCTCCGGCACCCGCGGGATCAGGGTCGGGTTGACGTTGTCGCGGACGACCTCGTCGGTGACGACGACCTTGGCGATGTCCTCACGGGACGGCACGTCGTACATCACGTGGAGGAGGACCTCCTCGATGATCGCGCGTAGCCCTCGCGCGCCCGTGCCGCGCAGGTTGGCGAGGTCGGCCACGGCGTCGACGGCGTCCACGGTGAACTCCAGCTCGACGCCGTCGAGCTCGAAGAGCTTCTGGTACTGCTTGACCAGCGCGTTGCGCGGCTCGGTGAGGATCTGCACGAGGGCTTCCTTGTTGAGCTTCTCCACCGTGGCGATCACCGGCAGCCGGCCGATGAACTCGGGGATGAGGCCGAACTTGAGCAGGTCCTCGGGCATGACCTCGGAGAAGATCCGGTCGAGGTCGCGCTCCTCGGCGGTGGGCAAGGTCGCCCCGAAGCCGAGGCTCTTCTTGCCGATGCGCTGCTCGATGATGTGCTCCAGACCAGAGAACGCCCCACCCACGATGAAGAGGATGTTGGTGGTGTCGATCTGGATGAACTCCTGGTGGGGGTGCTTGCGGCCGCCCTGCGGGGGCACCGAAGCGGTGGTGCCCTCCAAGATCTTGAGCAGCGCCTGCTGCACGCCCTCACCGGAGACGTCGCGCGTGATCGAGGGGTTCTCCGCCTTGCGGGCGACCTTGTCGATCTCGTCGATGTAGATGATGCCGGTCTCGGCCTTCTTGACGTCGTAGTCGGCGGCCTGGATCAGCTTGAGCAGGATGTTCTCGACGTCCTCGCCGACATAGCCGGCCTCGGTGAGGGCGGTGGCGTCGGCGATGGCGAACGGGACGTTGAGCATCCGCGCGAGGGTCTGGGCGAGGTAGGTCTTGCCGCAGCCGGTGGGACCGATGACCAAGATGTTGGACTTGGCGAGCTCGACGGTGTCCTCGGCGCGGTGGCGGCTGCCGGCGCCGACACCCGCCTGCACGCGCTTGTAATGGTTGTAGACCGCGACCGCCAGGGCCTTCTTGGCGTTCTCCTGGCCGATGACGTAGGAGTTGAGGAAGTCGAAGATCTCCTTGGGCTTCGGGAGCTCCTCGAGCGTCACCTCGGAGCCCTCGGTGAGCTCCTCCTCGATGATCTCGTTGCAGAGGTCGATGCACTCGTCGCAGATGTAGACGCCGGGGCCGGCGATCAGCTTCTTGACCTGCTTCTGACTCTTCCCGCAGAAAGAGCACTTCAGCAGGTCGCCTCCGTCACCGATGCGTGCCACAGGCGCGGCTCCTGTCCACTCGGGCCCGACCGGGCTGTCGTACCTCTACGTTCGAAAATACCTGTTCGGACGCGATCCGGGACCGGGACACGAGCGAGATCCTCGACGACCTCGCCGTACCGGCCCCGAAATCGGACCGGACCGGTCAGACGCCCGGGAGGGCGCCCTTGCGTGACTCCAGCACGGAGTCGATCAAGCCGTACTCGACCGCCTGCTCGGCGGTCAGGATCTTGTCGCGCTCGATGTCGAGGCTGACCTCCTCCTGAGACCTACCGGAGTGCTCGGAGATCATCCGCTCGAGCAGCTCGCGCATCCGGAGGATCTCGTTGGCCTGGATCTCGATGTCGGAGGTCTGACCGTAGGTGCCTTCGGTGTAGGGCTGGTGGATCAGGATGCGGCTGTTGGGCAGCGCCATCCGCTTGCCGGGCGCGCCGGCCGCCAACAGGATGGCTGCCGCCGACGCTGCCTGCCCCAGACACACGGTCTGGATGTCGGGCTTGATGAACCGCATCGTGTCGTAGATCGCGGTCAGCGCGGTGAACGATCCGCCGGGGCTGTTGATGTAGATCTGGATGTCGCGCTCGGGGTCCATCGACTCCAGCACCAGCAGCTGGGACATCACGGCGTTGGCGATGTCGTCGGAGATCGGGACACCCAGGAAGATGATCCGGTCCTCGAAGAGCTTGGTGTAGGGGTCGATCCGACGGACGCCGTACGACGTCCGCTCCTCCCACTGCGGGATGTAGTAGTTCACGTGCGGGGTCCTCTTCCTGGCAGTCAGTCGGTGTGGGCGGGGCGACCCTGGTCGGCGACCTGGCCGGCGCTGGAGACGACCTTGTCGATGAAGCCGTACTCCAGGGCCTGCTCGGCGGTGAACCACCGGTCGCGGTCGGCGTCCTGCTCGACCTGCTCGAGCGGCTGGCCGGTGTGCTGGCTGATCAGCTCGAAGAGGACCTTCTTGATGTGCAGCGACTGCTGGGCCTGGATCTTGATGTCGGAGGCGGATCCGCCCATGCCGCCAGACGGCTGGTGCATCATGATCCGCGCGTGCGGCAGCGCATAGCGCTTGCCCTTGGCACCGGCGCAGAGCAGGAACTGCCCCATCGACGCGGCCAGGCCCATGCCCACGGTCGCCACGTCGTTGGAGATGTAGTTCATCGTGTCGTAGATCGCCATGCCGGCGTCGACCGATCCGCCGGGCGAGTTGATGTAGAGGAAGATGTCCGCTTCGGGGTCCTCCGCGTTGAGGAGAAGCATCTGCGCGCAGATCGCGTTGGCGTTCTGGTCGCGCACCTCCGACCCGAGGAAGACGATCCGCTCCTTGAGCAGCCGCTGGTAGATGTGGTCGTCGAGCCCGTACGACGCGGCGCCGCCGTTCATCTGGATGTCAGTCACGTTGACGACCCTAGCCGCAGGCAGGGACAGTTCCACGGGCAAGGGGCCGTTGTTCGCCCAGGGCGGACGTGTCTCCGACCGCGCGCGTCCCGACATGGCAAGAGGCCCGCCCCCACACGGAGACGGGCCTCTCGGCACTGCGTTCGCGGGTCAGGCGTCGGTCTGCTCCTCGCCGTCAGTCTCGGCTGCGACCTCGGGGTCGAGCTCGGCCTCAGGCTCGCCGATCGTGCCGTCGCCGCGGAGGTTCTTCAGCTCGACGTGTGCACCTGACTCGTCGGTGACGGTGGCGGCCTCGACGATGGTGGCGAGGGCCTTGCCGCGCACGACCTCGGCGACGAGCTCGGGGATGTGGTTGTGCTCGACCATGTGCTTGACGTAGTCGTTGGGGTTCTGGCCCGACTGCTGGGCGCGGCGCATCATGTGCTCGGTGAGCTCGTTCTGCTCGACGCTGAGCTCTTCCTTCTTGGCCACCGCGTCGAGGATGAACTGCGCGGCGACCGCGTCGCGGACGCGGCGCTCGAGGTCGGCCTCGAACTCGTCCTCGGTCTGCTCCTCGGAGTCGAGGTAGGCCTGCATGGTCATGCCGGCCATCGCGAGCTGCTGCTCGAGATTCTGGCGGCGGGCACCCAGCTCCTCGGCCACCGTGGCCTCGGGGACCGGCACCTCGGTCATGTCGAGCATCTTCTCGAGCACGGCGTCGCGCGCCGCGCCGGCCTGCTCCAGGCGCTTGCTGCGCAGGAGGCGCTCGCGCAAGTCTGCGGTGAGCTCGTCGACGGTGTCGAACTCGGAGGCCATCTGGGCGAACTCATCGTCGAGCTCGGGGAGCTGCTGCTCCTTGACCTGGGAGACACTGACCTCGATCTGGACGCTCTCTCCGGCGAAGTCGCCACCGACCAGTGTCGAGCCGAAGATCTTGGCGTCACCGGCCTGCATGCCCTCCAGAGCCTCGTCGAGGCCCTCGATCATGCCGCCCTTGCCGAGCTGGTAGCTGATGCCTGCGGCCTCGCCGCCCTCGACGATCTCGTCATCCTTGCGGGCGGTGAGGTCGATGACGACGAAGTCGCCGTCGGCAGCGGCTCGGTCGACGTCGACCAGGGTGCCGAAGCGCTCGCGGAGGTTCTGGAGCTCCTCCTGCACCTCCTCGTCGGTGACCTCGATGGTGTCGACGGTGACCTCGAGACCGTCGTACGACGGCAGGTCGATCTCGGGACGCACGTCGACCTCGGCGGTGAACTCCAGGGTGTCGTTGTCCTCGAGGCGGGTGATGTCGATCTCGGGCTGCGCGAGCGGCTCGAGGTCGTTCTCCTGCAGGGCGGCGACGTAGAGGCGGGGCAGCGCTTCGTTGATCGCCTGGTCGAGGACGGCGCCGCGTCCGATCTGGCGATCGATGATCGCGGCGGGCACCTTGCCACGGCGGAAGCCGGGGACGTTGATCTGCTGGGCGATCGACTTGTACGCCGAGTCCAGGCTCGGCTTGAGCTCGTCGAAGGGCACCTCGACGGTGAGCTTGGCCCGGGTGGGGCTCAGAGTCTCGACGGTGCTCTTCACAGGGGTTCTCCTCGGTGGTGGGACGTCGTGGTCGGTGGGCGCGCCGATCTCTTCGGCCACGCGGCTGCCACGAGCTCGGGCGATCGCGTGCAGTCGGGGCGACAGGACTCGAACCTCCGGTCTCCTGCTCCCAAAGCAGGCGCGCTAGCCACTACGCTACGCCCCGGTGGTCAACCTCCCGGAGTCTAGTCGCGGCCCTCGGCGCCTGTCGAAACGCCCTGTGCCGCGGTGGCCCGAGCGATGTGGCAGCATGGTCCGCGCAACCGCGCAGCTGGTCGGAGATCACCGGCGCGCGAAGCACGCGGATGTAGCTCAATGGTAGAGCCCCAGTCTTCCAAACTGGCTACGCGGGTTCGATTCCCGTCATCCGCTCCAAGCGACTCAGCCACGCTGCAGGATCAGCAGCGCGCAGTCGTCGTCGAAGGCCCCCAACCGGCGTACGAGCGCCTCGGCCGAGCCGATGAACCCCGCGCTCACCAGACGCTCCCCCTCGCCGAGAAGCCGGTCGATGCCCATCGAGATGTCGCGCGACGAGGTCTCGACGAGTCCGTCGGTGAAGAGGAAGATGGCGTCGCCGTGGGCCAGGCGACCGCGACGCTCGTGGAAGACGGCGTTCGGGGTGATGCCCAGGACCGGCCCCTCGATGTGCGCGTGCACTTCCCAGTGTCCCGCGCCGGCCAGCCACTGCACGGCGGGTGGGTGACCGGCACTGCGAAGCTCGAACTCGCCCGTGCGCAGATCCACCGACAGGTGCACCGCGGTGGCGAAGCCCTCGGGCCAGTCCTGCCGGAGCACGAAGTCGTTGGCGGCAGGGAGGAACCCACGGGGCGAGAGAGCCCCGAGGAGCCCGCCGAAGGCGCCGGCGAGCAGAAGCGAACGGGTGCCGACGTCCACGCCCTTGCCGGAGACGTCGACGACCACTACCGAGAAGATGCCGCTCTCGTCATCGACGCTCGAGACCATGAAGTCACCGGCGAAGGAGGCGCCTCCGGCAGACCGTGCGGCGTGCTCGACCTGCCAGCCGTCGGGGAGCTGCGGGAGGTCGCCCTGCCGGTTGATGCGCTCGCGCAGGTCGATGAGCATCGACTCCCCCCGCATTCCGGCGACGCCCAACACCGCGCGGCGGTACGACGCCGCCAGCGTCACCGCGCCTACGGCGAACGCGGTGGCGAGCGCGGACCAGCGCGTCACCGGGAATCCGTCCGGCGCCTGGATGAGGGTGAGCAGCACCAGCGTGACCAGGATCAGGCCGACCATCCACGGCACCCGGCTGGGCGGCAGCAGCAGGCTCGACAGCAGCAGCGGTAGAAGCAGGACGCTGGCGCCCACCCAGTCCCACGAGAAGATCGCGATCCCGAACGCCACCGTCATCACGACCAGGACAAGGAGGAGTCCGCGGTCCTCCTCCGCCAGCCAGCGGCGGAGGACCGAGCCGCGCTGGCTGAGGGTGGCAGTGGGCCGGTCGGAGCCGACGCGCGTGGGGGACACGGGGGGACCCTAGCCCTCAATCGTCAGGAACGTGCGCGGGATCGGAACACCGGCTGGCAGCGCGGACACCAGAACGAGTTGCGGCCCGCCAGCTCCGCCGTGCGGACACGGGCCCCGCACACGTGGCATGCCTGGTCGTGGCGGCGGTAGACGTACACCTCTCCCCCGTGGTCGTCTCGCCGCGCCGGCCGTCCCATCGCCTCCGGCATGTGCTCGGGTCGCACGGTGTCGATGCGCCCGACGCGGACCCCCTCTGACATCAGCTCGACCAAGTCGCCCCAGATCGCGTCGAACTGACCGCGCCGCAGGCTGCGGCCGGGTCGCAGCGGGTGGATCCGCTGGCGGAAGAGCACCTCGGCGCGGTACACGTTGCCGACTCCGGCGATCACCTCCTGATCCATCAGCAGGTCGCCGATGGGCCGCGGACTGCGGCTGATGCGCTGCCACGCGCGGCCCGGGTCAGCGTCGTCGCGCAGCGGATCCGGACCGAGGCGGCGTACGACGTCGTCGCGCTCTGCGGGCGTGACCAGGACGCAGCGTGTCGCCCCACGCAGATCGGCCTGTGCCGGCGGCCGCGTCTCAGGCTCGTCGTCGGCGACGATCCGGAGGCGAACCTGCCCGACCGGCGGACGCACCGCGCCCACAGTGACGTCGAAGCGACCGATCAAGCCCAGGTGGATGTGCACCACCCGCTCGCCTTCGAACTCGACGAACAGGTGCTTGCCGGCCGCATCGGCGCCGACGAGCCGAGTGCCGTCCAGCAGAGCGGACTCGGCGGCGAATCGTCCCTGCGGACTGCAGACGCGCACGACCCGATCGGCGAAGACCTCGGAGAGCTCGTCGGCGAGGCGCCGGAGGGTGTGCCCCTCAGGCATCGGCGCCGGTGTCAGGCGCATCCGTCGCGCCGCGCAGCGCCGACTCGGGCAGCGGCGGGAGGTCGCCTGTCCTCTCGTAGTCGGCGAGCATGTCGATGCGACGCACGTGCCGCTCGTCGCCGGGGAACGGTGTGGCGAGGAAGACCTCGACGAAGCGGGTCATCTCCTCTAGCGAGTGCATCCGACCGCCCACCGAGATCACGTTGGCGTTGTTGTGCTCGCGGGCGAGGACGGCGGTCTGCTCGCTCCACACCAGGGCGGCGCGGACGCCTGCGACCTTGTTGGCCGCGATCTGTTCGCCGTTGCCGGACCCGCCGATGACCACACCGAGGCACTCGACGCCGTCGAGCTGGTCGGCGACGACACCTTCGGCGGCGCGCAGGCAGAAGACCGGATAGTCGTCCAGGGCGTCGTAGACGAACGGTCCGTGGTCGACCACCTCGTGGCCCTGGTCGACGAGCCACCCCAACAGGTGGTCCTTGAGCTCGAGTCCGGCGTGGTCGGAGCCGATGTGTACGCGCATGCGGCCAGGCTATCGACCCGCTTCACCCGCCCAGCTCAACCGCCCAGTCGGGCAAGCTCCTCGTCGACCACGGACACGTCGAGCTTGGTGAACACCGGTGTCGGCTTGGCGACGGGAGTGCCCGGCACGACCGGTCGCCGGCCCCACGCACGGGCGGTCGTGTAGTCCCCGGTGATGACCGGATAGCCGGGCCCGCCGTCGAGGTCCTCGACCTCTTCGATGCGTGGCATCGGCTGGACGTCGCCCGGTCCGCCGAGCGCGCGGTCGACCTGGTTGGCGGAGTGCGGAAGGAACGGGGACAGCATGGTGTTGCAGTCGCTCACCGCTTGGGCGACGACGTGCAGGATGGTGCCGAGCCGCTCGCGCTCATCGTGACCCTTGAGCTTCCAGGGTTCGGACTCCGAGACGTACTTGTTCACCTCGGCCACCACCCGCATGGCCTCGCCGATCGCCTGCTTCTGCCGGTGGCGGGCGATCAGGTCGCCGACGGTGTCGTACGCCGTCTCGACGGTCTGCAGCAGCGCCGAGTCTGCGTCGGCGAGCTCGGTGGCTGCGGGGATCTCGCCGAAGTTCTTGGCGATCAGCGTGGCCGTGCGGTTGACCAGGTTGCCCCAGCCGGCGACGAGCTCGTCGTTGGTGCGCCGGACGAACTCCGACCAGGTGAAGTCGGCGTCCTGGTTCTCTGGGCCGGCCGCGGCGACGAAGTAGCGGAACGCGTCGACCTGGTAGCGCTCGAGCATGTCGCGGACGTAGATCACGACGCGTTTGGAGGAGGAGAACTTCTTGCCCTCCATGGTGAGGAACTCGCTGGAGACCACCTCGGTGGGCAGGTTGAGCTCGCCGAAGCGGCCGGGGGCGCCGCCACGGTCCCCCTTGCCGGCGTAGGCCAGCAGTTCGGCGGGCCAGATCTGGGCATGGAAGGTGATGTTGTCCTTGCCCATGAAGTAATACGACAGGGCTTCGGGGGTGTTCCACCACTCTCGCCAGCGCTCCGGTTCACCGATGCGTCTGGCCCACTCGATCGAGGCCGACAGATAGCCGACGACGGCGTCGAACCACACGTAGAGCCGCTTGTTGGGGTCCTCGCGCCAGCCGTCGAGGGGGACGGGGATGCCCCAGTCGATGTCGCGGGTCATCGCGCGCGGCTTGATGTCGTCGAGGATGTTCTTGCTGAAGCGGATGACGTTGGGCCGCCAGGTGCCGCTGGCCTCGCGCTCGTCGAGCCACTCCGACAGGGCTTCGGCGAGCGCCGGCAGGTCGAGGAAGAAGTGCTGGGTCTCGACGAACTCCGGTGTCTCCCCATTGATCTTGGAACGCGGATTCTTCAGCTCGTGGGCGTCGAGCTGGTTGCCGCAGGTGTCGCACTGGTCGCCGCGCGCGCCGTCGGCGCCGCAGATCGGACAGGTGCCCTCGATGTAGCGGTCGGGCAGGGTGCGGCCGGTGGAGGGCGAGATCGCGCCGTACGTCGTGCGCTCCACGAAGTAGCCGTTGGCGTGCACCCCGAGGAAGAGCTCCTGCACCACCGCGTGGTGGTTGCGGCTCGTGGTGCGCGTGTAGAGGTCGTAGGAGACCCCCAGGTTGCACAGGTCCTCGGCGATCAGCCGGTGGTTGGTGTCGGCGAGCTCCTGGGCGCTCACGCCCGCTTCGTCGGCGGCGATCAGGATCGGGGTGCCGTGCTCGTCGGTGCCGGAGACCATCAGCACGTCGTGTCCGGCCATGCGCATGTAACGGCTGAAGACGTCGGAGGGGACACCGAAGCCGGCGACATGGCCGATGTGCCGAGGGCCGTTGGCATAGGGCCAGGCGACCGCGGAGAGCACCTTCGTCATGCCGTCTTCACCATGACCGGAATCCTAGGACCCGCAGTGCTCCTCAGGAGAAGTCGGGACCGGCGGTGCGCGTGCGCTTGAGCTCGAAGAACCCCGGAGTGCCGGCGACGAGCAGGACGCCGTCCCACAGCCGGCCGGCGGCTTCTCCCTTGGGCGCGGGAGTGACGACGGGACCGAAGAAGGCGACGTCGTCGACGGCGATCACTGGAGTGCCGACGTCCTCCCCGACGAGCTCGATCCCTCGCTGATGCGAGGCGCGCAGCTCCTCGTCGTAGTCGGTGGAGTCCGCGGCGTCGGCGAGCTCCACAGGCAGGTCGGCGTCGCGCAGGGCGTCCTCGATGAGCGCGTGGTCGATCTCGCGTCCTTCGAGGTGGATGCGGGTGCCGAAGGCGGTGTAGAGCCGGGCCAGGACGTCGTCGCCGTGGTGACGGGCGGCCGCGATGCACACCCGGACCGGTCCCCAGCCGCGGCGCATCATCTCGGCGTACTCGTCCGGCACGTCGCGGCCCTCGTTGAGCACCGAGAGGCTCATCACGTGGAAGCGCGGGTCCAGGTCACGTACCGTCGCTGCTTCGAGCAGCCACCGCGAGCTCATCCAGGCCCAGGGGCACAGCGGGTCGAACCAGAGGTCGACGGTCTCGGTGGTGGTCATGACGGCTTCAACACCGGACGGCCCGCGCGCATTTCCTGGATGAGCGCCGCGACCACCGTCTCGACCGCTCCCCCGTTGCGCGCGGCGACCGCGCGCTGGCGCTCGTACGACGCCCCCTCGTTGATGATGTCGCGCACGCCGGCCAGCTCCTCGGCGCAGTCCAGCGCGACGGCGACCGGCTCGAGCTGCACCAGCAGGCGCTCGAGGTCGTCGCGA
>JBHWSH010000019.1:0-13905 GCA_043427135.1 Marmoricola sp. | reverse complement strand
TAAGTGCGGCTCGGGCACCACCACCAGCGGCCGGCCGGCGGCGGCGACGTCCGCCACCGCGCCCTGCCCGGCGTGGCTGACCACGACGTCCGCGGCGTGCAACTCCGGCCAGAGGTCCTCCACCCAGCCGTGTGCACCACCGACCGCGACCACGTCCCAGCCCTCGATGGTCGGAGTCTCGTCCAGGGACGTCCCGCCGGCGCCGGCGAGGAACAACGCGCGTCGACGGCCGCTGCGGGCCACGCGCGGAGCCGGCCGACCGTCGTACGCCGAGACCGCACCGGTGTGGACGACCCGGTCCTGGTGCGGCTCCAGATGCGCCGGTCGCGAGAGCTCGGCCGGCCAGGTGGCGATGATCCGGTCCGCCAGCCGGTGCGCGAGCTCGTGCGGTGGATCGTCGCGGCGGCCGGGCAGGGTCATCGTCACGACCGGGACGCCCATCGTCCGCAGGAAGACCGTGACCTCCACCGAGACATCGACGACCACCGCGGCCGGGTCGTGCTCCTCGACCCAGGCGGCGAGCTGTGCCATCCGGCGGCGCAGGCCGGCGTGGCGGCGCGGGGCCCAGTGCAGGGCGCCGTGGGCGGTGACGTCGTACTCGCTGGACGGTGGGCTGGGCACCCCCGTCGCGTCGTCCGCCAGTTGCAGCCACGGGATCCCGGCTTGCGGCGGCAGGGACGACAGCACCGTCGTACTCGGCAAGTGCTCCAGGACGGCACGGCAGCGAGTCAGGTGACCGCGCCCTTGGTGGTGCACGTAGTAGCCGATCACGTCGCGTCTCTACCCCCGTAGGGTCGGCGCATGCGCTCGCTCCAAGTCACTGCCCTCGACGGACCGTCGTCCGTCGCCGTCACCGAGGTCCCCGACGCCACCGCCGGCCCCGACCAGGTCCTCGTCGAGGTCCGCGCGGTCGGGATCAGTTGGCCGGACCTGCTGCAGACCAAGGGCGAGTACCAGATCAAGCCCGAGCTGCCGTTCCAGCTCGGCGTCGACTTCGCCGGCGTGGTCCGCTCGGCGCCGGCCGAGTCCGGCTTCAGCGAAGGTGACCGGGTGGCGTGCGCGCTGCCGTACGGCGGTGGCGCCGACCTCGTCGCCGTACACCCGGAGTCTGTGTTCCCGCTGCCCGACGCGCTGTCGTTCGAGCAGGGCGCGGCGATGCCGATGAACTACCTGACCGCGGAGTTCGCGCTCTCGACCCGCGCTGGCCTGCAGTCCGGTGAGACCGTCCTGATCCACGGCGCCGCGGGCGGCATCGGCACCGCGACCATCCAGGTCGCCAAGGGTATGGGCGCCCGGGTCATCGGCGTGGTGTCGACCGAGGAGAAGGCCGCCGTCGCCCGTGACGCCGGCGCCGAGGACACCGTGCTGGTCGACGGGTTCCGCGAGACGGTCAAGGGGCTCACGGGTGGCCAGGGCGTCGACGTCGTCGTCGATGTGGTCGGCGGGGACCTCTTCACCGACTCGCTGCGCGTGCTCGGCCCGCTCGGCCGCCTTCTCGTCGTCGGCTTCACCGCCGGCGCGATCCCGGAGGTCAAGGTCAACCGGCTGCTGCTCAACAACATCGACGTCCGAGGCGTCGGCTGGGGCGCCTACGCGATGGTCCGGCCCGGATTCATGCGCCGCCAGTGGGACGCGCTCCTGCCCATGGTCGAGTCCGGCGCGATCGACCCGCCGATCGGCAAGACCTACCCGTTCGACCAGGCCGCCGAGGCGCTCGCCGACATGGAGGCCCGCCGCACCCTCGGCAAGTCCGTCCTCGTCCTCGGGAGCGACGTACAGGGTGGTTGAGGAGCCGAGCCGCTAGGCGAGGCGTCTCGAAACCACCGTGGAGCAAGAAGGGGTCAGTCGACGGTCTTGACGACCTGACGCTCCTCGGCGAAGTGGCAGGCGCTGGGGTGCGGGTGGGCGTCGCGCGAGATCAGCGGCGGCACCTCGGTGGCGCAGACGTCCTGCGCCTTCCAGCAGCGGGTCCGGAACCGGCAGCCCGAGGGCGGGTCGGCGGGGGAGGGCGGGTCGCCCTGCAGGATGATCTCGTCGCGCTGACCGCGCAATGTCGGGTCAGGCACGGGCACGGCGGACAGCAGCGCCTGGGTGTAGGGGTGCGTGGGGTGGTCGTAGATGTCGCTGTCGCTACCGGTCTCGACGATCTTGCCGAGGTACATCACCTTGACACGGTCGGCGATGTGCCGCACGACCGACAGGTCGTGGGCGATGAAGATGTAGGAGAGGTTGAGCTCCTTCTGCAGGTTCTCCAACAGGTTGATCACCTGAGCCTGCACGGAGACGTCGAGCGCGCTCACCGGCTCGTCGCACACGATGATCGAGGGACGCAGGGCGAGTGCACGAGCGATGCCGATGCGCTGCCGTTGACCGCCGGAGAACTGGTGCGGGTAGCGGTTGATGTGGTCGGGGTTGAGGCCGACGAGGTCGATAAGCTCCCGGACCTTCTCCCGCCGCTTGTCCTTGGGTACGACGTCGGGGTGGATGACGTAGGGCTCGGAAATGATGTCGCCGACGGTCATCCGGGGGTTCAACGAGGTGTAGGGGTCCTGCATGACCAGCTGGATGTCGCGCCGCGCACGGCGTACCTCCTGCGCACGCAGCGTCGACAGGTCGGTGCCGTTGATCACGATGGAGCCGGAGGTGGGGGACTCGAGACCGACGATGAGCTTGGCCAGGGTCGACTTGCCGCACCCGGACTCGCCGACCACACCGAGCGTCTCGCCGCGGTGCAGCTGCAGGTTGACCCCGTCGACGGCCTTGACCGCTCCCACCTGGCGCTTGAACACGATGCCCTGGGTGAGCGGGAAGTGCTTGACCAGATCGGTGGTCTCCAAGACGACGTCAGTCACTGGCCCGGACCTCCTCGATGAAGTGGCAGGCGCTGCCATGGTGATCGTTCACCGCGTAGAGCGGTGGCGGCGGGTCCTGACGACACACATCCCGGGCGAAGTGGCACCGCGGATTGAACGGGCAGCCTGGCGGGATGTGGGTCAGCGCCGGCGGCAAGCCCTCGATGACTGCGAGGTTCTGACCCTTGCGGTCCAATCGCGGGATCGACTCCAGCAGCGCCTTGGTGTAGGGGTGCGAGGGCTCGGCGTAGAGCTCGTGGACCGGTGCGTGCTCGACGACCTTGCCGGCGTACATCACCGAGATGCGGTCGGCCACGTCGGCGACCACACCCATGTCGTGCGTGATCAGGATCAGTCCCATGTTGCGCTCGGTCTTGAGGTCGTCGAGCAGCTTCATGATCTGGGCCTGTACGGTCACGTCGAGGGCGGTCGTGGGCTCGTCGGCGATCAGGATCTCGGGGTCCAGCGCGAGCGCCATTGCGATCATCACGCGCTGCCGCATGCCACCGGAGAACTGGTGGGGGTAGTCGCTGACCCGCTGCTTGGCGGCGGGGATGCGCACGAGCTCGAGCATCTCCACGGCGCGCTTCTTGGCGTCGGAGCGGGACATGCCGCGGTGGACCCGGAAGAGCTCCGCGAGCTGGTAGCCGACGGTGAAGACGGGGTTCAGTGCGGAGAGCGCGTCCTGGAAGATCATCGCGATCTGGTTGGCGCGGACCGCGCGGCGCTCGGCCTCCGGCAGCGTGAGCAGGTCGGTGCCGCGGTAGAGGATCTCTCCTCCCGCGATCCGTGCCGGGGGTACGTCGAGGATGCCCATGATCGCCTGCGCGGTCACGGACTTCCCGGACCCGGACTCGCCGAGGATCGCGAGCGTCTCGCCGGAGAGGACCTTGAAGGACACGCCGTTGACCGCGTGAGCGACACCCGCCCGCGTGTGGAAGTCGACCTTGAGGTCCCTGACCTCGAGCGGCGGCGCGGAGGGGTCCTTGACCGGGAGACCGGCCGCGCCCGCGTCGTGGCCGTGCTGTGCGCCCTGCTGTGGACTGGTCAAGAAGTCACCTGTCGTGTCGGTCATCGGATCACTGCAGCTTCGGGTCGAGGGCGTCGCGGAGCGCGTCTCCAGCGAGGATGAACGACAGCACCGTGCCGACCAGAAGACCGACGGGGAAGAGCAGAAGCCACGGATCTTCGGCGAAGTAGATCTGGTGCTTGGAGATCATCACCCCCCACGAGGCGGCCGGCGGCTGCAGGCCGACACCGAGGTAGGTCAGCGTCGCTTCGGCGGCGACGAAGCTGCCCAGCATGATCGTGGCGTAGACGACCACCGGCGCGACGGCATTGGGGAGAATGTGCCGCAGCATGATGCGGGAGTTGGTGGCTCCCAGGGCCCTCGCAGCAGCGACGTAGTCGAGGTTCTTGGCCTCCATCACACTGCCGCGCATGATCCGCGCGATCACCGTCCAGCCCAGCACGATCAGCGCAAGTGCGATCGTCCAGATGTTGCGGGTCTGCAGGATCGCCAGCAGCACCAGCGCGCCGAGCAGGAACGGCAACGACAAGAAGATGTCGGTCAGTCGCGACATCAACGAGTCGAGCCAACCGCCGAAGAACCCGGACATGAGGCCGATGGTGCCGCCAAGCAGGATCACCGCGCCGGTCGCCAGGATCGCGATCGACAGCGAGGGGCGGGCGCCATAGATGGCGTGGGAGTAGTAGTCGCAACCCTGCAGGTTGAACCCGAAGGGGTGCTCGGGCCATTGCGGTGGGTTGCGCGACAGCGTGATCTGGCAGTTGCGGGGGTTCTGGCTGGTCCACAGCTTGGGGAAGACCGCCATCGAGGTGACCACGAGCAGGTAGAGGACCGACACCACGAAGATCGGGTTGCGGATCAGTCGAGCGCGGGCGTCGCCCCACAGGCTGCTGGGCTTGTCGCTGCCGGGACCACCGGGCGTCGCCTGCGGAGAGGCGATGCCCGAGGTCACTGCGGTGGGCTCAGTCATAGCGGATCCTCGGGTCGAGAACGGCGTACAGGATGTCGACGAGCAGGTTGACCAGCAGGAAGATCAACACCAGCAGCGTGACGATGCCTAGGATGACCGAGGGCTGCTGCTGGGTGATCGCTCGGAAGATCTCGCGTCCGATGCCGGGGACACCGAAGATGCCCTCGGTCACGATCGCGCCGCCCATCAGCGTGCCGAAGTCGACGCCGAGGTAGGTCACCACCGGGATCAGCGAGTTGCGCAGCGTGTGTACGCCGATCACGCGCTTGGGAGCCAGCCCCTTGGCCTTGGCGGTGCGGACGTAGTCGGCGCGGATGTTCTCCAGGATGCTGGTCCGGGTCAGCCGTGCGGTCGTCGCCAGCGACAGGGAGCCCAGCACAAGACCGGGGATGATCAAGGACGCCCATGGATAGTCGGGTTTGTAGACCGGACTCATCACGCCGTAGGCGAACCAGTCGGGCCACCCGCCTTCTCGCATCCAGTTGCCGACGCGGACGTTCCACATGTCGCGGATCAGCAGACCGAGCACGAAGACGGGGACCGAGATGAGCAGCACCGTGCTGATCTTGACCAGATAGTCCACGAAGCCGCCGGAGCGCAGGCCCGCCAGGACGCCGGCGGTGATGCCGATGATGGCCTCGAAGAGGATCGCGATGACGACGATCTTGATGGTGTAGCTGGCCGCGTCGCCCACGATGTCGGTGACGGGGCGCCGGTTGAAGTCGATGCCGAGGTCGAACCTCAGGAAGATGCCCTCGAGCCGGTCGACGTACAACGCCAGACACGGGTCGCCGGTGCGCTGCAGACATGGGTCGCCCAAGCCGAGGGCCTGGCTAAGGGCGTTCATCTGAGCCTCGGAGGGCCGCCGGTCGCCGAAGATCGCGCGGACCGGGTTGCCGGTGAGCTGGATGCCCAGCGAGGTCAGGTAGTGCAGAAGGAAGATCGCGCCCAGGGTCGTGGGGATGAACTGGAGCAGCCGTCGGATCACATAGCGTCCCACGCGGGGGCCTCCCTCCTCAGGTGCCTGACCGACCGGTGGCAGCGACGCTGCGAAGCGCCGCTGCCACCGTGATCAGTGCAGGCGATAACTCGCCGGGACTGTTACTGCTTGATCGTGGTCTGGCCGTACTCCACGTCGGTGATCGTGTTGTAGACCATGTCTTCCACATTGTCGCCCCAGACGACGGTGGTCAGACCGAACCACATGGGGATGACCGGCAGGTCCTCGCCCAGGATGTCCTCAGCCTGCTGGTAGAAGGTGATCGCCTCTTCCAGCGAAGGAGCCTGGTCGCCCTGCTTGATCAGGTCGTCGAACTCGGAGTTCTCGTAGCCCGAGCTGTTGCTGGAGGCGCCCGTGGCGTACAGCGGTGCCAGGTAGGTCTCCATCACCGGGTAGTCCGGACCCCAGCCGAGGCGGAACGGACCGGTGAACTCGTGGTTGTCGGCGAGCTCGAGGTACTGACCGAAGTCGGTGATGTCGACCTTGAGCTTGTACTTCAGACCCAGGTTGTTCTCCAGGCCGTCGCCGACTGCCTGCAGCCACTCCTCGTGACCGGCGCCGCCGTTGGCCCACAGCTCGAGCTCACCGTCGAAGCCACCGGAAGCCTCGTAGAGTTCCTTGGCCCGCTCGGGGTCGTACTCGCAGTACTGGCACACGCCCTCGCGGAAGCCGTCAAAGGACGGGGCTACGAAGCCGGTCGCGGGCACGAATGAGCCGTCAAAGATCGCGTCGATGATGGCCTGCCGGTCGATCGACAGCGAGATCGCCTGACGCAGCTCCTTGTTCTCGAAGCCCTTCTGGTACAGCGGCATGCCGAGGTAGGTGAAGGAGTCGCTCGGGGCCTGGTAGGAGGTGTCGGCGTAGTTCTGCTTGACCTCGGCCAGCTTGTTCGGCGGGACGGTGTACATGATGTCCAGCTCGCCGCCCTGGAACGCCGCGTAGGCGGTGTCCACGGAGTCGAAGATGCGGTAGATGAGGTTGTCGGCCTTGCCGGTGTCCTCACCCGCGTAGTCGTCGTTGCGGGTCAGCTTGATCTGGACGTTGTGCTCCCACTCGCCGTCGATCTTGTAGGGACCGTTGCCGATCGGGGCCTCGTTGCACGCCTCGAAGTCGTCGAGGCACTCCTGGGCGACCGGGAAGAAGCCGGAGTAGCCGAGGACGGACTCGAAGCCGGAGAAGGGCTCGCTGAGCTTGATCTCGAAGGTCATGTCGTCGACCTTGGTGAGACCCGAGAAGGTGGCGTCCGGAGCGGTGCCCTTCTCCTTCTGCATGTCGGCGAAGCCCTCGATGCGGTTCATGAAGTAACCGTTGTTCTGGGCGTTGTTGATATTGCCCGCGTAGTTCCACGCCCGGAGGAAGGAGTCAGCGTCGACGGGCTCACCGTTGGTGAAGGTGTAGCCGTCCTTAAGCGTGACCGTCCAGGTCTGGTTGTCCTCGGTCTCGATGGACTCGGCGAGGTCGAGCTCGGGGGCGCCGGACTCGGCGTTGTACTTGACCAGACCGCGGTAGAGCTGACGGATCACGAGGATCGAAGGCTCGTCGTTGGCGGCAGTCGGGACCAGGAAGGCGGGCTCGGAGCTGTAGATCCGCAGGTCACCGCCCGCTGCGCCGGTCGACGTACCGGTGCCGTCGCCGTTCTTGTCACCGTCTTCGTCGGAGCCACCGCACGCAGCGGCGAGCATGCCGAGGGCCGCGACTGTCGCCGCGAGCCTCACACTTGCTGTCCTTCGCATAGATATTGCCTCCATCTGTTGCGCCGGGCACGGCGCGTCGCGGGAGCGATCTGCCCCGTCTGACTACCTGACCATCGGAGGAGTCCGAGTGTCGAGGGGGTGTTACCGAACTGAAACTGGACCTAGATCCGGCTGCAGCGGACGAGGTTACTCCTCGGTCGGGTTTCGTGGGTACGCCGGGGCGCGGGCCGTGGCGCGTAGGGTCGTCGGCGTGGAGGGTCTGTTCGAGGTCGCCGGGCAGGATGCCGCGGCGTCGGGCTCGATCTCGGCGGGGACGCTGGCGGGCAACACGCACTCTTCGGCACCGCTGGCGGTGCGGATGCGTCCCAGGACTCTCGAGGAGCTGGCCGGGCAGCGTGCTCTGCTGGCCGCGGGGTCGCCCCTGCGCCGGCTGGTCGAGGGCGACCAGCCGATGTCGCTGATCCTGTGGGGGCCACCCGGGACGGGCAAGACGACGATCGCGGCCGTTCTCAGCGGCAGCACGAACCGTGAGTTCGTGGAGGTTTCCGCGGTGTCCGCCGGTGTCAAGGAGGTCCGCTCGGCCATCGAGTCCGCGCGCAACCGCCTCGCCCGCACCGGCCGGGAGACTGTGCTGTTCGTCGACGAAGTGCACCGCTTCTCCAAGGCGCAGCAGGACGCCCTGCTGCCCGGTGTGGAGAACCGCTGGGTCACGCTCATCGCGGCCACCACCGAGAACCCGTTCTTCAGCGTGATCTCGCCGCTGCTGTCGCGTTCGCTCCTGCTCACCTTGGAGTCGTTGACGGACGACGATGTGCGCGAGGTGCTGCGGCGTGCGATCGAGGACGAGCGCGGGCTCGCCGGTGCGGTCGAAGTCGATGACGAGGCGCTGGAGCATCTCGTGCGTCTGGCCGGCGGTGACGCCCGCCGCGCGCTGACCTACCTCGAGGCCGCCGCCGGAGCGGCGGCCAGCACCGGACAGGCGCGGGTCTCCTTGGAGGTCGCCGAAACCGCTGTCGACCGGGCCGCGGTCCGCTACGACCGGCAGGGCGACCAGCACTACGACGTCACCAGCGCCTTCATCAAGTCGATCCGCGGCTCCGACGCCGACGCGGCGCTGCACTATCTGGCTCGGATGATGGAGGCCGGCGAGGACCCGCGGTTCATCGCCCGCCGGCTGATCATCCTCGCGAGTGAGGACATCGGCCTCGCCGACCCCACCGCGCTGACCACGGCGGTGGCTGCCGCCCAGGCGGTGCAGCTCATCGGCATGCCGGAGGCGAGACTCAACCTCGCGCAGGCCGTGATCGCGCTGGCGGTCGCGCCGAAGAGCAACGCAGTCATCACGGCCATCGACGCGGCCTCGGCCGACGTCCGCGCAGGTCGTATCGGCTCGGTTCCCCCTCATCTCCGCGACGCGCATTACCAGGGCGCCAAGAAAATTGGGCACGGCGCGACGTACACCTATGCCCACGACGAGCCTTTCGGGGTCGCGCAGCAGCAGTACGCACCCGACGAGGTGCTCGACGCCCGCTACTACCGGCCCACGGCACTCGGAGCGGAAGCCGCGGTCAAGGAGCGCTGGGAGCGCCTGCGGCGGCTGATCCGCGGGGAATGAGCGGAGATTCCACCCGGTAGGGTCGTGTCCCATGGGTCCGGAGGTGTTCGTCGCGCTCGCTGGCAGCCTCGCCGTGCTTGCCGTCGCGATCTTCCTCGTGCGCGCAGAGCGCCTGCGGCGTACCCGACTGGCTCAGGAGCTCGAGGCCGCGCGCGCCGAGGTCGGTGCCCTGGCACAACGGCTCGACGAGGTCTCCGCGCAGGTGACCGACAGCGGGCGACAACGTCGCGAGCGCGAGTACGTCGTCACGACGCTGGCCGATCTCGATAACGCGGACGTCGCACCGGCAGGAGCTTCCAGAAGCCGGGTGGTGCCCACCGTCGCCGACCTGGCACAGGCTGCTGTCGGGGATGTCGAAGGGCGGCTGGTCGGCGCTCTCGCGATCCAGCAGCAGAACGGGTCGGTCGTGCGCCGAGGCGCCGTAGGGACCGCAGTGAAGGCGGTGGCCTTCGCCCACGGCGTACGTCGTGCCCTTCGTCCGGAGGTGCGGGACCGCGCCGCGGCCGAGGCCTACGTCGCTCGGCGGCGGTCACGTCGGCTGCGCCGGGAGGAGATCCGTGAGGCTCGCCGACTGCTGCGCGTCGTACGCACGCGAGAGGTGAGCAGCGAGGACGCAGCGTGAGGCGCGGCCTGTACTTCCTCGCCGGCACGGCGGCGGGCGCCTACGCCGCAAGCAAGGCCCGCCGCGCGGCGGAGGCGCTGACCGTTGATGGGGTGCACGACCGCCTCACCGGATGGTTCGCCGGCGCGCGGGTGCTGAGCACAGAGGCGAAGGCCGCCGCGGCGGAGAAGGAGGCCGAGTTGCTCGACCGCCTCGCCGAGACTCCGCCCCGCCGGCTGCAACTGGCCCCAGCCAGTCCGGACGGCAACACCCAGAGCATGCCCCAGATCGACAGTGCTGAGAGAGGCGACGACTGATGGAGACCGCGGAGATCCGGCGGCGGTTCATCAACCATTTCGAGACCCGAGGACACACCCACGTGCCCTCGGCCTCTCTCCTGCTCGACGACCCCAACCTGCTGTTCGTCAACGCGGGCATGGTGCCGTTCAAGCCCTACTTCCTCGGCCAGGAGACCCCGCCCTACCCGCGCGCGGTCAGCGTCCAGAAATGCGTGCGCACCCTCGACATCGAGGAGGTCGGCAAGACCACCCGGCACGGGACGTTCTTCCAGATGAACGGCAACTTCTCGTTCGGCGACTACTTCAAAGCCGGCGCCATCGAGCACGCCTGGGAGCTGATCACCAAGTCCCAGGACGACGGCGGCCTCGGCTTCCACCCCGACCGCATCTGGGTCACGGTCTTCCACGACGACGACGATTCCGCCCAGCTGTGGCGCCGGATCGCGGGCCTGCCGGAAGAGCGCATCCAGCGACGCGGGCTCAAGGACAACTACTGGCACATGGGCGTGCCCGGGCCAGGCGGACCCTGCAGCGAGATCTACGTCGACCGCGGCCCTGAGCACGGCCCCGACGGTGGGCCGATCGTCGACGAGGACCGCTTCCTGGAGATCTGGAACCTCGTCTTCATGCAGTCCGAGCTCTCCGAGGTGCGCGGCAAGGAGGACTTCGACATCGCCGGAGACCTGCCGGCGC
The DNA here is from genome assembly GCA_043427135.1 of Marmoricola sp. Lineage (GTDB taxonomy): Bacteria > Actinomycetota > Actinomycetes > Propionibacteriales > Nocardioidaceae > Marmoricola_A. Next base: position 3,151 of record JBHWSH010000019.1, on the reverse strand, counting down.
AGAACATCGACACCGGGATGGGCCTCGAGCGGGTCGCCTACCTTCTGCAGGGCAAGAGCAACCTCTACGAGATCGACCAGGTGTTCCCGGTCATCGAGCGCGCCAGCGAGCTCTCCGGGCGGCGGTACGGCGCTGCACACGAGGACGACGTGCGGTTCCGCGTCGTTGCCGACCACGTCCGCAGCGCGCTGATGCTCATCGGCGACGGCGTCACTCCCGGCAACGAGGGTCGCGGCTACGTTCTGCGTCGCCTGCTGCGTCGTGCGGTGCGCTCCATGCGGCTGCTCGGCGTCGAGGACCGGGTCCTGCCCGAGTTGATGCCGGTGAGCCGCGACCGCATGCAGGGCTCCTACCCTCAGCTCGTGGCCGATTGGTCGCGGATCTCCTCGGTCGCTTACGCCGAGGAGGAGGCTTTCCGGTCCACGCTGCGAGCAGGCACCCAGATCTTCGATCTGGCGGTCGGTGCAGCCAAGGAGAGCGGCGCCCGCGTGCTCGGTGGCGACAAGGCTTTCGCCTTGCACGACACCTACGGCTTCCCGATCGACCTCACGCTCGAGATGGCGTTCGAGCAGGGCCTGAGCGTCGACGAGGAGGGCTTCCGCCGGTTGATGGCCGAGCAGCGCGACCGCGCCAAGGCCGATGCCAAGGCGAAGAAGTCCAAGCACGGCGACACCGGCGCCTACCGCGAGGTAGCCGACGCACTGGGCGGGTCGGTGGAGTTCCTCGGCTACGACGAGGTGGTCTCCGAAGGCACCGTTCGGGCGCTCGTCGGCCCGTCCGGGATGGTCGGTGCGGCCGCCGAGGGCGATGAGCTCGAAATCGTCTTGGACCGGACGCCCTTCTACGCCGAGGGCGGCGGCCAGCTCGCCGACCAAGGCGTCATCGAGCTCAGCAACGGAGCGCGCTTGCAGGTGCTCGACGTCCAGTCGCCGATCTCCGGCCTGATCGTGCATCAGGTCAAGGTGCTCGCCGGCGAGGTCGCGGCGGGGGAGCAGGTGCAGTCTCATGTGGACGTGGAGCGGCGGCGCTCGATCAGCCGCGCGCACACTGCGACGCACATGGTGCACAAGGCGTTCCGTGAGACGCTGGGGGAGACCGCGACGCAGGCCGGCTCCGAGAACGCCCCCGGTCGCTTCCGCTTCGACTTCTCCGCCACCGGTGCGGTGCCCGCCTCGGTCCTGCAGGACGTCGAGGCGCGGGTCAACGAGCTGGTGCTGGCCGACCTGCCGGTGCACGCGGAGATCATGTCGCAGACCGACGCGGTGCGGTCGGGAGCGATGGCGATGTTCGGCGAGAAGTACGGCGACGAGGTGCGCGTGGTCTCGGTGGGCGACTGGGCGCGGGAGCTGTGCGGTGGCACCCATACCGCCCGGTCCGCCCACCTGGGCCTGGTCAAGATGCTGGGCGAGTCCTCCATCGGTTCCGGCGTACGCCGCGTCGAGGCTCTGGTGGGCACCGACGCTTACCGCTTCCTCGCTCGCGAGCACGTCCTCGTCGCCCAGCTCAGCGAGACGCTCAAGGTGCGCCCCGAGGAGCTCCCCGAGCGGGTCTCCGATCTCGTCGAGCGGTTGCGCACCGCCGAGAAGGAGATCGAGCGGGTCCGGCTGAGCCAGCTGCTTGCTTCGGCGGGTGAGATGGCGGCGGCGGCCGAGGACGTCTACGGCGTGGCCTATGTCGCGCGTCGAGTGGACGGCGCCAATGCCGGGGACGTGCGCAAGCTCGCCCTCGACGTACGCGGCCGGCTCGCGCCCTCGCGGCCCGGTGTCGTGGTCGTGATCGGGTCCGCCGGTGAGAAGCCGGCAGTCGTGGTGGCGGTCAACGACGAGGCGCGGGCTTGGGGGATCTCCGCCAACGCGCTCGTGAAGGCTGCGGCCACCGCACTCGGCGGAAGCGGCGGCGGCAAGGACGACGTCGCGCAAGGCGGTGGCGCCGACGTGGGCAAGACCGACCAGGCGCTCTCCGACGTACGCGACCACGTCGCCCGCACCGTCACGCGATGAGACGCGGGGTGCGTCTCGGCGTCGACGTGGGGGACGTGCGCATCGGCGTCGCGGCGTGCGACCCGTCCGGGCTGATCGCCACGCCCGTCGAGACGGTGGCGCGCGGTGGCGGGGACCTCGCGCGCTTGCGCGCCCTCGTCGTCGAACACGAAGCCGTCGAGGTGATCGTCGGGCTGCCGCGGTCCCTCGCGGGAGGTGAAGGACCGGCTGCGGCCAAGGTGCGTGGCTTCGTCCAGCGACTCGCAGGAGCGTTGGAGCCCTGGCCCGTGCCGGACCTCGAAGTCGCCACCGAGCCGAGGGTGCGACTGGTCGACGAGCGACTCAGCACCGTCTCTGCCGAGGCGGTGCTTCGCGAGCAGGGCCGCAAGGGCAAGAAGCGCCGTGCGGTCGTGGACCAGGCGGCGGCCGTGGTGATCTTGCAGAATGCCCTGGACACTGAGCGCAGCACCGGGCGACCGCCCGGCGAGCCGGTGCCCGCCCGACAACGAGGTGACGTGTGAGCCAGGACGACAACCGCGACGACGAAGGCTTCATCGGAGGCCTGGGCGAACCGGTCGACGTGGCGGACGACGGCTCCTCCGACCCGGCGCCTCGCCGGCGCGGTAGCCGCGCGAAGCCGCGACGGCGCCGCCGGCTCGGTGGCTGTCTGGTCGTCCTGATCGTCCTAGGTGTGATCGCAGCCGGCGGCTACTGGCTGGTGGACACCGGCATCGATCGCGTCCGGGACATGTTCGCCGGTCCTGCCGACTACGACGGCGAGGGCAGCGGATCGGTCATCTTCGAGGTCAGCAGCGGTGATACCGCAGCCGCGATCGGCCGCAACCTCAAGGCAGCCGGCGTCGTCGCCAGCGTCCAGGCCTTCACTGACGCTGCCGCGGCCGAGCCGCGGTCGCGGGGCATCCAGGTCGGGTTCTACGAGATGCGTGAGGAGATGTCGGCCGCCGCAGCGCTGGAGATCCTCATCGACGCCGGCAACCAGGTGCGCAACACCGTGACGGTGCCCGAGGGGCTCCGTGTCGAGCAGGTGGTGGAGCGGCTGTCCGAGGGCCTCGACATCAAGAAACGCGCCCTGGAGAAGGCACTGGACGACCCGGAGGCGATCGGGCTCCCCGACTACGCCGGCGGCAACCCTGAGGGTTACCTCTTCCCGG
>JBHWSH010000018.1:0-2650 GCA_043427135.1 Marmoricola sp. | reverse complement strand
TAGTCCTGTTGCCCGAGGGTTCGGGCAGGGAGACTGGTCAGATCATGTCGAACAGCAGGAAGCGTCACACCCCGGAGCAGGTCGTCCGCAAGCTCGGGCAGGCCGACAGGATGCTCGCCGACGGGCAGGATGTCGCCGCGGTGTGTCGGGAGCTCGGCGTGTCCGAGCAGACGTACTACCGGTGGCGGAACCAGTACGGCGGCCTCAAGGCCGACGACGCAAAGCGCCTGAAGGAGCTGGAGAAGCAGAACGCCACCCTGAAGCGTCTGCTCGCCGAAGCGGAGCTGGAGAAGGCGGCGCTGAAGGAGTTGGCTGAGGGAAACTTCTAGGCCCGGGCAGACGTCGCGCCGCCGTCTCGCACCTGCTCAGGACACTGCAGGTGAGCGAACGGATGGCGTGCCGCCTGGCCGGGCTCTCACGCTCCGCATACCGGCGCCCGCTCAAGGGCGAAACCACCGACGATCCGGACATGGCGCTGCGGGACTGGCTGCGCGCCTGGGCGAAGAACCACCCCCGCTACGGGTATCGGCGGGCATATCACGACGCCCGCGCCGAGGAGTGGGTGGTGAACCACAAGAAGATCCAACGTCTCTGGCGTGACGAGGGGCTGCGTGTGCCGCAGCGGCGTAGGCGCAAGCGAGTCGGGTCCTCGACCGTCGACGCGCCGACGGCGGATGCGCCGAACGTGGTGTGGGCGGTGGACTTTCAGTTCGATGCCGACGATCACGGCCGACCGATCAAGATCTGCTCCATCGTCGACGAACACACCCGGGAGTGTATCGGCGGCCTCGTGGAGCGCTCGATTACCGTCGACCGACTCACCGCCCACCTCGAGGACCTCGTCGCCGCCCGGGGCGCCCCGGCGGTCCCGGGCTACACCCTCAACTGCGAAGAGCCGGTTCCACCTCGACCAGAAGGAGTACCGGGCATGGGTGTGGTCGTCCGCGCTACGCCCCCCGCACGGCGTCTCAGGCTGAGGCCGGCTGGAAGCGGGCCTTCAGTACGTACTGACGGGGTTGGAGCTGCCGCAACGTGATGCGGCGCGGCGCCTGCCCTCCGGGGAGCGTGAGCCTCACAGACCCAATAGCGGTGTCTTCGGGGTTGAGCTCGAGGCCTGCCCAGTCGAGCTCCGTCTCGACCAGGGCGTTGTACAGCGCGCGTTCGGTCTTGATCTGCGCCGACGCACCGAGCAGGGGCAGCGCGCGAGGGCGTCGAGTGACGTTCCTGGCTACCAGCGGTATCTCCCAGTCCGCGTCGACCACACGATCCTCCATGCGCACCGGAGGCATGACCTCGATTCGCACGCCTTGCAAACTCGCCGGAAGACGCCGCGAGTTCATCGAGCGATAGGAGAACCAGAAGATCGCCACCAAAGCCACCAGAGCGATCGACCCCAGAACGACGTAATAGGGCTCAGCCATTGCCTCCACCCGTCCTCGCTCGGTGCCTGCTCGCAGCCCGGTAGATGCTGCTGCGGGACGTATTGAATCGCGTGGCGATTTGGCCGGGTGTCATGCGGCCCTCCTCGAGATGGATAGCGATCGCCTCATCCTGCTCCGGTGTCAGTTTCGACTGCCGCCCCTTGAGCTTCTTGCGCACTTCAGGGTTGGCCATTCCCTCCTGTGTTCGGAGACTGATCCACGCTCCCTCCGCCTCAGCCATGCCCGCAAGGAAGGTGAGGAACAGCTTCGACCACGGGTCCCGAGGATCGTAGGCCGTCCGGCCCATCTGGAAGATCACGCCGCGCTCGGTGAGTTCCCGCACCTGGCGGAGGGTTTCTTCCGCGTTGCGGGCGAAACGGTCGAGGCGGGGGACGACGAGCGTGTCCCCCTCACGAACCGCTGCCATCGCTTCTCGCAACCCAGCACGGTTGAGCGACTTACCCGAGAAGCCTTCGTCCGTGTAGATCCGCTCTGGCTCGGCGCCGAGTTCAAGCAGCGCCTGGCGCTGCATCTCGACGTCCTGCGCGATAGTCGAGACTCGCGCGTATCCGACGATCACTCGGCACCTCCAAATACGGTCCCATATAGGCCACCCCTAGTGGGATTTCTTCCGGACACCCTATATGGGACGTCGGACAAGACAACGAATGTGACTGTTGCAGGTATGTGGCGGCATTCTTGCTGAGATACGTGGCGGCAAGGGCCGTCCATCCAGGAACGACACTGTCCGCAAGCTGGGGGCAGCAACGATCGCCAGGACGTCGGCATCGACAATGGCCGGAGATCTCTTTGTGGTGGAGGCTGCCGATCAGGAAGCGTGGTTAGAAACCGAAGGCCCCGCCGCTGACCAGGATGAAGAAACCCAGGCCGATCAGCACGATGGGGAACAGGATGTGTTCCCAGCGCTCCAGGACCTCGGCGATCGGTCGCCGGGTGGCGACGAACTTGGCCAGGCCCACCAGCACCGCGACCAGGGCCAGGAACACGATGCAGTAGGCAGCCACAGCCCCCGGTCCGACGCTGAGGAAGACCGGGGCGTAGACGCCGATGTTGTCCCCGCCGTTGGCGAAGGTGACCCCGGCGACGGTCCAGACCGCGACGTTCTTGCCGGCGACCTTGGCGTCGTCATCATCGTCACCGTCCCCGCGCCAGGCCTGCCAGGCGGCCCATAGACCCAGGGCCAACGGGATGAGTCCGAAGTACAGAAT
>JBHWSH010000017.1:0-10494 GCA_043427135.1 Marmoricola sp. | reverse complement strand
TCTCACGTCCTCGTCGAGGAGTTCGATGTCGGACTCCTCCTCGTCACCGGAGATCCGCGGGCACACGACGTACACCTGGCGACCGGACTGCACTTCCTCGCGCACCCGCTGCCAGACTCGCTCGAGCCAGGCGGGTTGGTCGGCGAGAGGCACGACCGTGGTCTGGATCGGGCTGCGCCCGGCCGGCAGCTCGGCCAGGGCCGAGGTGTCCAGGTCGCCGAAGACGGTCATCGCCACCGTGCGCGGGATCGGGGTGGCGGTCATGACCAGCACGTGCGGCGGCGACTCGCTCTTGGTGAGCAGCGCCGCCCGTTGCTCGACCCCGAAGCGGTGCTGTTCGTCGACCACCACCATGCCGAGGTCCGCGAACTGCACGACGTCCTCGAGCAGGGCGTGGGTGCCGATCACGATGCCCGCCTCGCCCGAGGCGACGTCGAGCAGCACCGGCCGGCGCGCAGCTGCTCCCATCGAGCCGGTCAGCAGGACCACCCGGGTCGAGGCATCGGCGGAGCCGAGCATGCCGCCGCCGGCGAGATCGCCCCCAGCTCCTCCGGCCAGCATGGCGGTGATGGAGCGATGGTGCTGCTGGGCGAGGACCTCTGTCGGCGCGAGCAACGCGCACTGGGCGCCGGAGTCGACCACGCGCAGCATCGCCCGCAGCGCCAGGACGGTCTTGCCCGAGCCGACCTCGCCTTGGAGCAGGCGATGCATCGGGTGCGGGCGACCCAGGTCGGCGAGGATCTCCGCCTCGACCTGGCGCTGGCCTCCCGTGAGGGTGAAAGGCAGCGCGCGGTCGAATGCGTCGAACAGTCCCCCGGGCCGCCCGGTCCTCGCGACCGACACCACGTCGCGCTGGGCATGGCGCCGTTGGGCGAGGACGACCTGCGCGACGAACGCCTCGTCGAACCGGAGCCGTTTGGCCGCGGCCCCCACCTGCGCCCAGTCAGCGGGCTGGTGGATCAGCCGCAGCGCCTGGGCCGCGGGCATGAGCCCCTGATCGGTGCGCATGTTCTCCGGGATGCGCTCGGGCACTTTCTCCAGCACGTCGAGGGCGACCGCCACCGCTTTCTCGATCGCCCAGGAGCTGAGCTTGCCGCGAGTGCGGTAGATCGGCTGCAGGCCGCTGCGCTCGCGGTCGACATCGGGGTCGAAGTCGGGGTGAGTGAGCTCCCAGCGCTTCTTGTAGGAGTTCCAGCTCACCCGCCCGGACAGCAGCACTGACTGGCCGCGACGGAAGTGCTTGTCGGTCCGCCAGGTCGCGCTGTTGCGATGCTTGTCGAAGAACGTGGTCCAGACCTTGCCGCCACTCACCTCCAGCGCGATCTCGGTGCGGTACGCCGTCCGCTGGCTGCGGCGGTCGGTGTAGGTGTGCATCTCTGCGGAAAGCACCCGCCCGATGAGAGTCGCCTGCTCGCCGGCGACCAGGTCCTCCGGGGAGCTGGTCTGGCCGCGCTCGACGTAGGTGCGCGGGTAGTGGCTCAGCAGCTCCCCGACCGTCCGCACGCCGAGCTCGTCGAACGCTTTGAGCGACGACCCGACGACGGAGTCGAGCCGCGATCCCCACTCGACGCCCACTCACTCCACCCCGAACAGCAACGGGTAGCGGTCCTGTCCCCCGTCGTAGCGCAGGACGTCGACGGTGGGATGCGCCGAGGCGAGGTAGTCCAGGCACCGCATCGCGACCTCGTCGCCGCCCACGCCCACGATCACCGTGAACAGCTCGCCGCCGCCGCCGAGCATCCGGTCGATCACCTCGACTGCGACCGTGTAGAGATCGGCTCCGACGACTGCGAAGTCGCCCTCGACGGCACCGAGGACGTCCCCGGGCTGGCACGGTCCGGCCGTCGTCATCGCATGCCGCACGGCAACGGTGACCGCGCCGGAGCGGGCATGCCGGGCGGCTGCGGTCATCTCCACCAGGTCCTGGTCGAAAGCCCGGGCCGGCTCGTGCACCGCGAGAGCGGCCATCCCCTGCACCTGAGCCGAGGTGGGGATCACCGCGACCCGGATGTCGTGGTCCTCCTGCGCGATCCGCGCGGCGGCCTCCGCGGCGGGCACGACGTCGCGGTCGTTGGGCAGCAGGATGGCCTCGCCGCTTCCCGCGGCGACCAGGGCCTCGAGGAACTGGCCGGTGGACGGCCGGTCGCCCAAGCCCGACCCCACGACGTACGCACCCGCGTCTTCGAAGATGCGGGCGAGTCCGGCGCCGAACGCATGCACGACCACCGTTCGGCCGCTGGTGTGCGGTTGGTGACGTGGAGCCTCGGCCACACGCTTGCGGGCGATCTGCTGCGCCATCTGCTGGGCAAAATGGGTGACGCGGATCCGGTGAGGCCGTCCGGCCTGGATCCCGGCCTCGACCGCTGCTCCGACGTCGTCGACGTGGACGTGGACGTTCCACAGGCCGTCGCCGCCGACCACCACCAGGGAGTCGCCGAGTGGTTGCAGTGCGGCGCGCAGGCTGGGGATGGCGTCGTCGTCGGCGTCGAGGAGATACATCACCTCGTAGGAAGGGCCGTCCTCGGTCAGGTCGTCTGCGGGGACCAGCACGGGCACCGGGATGCGGGAGACCTCACCCAGCGGCAGGCGCCGGAGCAGCTCGCGCCGACCGGTGAACGCCGACTCGGCGGCGGCGAGCACCAACGAGAGTCCGCGACCGCCGGCGTCCACCACGCCGGCGTTGCGCAGGACCTCCAGCTGCTCGGGAGTCCGCTCGACCGCCTCGATCGACACCTGAGTGCAGCGCTCCAGCACCTGCTCCAAGGCCACGTCCGGATCGGCTGCCAGCCGCACGGCCTCGGCCGAGGCGGCCCGGGAGACGGTGAGCATGGTGCCCTCGACCGGCTCCCCGACCGCGGCGTAGCCGGCTTCGGTGGACGCGGCCATCGCCTCGGCGTACACCTGGATCGCGTCCTCGTGCGGCTCCGCACCTGCAACGCGTCTGAGCAGCGCGGCGATCAGCTGGGACATGATCACCCCGGAGTTGCCGCGGGCGCCCAGCAGCAGGCCACGGCAGTACGCCGCGGAGGTCGCCACCAGGTCGGCCGCTTCTTCTCCGCCCTGGTCGCGGACGGAGTCGGCCAGCGCCTGTTGGCCGGACTCGAAGGTGAGGAACAGGTTCGTGCCGGTGTCGCCGTCGGGCACGGGATAGACGTTGAGCGCGTCGATCTCCTCGCGTGCCTCGGCGAGCACCTCGCGAGCGAGCAGAGCGAAGCGCACCAACGTGCTGACCCCGAAGACCTCGGCGGCCGTGGGCATCACCCGACTCCTCTCTGTGATCGAGCCCGGGCACCGGGCCCGGTCCGGTCAGGGTAGTGGGCGCCGGGCTGCTCGATTGGCCTGGACTCCGGCGCATCGGATACGCTAGGGCGGTTGCCCGGCCGTCGCTGTCGGCTCGACCGATGGTCGCCAGGGCACGTTCCGACCTCATAGACATTCTCAGGAGTTCACGGTGGCTGCCGTCTGCGACATCTGCGCCAAGGGCCCGGGCTTCGGCAACAACCGGCCGTGGTCCCGCAAGATCACGAAGCGTCGCTTCGACCCCAACATCCAGCGCGTCCGCGCCACCGTCAACGGCACTCCCAAGCGCCTCAACGTGTGCACCGGCTGCCTCAAGGCCGGCAAGGTCACTCGCTGACCCGAGCCGCACGATACGAGCCGTCTCCCTCAGGAGGCGGCTCTTCTCGTCTCCCCACACCCCGTGGCGCGAGCCGGCGCCAGTTCGACCCGCTCAGAAGTGGCGGAACCCCGTCGGCCCGTCGTACGCCGCGCCGTCCACGGTGACCGCGGGCCCGTCCGCGCCGGGCGCGACCGGGCCGACTGTGCCGACGACCACCCACTCCGGCGGCAGAACGAGGTCGGCGGGGAAGGTGGCGGCGAGAGCGTGGTCGTCGCCGCCGGTGAGGACGAACGCCAGCGGGTCCGCCCCCAGAGCCGCGCCGACCGCCTGCAACGGCTCGGCGACGGCGAAGGCGGAGGACCGCACGTCGATCACGACGCCGCTGGCCGCTGCCACGTGGCCGAGGTCGGCGAGCAGCCCGTCGGAGACGTCGATCATCGCGGTGGCCCCGAGCTCGCGGGCTTGCGGCCCGGCGGCGTACGGCACCTCGGGTCGGCGATAGGCCTCCACGACCGCGCGCGGGGAGCGGAACCCCCTGCCGAGCACGGCGAGTCCGGCGGCGGCCCAGCCCAGCCGTCCGCACACCGCGACGACATCGCCGGGTCGGGCGCCGGAGCGGAGCACCGGTGGGCCGTCGGCGGACCCCACCGCGCTGACCGCCAACACGACGGAGTCCCCACGGGTCAGGTCGCCGCCGACGACCGCGGCCTCGACCAGCTCGCACTCCGCGGAGATGCCTGCGGCCAGGTCGGCGAGCCAGACTGCCGGGAGGTCGGCAGGGGCGACGATCCCCAGCGTGAGCGCCGTGGCCCGGCCGCCCATCGCGGCGATGTCGGCCAGGCTCTGGGCCGCTGCCCGTCGCCCCACGTCGCCGGCCTCGACCCAGTCGCGGCGGAAGTGCCGGCCCTCGACGAGGACGTCGGTGCACAGCAGTACTCGCTGAGCGGGGGCGACGATCTCGGCCGCGTCGTCCCCCGGCCCCACGGACACACCGCCCCGAGCGGAGAACTGCGCGACGATGCGGTCGATCACTGCGAACTCCCCCACCTCGCCCACAGTTGCGGAGGGGGCGAACGTGCCGTGCGGGGGCGGGACCGTCATGCGGCCATTCAATCCGACGTGTGTTCCGCAGTGGAGGCCGGAGCGGGTAGGTTGAGCCGGCCCGATGCGCACCGCATCCTCCGCTCTCAGGACAGGAGCACATCATGGTCGTGCAGGCCTACATCCTCATCCAGACAGACGTCGGCAAGGCCGCCGAGGTCGCCCGCGCGATCGCCGATGTCCCCGGGGTCACCCTGGCCGAGGACGTGACCGGACCGTACGACGTGATCGTGCGGGCCGAGGCGAGCAACGTCGACGAGCTCGGCAAGCTCGTCGTCGCCCAGGTGCAGGGCGTGCCGGGCATCACCCGCACACTGACCTGCCCGGTCGTGCACATCTGACGAGAGCGCGTCCTTGAGGATTCGGATGCTGCGTCTCGGGGCGCTACCGGTCGCGGCGGCTGCGATGGTGGTCGCCGGCTGTTCGCGCGCGATCCCGTTGGAGGTCGTCGAGCTGGACGAGGAGACCGCTGCCGCATGCGCCCGGCTCGTGGACGCCCTTCCGGAGCAGGTCGCCGACCAGGATCGCCGCGAGGTCGACACCCGCGGGATCGGCGCTGCGTGGGGCGATCCGGCGATCGTCCTCCTGTGCGGCGTGCCGGCTCCGGAGTCGTTCGAGCCGACCTCGATGTGCACGACCGTCGACGGGGTCGACTGGTTCATCCCGGAGGAACAGCTCGAGGCACAGGGTGATCTGGTGATGACCGTCGTCAATCGCCAGCAGCATGTCGAGGTCCGGTTGCCGAGTGAGTACTGGCCGCCCGCCACGGCGCTGGCCGACCTCTCCTCCACGATCGCGGAGGCGTTCGAGCCCACGGGCAGCTGCGTCTGACCCCGCCGTACGCCGCTGGGCCGACTCAGCGCAGACCGGTAGGCCGTCGCAGGGCGAGCTGGAGCAGCCGGTCGACCAGGCCGGGGTAGTCGAGCCCGGTGGCGGCCCACATGCGCGGGAACATCGAGGTAGGCGTGAACCCGGGCATCGTGTTGATCTCGTTGACGACCACCCGGCCATCGGGTTGCACGAAGAAGTCCACCCGCGCGAGCCCCTCGCACGACAGCGCGCTGAACGCCTGTGCCGCCAAGCGGCGTACCTCTCCGGCGACGTCCTCGCCGAGCACTGCCGGCACGTCGAGGCGAGTGTGCTCGGCGGGGAGGTACTTCGCGGCGAAGTCGTAGAACTCGTGGCCGTTGACGATGACCTCGGCGACCACGCTGGTCTCCGGCTCCACACCGGCGACGCCCTCCAGGACGCCGCACTCGACTTCGCGCGCGCCGGGAGCAGCGGCCGCCTCGACGACGACCTTGGGGTCCCAGCGCTGCGCCTCCTCGACCGCCGCGGCGAGATCTCCAGCGGAGTCGACCTTGCTGATCCCGATGCTCGAACCGCCTCGGCAGGGCTTGACGAAGACCGGGAAACCCAGCTCCTCCACCTCGATGCGGCAACTCCGCGAGTCGGCTGCCCAGCGTTGTGGGGTGATCACGACATAGGGCAGGACAGGCAGGCCGGCCGCTTGAAGGACGATCTTCATGTAGTGCTTGTCCATGCCGACCGCGGAGGCCAGGACGCCCGAGCCGACATAGCGGAGGTCGGACATCTCCAACAGTCCCTGGATCGTGCCGTCCTCACCCCAGGGCCCGTGGAGCAACGGGAGCACCACGTCGATGCGACCCAGCGACCGAGCCGGCTCGCCGGGTGCGTGCAGCTCCAGGGTGGGTGCGGCGGCGTCGTTGCTGATCGCCACGATGGGGCGCGAGCCGTCGACCTCGGGCAAAGCACCGTCCTCGCCGATCGCGAGGCGCCCGGCGTCGCCGTCCTCCAGCACCCAGCGTCCTTCCGGGGTGATCCCGACCGGCACGACGTCGTACCTCTCGGGATCGAGCGCAGCCAGGACGCTGCCGGCCGTGACGCAGGAGATCGAGTGTTCACTGGAACGGCCGCCGTAGAGGACCACGACGCGCGGGCGGGAGCCGTCGGGAGCCGTGGAGAGGTCGCTCATGGTGCCCTGACCCTAGCGACCTAGGCTGATCGCCATGCCCACCGACGCACCCCAGCCGCACCTGCGCCCCGCGACCGTCGCGGTCACCAGCGGCCGTCCGCCGCATGAGCCGGACCAGCCGCTCAACGTGCCGATCACGCTGGCCTCGACGTACGTCGCGACCGGCGACGTCGAGTACGGGCGATACGGCAACCCCACCTGGACTGCGTTCGAGCAGGCACTGGGCGACCTGGAGGGCGGGCGTTGCCTGGCGTTCTCCAGCGGACTGGCCGCTGCGGCCACGATCTTCGACCTCGTGGGGCAGGACGCGACGGTCGTGATCCCCCGGCACGCCTACAACGGCACGGTCATGCAGTTGGCCGACCTCGAGGCCCGCGGGCGGCTGAGCGTCCGCCTGGTCGACGTCACCGACGCCGACGAGCTTCTGGCTGCGTGCCAGGACGCCGCCCTGGTGTGGCTGGAGTCGCCGACCAACCCGGCGCTCGAGGTGATCGACCTGGAGCCGGTGATCTCGGCGGCCCACCAGGCGGGTGCCACCGTCGTGGTCGACAACACCTTCGCCACTCCCCTGCTGCAACAGCCCCTGACCCTGGGCGCCGACCTGGTCGTGCACTCGGCGACGAAGTTCATCGCCGGGCACAGCGACGTACTCATGGGGGCGGTCATCACCCGCTCCCCCGACCTCCACGACGTACTCAAGAAACGACGTGATCTCGTCGGCAACTCCCCCGGACCGTTCGAGGCATGGCTGGCGCTGCGCGGCCTGCGGACCTTGTCGGTGCGACTGGACCGGGCTCAGGCCAACGCCCGCGAGCTGGTCGATCGACTCGCCGTGCACCCCGCGGTGGAGGAGGTGCGCTACCCGGGCTTCGGCGCCATCGTCTCGATGGTGCTGGCCGGCGGCGCGGACGCCGGCGATCTGGTCACCCGGTCGACGGCGCTGTGGATCCACGCCACCAGCCTCGGTGGCGTCGAGTCCAGCTTCGAGCGGCGGCGGCGGTGGAAGGTCGAGCCGGGCACGATCCCCGACGGCCTGGTGCGGATGTCGGTGGGCATCGAGCACGTGGACGATCTCTGGGACGACCTGCTCCAAGCCCTCGACGCCGTACCCCCCATGGGGTCCTGAGATCATCGCCTCATGAGCATCGTCAAGATCAATGCCATCACCGTGCCCGCGGACAGCGGCGACGAGCTCGCCCGCCGCTTCGCCGCCCGCGCAGGCGCGGTCGACGGCCAGGACGGTTTCGAGGGGTTCGAGCTGTTGCAGCCCACCGACGACCGCACCACCTGGCTGGTCGTGACGCGCTGGCGCGACGAGGAGGCGTTCGCGGCCTGGCTGAGCTCTTCGGCGTTCTCGCAAGGCCATGGACAGGGCCCCGGACATGGACAGGGACAGGGACACGGACACGGACACGGCGAGGCTCAGCAGCAGCCCGTCGGTGTGGCCAGCGAGCTGTGGTCCTTCCAGGTCGCCGGCGGGTCGCAGCCGGGCTGAGGTCGCAGCCTGCGTCAGTCGCGCTCGTGCTTGGTCTCGCGGCTGAGGAAGCTCTCCATCATCTCCTGCGTGGTCATGTGTCCCTGCACCACGGCGTGTACGGCGTGCGCGACCGGCGCGTAGATGTCGTTGCTCTGCGCGAGGGCGAGGATCGACCCGGCCGACTTCACGCCTTCGGCAACCTGTCGGGTGGAGGCGGTGACCTCCTCGGTCGTCATGCCCTGCCCCAGCTTCTCGCCGAAGGTCCGGTTGCGTGAGAGCGGCGAGGAGCAGGTCGCGACCAGGTCGCCGAGCCCGGCCAGTCCCATCAGCGTCAAGGGATCGGCGCCGAGACGTACGCCGAGTCGTGCCGTCTCTGCCAGACCTCGCGTGATCAACGATGCGGTGGTGTTGTCGCCGAAGCCGAGCCCCACGGCCATGCCGACGGCCAACGCGATGACGTTCTTGTAGGCGCCGCCGAGCTCGCAGCCGACGACGTCGACGCTGGAGTAGGGGCGGAACTTCGGGCCGTGCATGAGCTCGCGCAAGCGGGCCGCCACCGGTTCCTCCGCGCAGGCCACGACGCTGGCGGCAGGCTCGCGGCGGGCGATCTCCCGAGCCAGGTTGGGGCCCGACAGCACGGCGATGCGCTCGGGTCCGGCGCCGGTGACCTCCGCGATCACCTCGCTCATCCGTTTCAAGGTGCCGAGCTCGACGCCCTTCATCAAGGAGACCAGCACGGCATCGGCGGGGATGACTCCCGCCCATTCCTCCAGGTTGTCGCGCAAGGTCTGGGAGGGCACCCCCAGGACGACCACGTCGGCACCGCTGGCGGCCTTCTCGGGGTCGTCGGTGGCGGTGATAGTCGCCGGCAGCTCGACGCCCGGAAGGTAGTCGGGGTTCTCGTGGTCGCGGGTGATCGCCTCGCACAGGTCGGCGCGCCGGCCCCACAGCGTCACCTCGTTGTTGGCGTCGGCCAGCACCAGGGAGAACGCCGTCCCCCACGAGCCGGCCCCGAACACCGCGATCCTGGTCATGGGTTCCTCCTGATCCGCCACAAGGCTCGACGCCGGCTCGCGTCGCGATGGGGGTTGCCGATCTGGCGTACGCCGGCCGCGCGCGGGTCGAAGCGCTGGCCGGGCGCGCGCTCTCCGCGGATCTCCTCGAGGATCGCGGTGATGTCGTCGAGGATGCGGTCGGTCGCGGTCTGCAGGACTTGCGGGGTCAGCTCCTGACCGCGTAGGTCGTCGAGGTCCACAGGCTGCCCCGTACGCGCGATGACGGTCTTGCGCGGCCAGATGCGCAGCCGTGACTCGTAGGGGTAGAGGATGTCCTGCGCCCCCCATTGGGCGGCGGGGATGACCGGTGCTCCTGCCGACAGCGCGATCCGCGCAGCTCCGGTCTTGCCGCGCATCGGCCACAGGTCGGGGTCGCGGGTCAACGTCCCCTCCGGATAGACGATGACGATCTTGCCTTGCTGCACGGCATCGACCGCCGCCCGGAAGGCGGCCGCGGCGTCCTCGGTGAGCCGGTAGACGGGGATCTGGCCCATCGAGCGCATGACGCTGCGCACGAAGGGCACCTCGAACAGTTCACTCTTGGCGAGGAACCGCGGGAGCCGGTCCTGTCCGTAGACGAAGCGCGCGAACGTCAACGGGTCGACGTGGGAGATGTGGTTGGCGACGATCACCGCTCCGCCCTCGCGAGGGATCCGTTCCCCGCCTTCCCACCGGGCTCTGGTCAGCACGTCGCACAGGGGCGCGACCACCCATGAGGCCAGGGTGAAGCCCCAGCCCATCGGCTCGCCCACCTTCCGGCGCATCGTGATGACCTTCCTGTCCACCGTCCCACGGCCGGCTTCTCCGCCTGGTGTCCCTGCTTCTGCTGTTCCTGCGTCCGCACACTACTGCTGCGGACCTGGCCCGGTCGTCGAGCAACGTCGACTGGCATCATCCTGGACCATGTCTCCACACCCGTCGCGACGCTTCGGCGTCGTGGTGCCCGCCAAGCGCATGGTGGTGGCGAAGTCGCGGCTGACCGCCCGCCTGCATGGACTGGACGAGGGCGCGCGCGGGGACGTGGTGGCGGCCCTGGTCCTCGACACCGTCGAGGCAGCACTCGACTGCGACCGGGTGGGAGCGGTCCTCCTCGTCACCGACGACCTCGCGCTCGCCGGAGCCGCCCGCGATGCGGGCGCGTGGGCCATCCCCGACGGCCGCCCCGGGGATCTCAACGCCACGCTCGTCCAGGGTGCCGCCGAGCTCGTACGCCGCGACCCCGACCTTCGCCCGGTGGCCGTAGACA
>JBHWSH010000016.1:0-8510 GCA_043427135.1 Marmoricola sp. | reverse complement strand
GACGTGGCCGAGCTCGTGCGCGGCCAGGCTGTGCAGCGCGGAGCGGCTGAGGCCGGTGAGCGCGGCCTGCGCAAACACCACGGTGGCGGGGTGCCCGGCCCGGAAGCGGGTCACGGCCAGGCCACCGTCGCCTGCGGAGCGGTCGTCGTCTCCGGTGGGCGTGCCGAGGTAGGCGACGACGTCGGTGGCCGGGGGTACGACGTTCGCGCGCGCAGCGACGGCCGCCATCGCCGCGGCGGCTTGGGCCTGCAGGGCCTCGTCGACCGGGGCAACGTGGCTGCGCGCGCGCCAGCTGGCAGACCAGGTCGTGAGCGCCTTCGCCAGCGCCGCGACCACCAGGAAGGCGCCGCCGAGGTAGGCGATCGCCACGATGATGAGGAGCGCTGCAGTCATCGGATCGGGGCCGTTCTACGCCTGGACGGCGGACGCGGCGAGCGCGCTCAGAATCGCTCCCTGACAACCGGACGGGTCGGGAGTGCCCGCGAGGCGGGGTTCCGCGTCTCTCAGACGCGCTGTGAGGCCGATTCGAGCCCGTCGCGGCCGCTTCATCGCGATGGGGTGGGCGTGAGCTCCACGTCCGTGGTCGACGACGTCGACGGGATCTCGCGGTCCTCTGCCGCGCGGCCGCGTGCGGCCGTGGCCGGCTCCTCGAGGTCCTCGCCCGCTGCCTCGATCTGCTGACGCTGCTCCTCGGTGCTGGGCACGCCGTAGCGGCGCTCGGCCATCGCCTCGACCTGCGCGACGGCATTCCAGACATGCTCGCCGGAGGCGTGGGAGTAGCAGGCGTTGACGTGCTCGCGCGCGTGGCCGAGCTCCTTCTTGCTCGAGCGCGGGCGCGCGCCGAGCGCCTTGAGTGCGCGCTGGGCGCGCTGGATCGCCTCGGAGCGTTCCTTCACGTGCATCGTTGCCTGTGTCGTCATTCCCTCGGTCCCTTCTCGGTGCGGGTGCGCGGCTGCGCGCCCAGCTCGTCGTCGTGGATCTCGCCGGTGTCGAGGTCGACGAGGCCGAGCCTCGCCGGGCCTGCCGGGGCCGGCGGGTGTTCGTGTGCCCGCCGGCTGGCGGGCAGGGCGTCGATGTCGTGGGCGAAGGTGTTCTCGCGTCGCTGGCGGCTCGCGTCGGCCAGGTGCTCGTTGTGGCGGGGCTTGGCCGGCCAGCTCTTGTGCTCGTCGTCGCAGTGCGCGCGCAGCCTGTTGCGCATGCGGTCGCTGAACGCCGTCAGGCAGTAGCGATGCCACTCCTCGAGCGCGTCGCTGGTCATCGCCAGGCCGGCTCGCCGGCGCTGGTCGGCCAGGACGGCGATCTCGTGGACCAGGTGCGGGTGCAGCGGCCAGCAGCTGGGGATGAGGCCGGAGACGTCCCAGGTGTACTCGCGGTTGAGCCAGATCACGACGTCCTCGAGCCACTCCCACAGGTCGTGACGCAGCTCGGGGTCCAGGCAGGTTGCCGGCTCCCAGGGCCGCGGGAGCAGCGCGTGGTTGCCTAGCGCCTTCTTCTCCTCCTCAGTGCCGTTGATGGCGATGTGGAGCTCGCGGTAGGCGAGCCGGACGTGGTCGCCGGGGACGGGGAACGGGAAGACCATCAGCGTGGGCGCCGCTCGGCGGGTCTGCTTCTCGGTGGTCACAGTTCACTCCTTGCGTGGTCGTTCTCGTCGTCGACGAAGCCGAGTCGGCGGGCCTCGACAAGCGCGGCGGTGGCGCGGGCCTCGGGGGTGATGACCATGCGCCGGTCGTTGGTCAGCCGCTCGCGCAGCGCCCGCTGGTCGGCCAGGAGCCGTTCGCCGGCCTTGCCCTCGACGCAGCGGTGCAGCTTGGCGATGATCGGCTTTCCGTTCTCAGCGATCACCAGGGCTTGCCGCTCGGGCAGCTGGCGGACCTCCTCGGGCCGCATGATCGCGATGTCGTCGCCCTCGTACCCGCCACCGCTACCGCGGTGGGTGCGGCGGCCGATCCGGACCTGACCGAGGAGGTCGGAGATCTCCTGGTTGAAGGCGACGTCCTTGGACCCGCCGAACATCACCAGGGTGTTGGTGAGGCCGAGCAGCGCGCGAGCCTCGTGCTCGCCGAAGATGCTGGTCAGTTGAGGGCGGGTCTGAGCGGCCCAGATGAACGAGAGCCCCAGGGCCCGCTCGTTGGCCATCCGTGTGCGCAACGTGGGAAGCGGTGCAGTTGAGGGCAGCTCGTCGAGCACCGAGACCAGGGGCGGGCACAGCCGGCCTCCCCACGGGGAGTTGTTGGCCAGCAGCAGGCCGGTGTCCAGGACGTGCTCGGCCACGGCGGTCATCAGCGGGCTGGCCGAGGCGTAGGGGTCCTCGCGACCAAGGAGGTAGATGGTGCCGCGACGGCGGATCACGTCGGCCAGGTCGGTGGCGGGGTGGCCCGGGCTGGGGATGCAGCGGCGGCGAATGTCGGCCTGGAAGAACAGCGATACCGCCTGCTGCACCGTGGTGACGGTGTTGCCGGCGGTGCGGTCGTCACCGTTCAGCGCTCCGTGCAGGAGGCCGTGCCAGAAAGGCTCCGCGTGCGGGTGCCGGCGCAGGATCTCCATCGGCTCGTTGGCCGCGGTGGGATTGGCCACCCACTGCAGCACGTCCTCGAGCGTCTTCCCGGTCAGCGCCGCGGCGTGGAAGTAGCCCTGCAGCACCTTCGCGGACTCGGCCGCGTAGAACCGGGCGGCGTCGTCGCCGGTGCCGCCGGTGATCGCGCCCTTCACGGTGCCGGCCGTGAACGCCTTGGCGCGCCGCTCGGCCACCTTCGGGTCGACACAGCCGGCGATCGGGTCCCAGATCAGCTCGTCGACGACGCCCTCGGCCAGACCGAAGGGGTCGAGCACCACGCACGGCCGGTCGTCACGGGACCGCTCGCTGAGGCTGAGCAGCAGGTCCTCGACCTTGGTCAGCGTCACCAGGGCGGCACCCGGTGCACCGAGCAGCGCCGGGGTGAGCAGGTCGAGGGTCTTGCCGGAGCCTTGCGGGCCGATCACGCCGGCGGTGCGGTCCCACGGCACCCACAGCTCGCCGCCTCGCGGCTCATGGGCGTTGCCGATGCGCCAGCCCACGTCCCAGGGGTCGAACCTCAGCTTCATCGGTCCTCCTTCGTTCGACGGCCGTCCAGGAGCCACGGGCTCAAGCCGTGGCCCAACTGCGGGCCGGGTTGTTCGGTGAGGTCGCCCGGGCCGCGCTGGATCGGCGCCGGGGTCGGGTGGGAGTGCTTGCCGTAGAGGTCCGGGCGGACGATGCCGGCGACCTTGCGAAGACGGGTGACGCCGAGCAGCTTCTCGGCCTCGGCAGCGGTCGCCATGCCGCGCATGCGGCCCGGGCCCCAACGCTGGTAGGCCCAGACCCCGACCCAGATGGTCGCCGTCAGCAACGTGAGCTCGGTCAGCGCGACGCCGCCCCAGACCAGGCCACGGCCGGCCAGGTCGTCAGGGGCGGGGCTGGGGAGCCCGGCTCCGGCGTCGCCGCCCAGGACGCCCGGCAGGCTGGTCCAGAACGCGGTGCCGATGGGTGAGGGGAACGTGCCGGCGTTGGCGTCGGGCCAGGTCCATCCGGCGCCGGCGATCAGGTTGGCGACGGATCGGCCGAGCTGGATGCCGATGACGAGGACGAACAGGGTCGCCACCGTCACCGCCAGAGGAACCTCCCAGGTCCAGGGGTAGGGGTCTCGTCGTCGCTCGCGCTGCATCGGTCTGGCCACCTCCAGGCGGTCGTGGTCTTAGGTCGCGGGTTGGGCCTCGCTGGTCACCTATGTGCGATCAGGGCTCCGGTGCGATCACACGGCGTGGCTCGGGCGCGATGCGTTCTCTGCGAGCCAGGTCGAGGGGTCGACGTTGTCGGGGCCGTAGATCGAGCCGTTCTTGAGGTGGACCTCGAAGTGGAGGTGGCAGCCGGAGACGTTGCCCTCCTTGCCAACTTGCCCGATCGGCTCGCCGGCGGCGACGGTCTGGCCTCGGCTCACGCTGATGTTCTGCATGTGGGCGTACCAGGTGGTCAGGGATCCGGCGCCGGTGGTGACCTTGACCAGCTGGGGGCCGGCCCAGCCTTGGCTGGTGTCGATCTCGATGGTGCCGGCGTGGGCGGCGTAGACGGTGGTGCCGCAGGGCGCGGAGAAGTCGGTGCCGGTGTGCCACTTGGACCAGTAGGGGCCGGTCTCGTGCCAGTTGTGGTTGTCGGTGCCGACGTACTTCGCCGGCACCGGGTAGACGACCTCGTTGCAGGACGCGCCCTCGAGGCCGACCGGGGAGATCTTGGCGTCGGGCAGCACGTTGATGTGCGGGTGGTCCATGTGGTTCTGGGTGGCCGATCCCCGGTCCTCCATCCGCCGCCAGCCTTCGTCGGCTCGAGCGACGGACCAGATCCGCTGGTACCAGATGATGTAGTCGATGCCGAGCTGGCGGGCGTGGGCCTGGGCGTACGCCGCGAGGGCGTCTCCTTGGGCCTTGCCCGCGGGCGTCAGCGGGACCATGAAGTCGGCCGCCAGACCGGCGGGGTGCCCGTTGGGGTCGGTGGCGCTGGCGCGGTAGCCGCCGACGGTCTTGATGTCGAACATGGGGCCGAGGATGTTGACCAGCTGGGTCAGCTGCGGCTTGACCGGACCGAGGTTGTAGTTGGCGTCGGTGGCCACGGCGCACCCGGCGCTGCTGCCGGCGGTCGTGGCGGTCACGAGCGGGTGGTCGGCGATCTTGCTGGCCTTGGTGCTGTTGTCGACCACGGCGCTGGCCCAGGTGAGGTTGGCGCCGTAGACGTGGTCGATCGGCGCATCCTTCTTGGGCTTCTTGCAGGGCTCGGCCGAGCCGCCGAACGCGTTGCTCAGCTCGGGGGTCAGCGCGCAGTGCGAGGAGTCGGCGCCGTCCTTGCCGTCGTTGAAGTCGCCCATGATGACCGCCGGGATGCCGGTGCCGGCGAGCTCGGTCATGGTGGCCGCCTGGCGGCGCAGTGCTTCCTTGCGGTGCGCCGCGGCGTTGCCCTGGGTGTTGGCCGGGTTGTGGATGCTCCAGACCCAGATCACCTGACCGGCGCTGGGGCCGCCGGCCGTGCCGGTCAGCTGGACCAGCGGCATGCCGACGTCCTTGCCGCCGAAGTAGGGGATGTCGACCAGACGGGCGTCGGTCTGCTCCCACTCGTTGCGGTCCCAGATCACCCGGTTCTGCGCCTTGCCGCTGGCCGGGTACATGCCCCACTGGGCGGCGTAGCGGTCAGCGAGGGCCTTGGCCTGGGGCGGGTGGACCTCCTGGAGTCCGGCGATGGAGACGCCGGCGTTCTCGATCGTGCGCATGGCGCCGGGGAGGCGCTTGTCCCAGGTGTCGTAGCCGGGCCGCTCCCCCGCGGTGTCGGTGTGGCCGGCGCCGAGGAGGTTGAGGGTCCCGACGGTGACAGGGTTGACGGTGTCGTTCTGGCAGGTGGAGACGTTGGTGGTGCCGCCGTCGTCGGGGAGGTCGGGCAGGTCGCCGCCGAGCAGGTCGGTGATGTCGCCGGCGACGTCTTCCCACTGTGCGTAGGCGTCGGGGTAGCCCGAGCGCTGGACGGCCTGCGCAGCCTGGGTGAGCGCCATGTTCTGCCAGCCCGGGATGTCGAGCAGGCCGGGGTTGCCGGTGTGCTGGGCCTGGCCGAAGAAGGCGCGGGCGGCGAGGACGGGGTTGGTGATCTCGGCCCGGCTCCCCCAGCCGGTGGAGGGACGCTGCTGGAACAGGCCGCCGGAGTCCCGGTCGCCGCCGGTGAGGTTGACCAGCTTGGACTCCTGGATCGCGGTGGCGATCGCGATCTGCAGTCCGTAGCGGGAGATCTTGAGGTCGCGGGCGACCTGGGCGATGGTGATCGCGTTGCGGGCCTGCTCGGCGGTCATGGTCGGGTAGTTGGACGCGAACCGCAGGCGCATCAGCTGGGCGAGGACGTCGCCGGACGGGGGCTCGGCGGCGGTCTTCGGGGTGTAGGCCGCCGGCACGACACCGTCGTTGGCGGTGGCGGTCTCCGGCGCGCTCTCCGGGCCGGCGCCGTTCATCGCGATCCGGGCCGAGAGCCAGTGGTGGTCCGACACCATGGTGCCGTCCCAGCCCTGCTCGAGGCGGGCGCCCTGGTGGTGGGGGAAGAAGATGAAGTCGACGCCGTGGTTGTGCCAGCCGTAGCCGGCGGCCTTCATCTTCGCGGCCGCCGTCCAACCGATGTCGGTGTAGGAGGCCTGGGTGTTCATGTCGCCACCGATCAGGACCGGGCCGTGGGCGGCGAGCGAGTTGCGCAGCTGCAGCAGGATGTCCATGCCGGCGCCGTACTGCTGGGGCCTCGTCAGCGGCGGGTTGCCGTGCTGCTTGGGCCAGCGGTGGGGGTTGGTCATGTGGTGGGTGGAGACCACCGAGACCACGGCGCCGTCGGCGCGGCGCAGCATCACCCACGTCGCGAAGCGATCCCAGGTGACCGGCCGTCCGTCGTAGAAAGTCTTGTCGTCGTCGACGAGCTGGACTCGGCCGCCGTTGACCTTCGTCCAGGTTGAGCTCTTCCAGAGCACGACGTTGCCCATTGCCTGCTCGGCGCCGGCGCCGGTTCCGGCCGGGGCCGACACTCGGAAGGCGGAGTAGCCGGGGGCGGCGGCTTCGATCTGCGCCAGGCTCCAGCCGCTGGCCTCGTTGAGGGTGACGAACTCGGGGTTCTTGGACAGGACCTTGGGCATGGATGCCCGGAACCCGTCGAGGCCGGAGCGGCGCGGGATGTTGGCTTGCGCCATGGTGATCTTGCCCTTGACCGGGCCTCCCACCGGGCCGTCGATGGCTCCGAGGTCACCGAGCTCGGTGGGCCCGGTGCCTTGGCTGCTCTGAGTGCGGCACTCGGCGGCCGCGGTGGTGGTCATCACCACCACCAGGCTGATGAGGAGCGGGAGCCCCATGAAGATGATCAGGACGGGCAGTCCGGCGAGCAGCAGCTTCTTCATGACAGGTCAGTCCGGAGGTCGCGCGCACTCAGGCGGCGGCCTCGATGGCCTCGTTGGTGTAGTAGAGCTTCTTCTCCAGCGGGTGGAGCACCGTCTGGACCTTGTACATGGCGTCGCCGATGCACCACAGCGCGCGGCCCTTGTCCTGCATCGCCCACCCGGAGACGAGGTCCTGGGCGATCGGGCCGAGGCCGAGCATGGAGTCGAGCTCGCGGGCGACGCGGGGCTTCTGGGCGCCGAGGATCTTGATGTCGGCCAGCTCGAGGAGGTCCTTGGCGATCATGGATGCCTGGGAGTCGGCGTCGCCGACCGAGAGCAGGTCCGAGGGCTTGTGCAGGTTGCAGAACTGGATGTCGCCGCCCTTGCCGGCCATGCCGCGCGAGAGCCGCAGGTCGGCGTCGAAGCTGGCCACCGCGGCGGTTCCCAGGCGCATCTGCTTCCAGACCTCGTCGCGAACCACGATGCGCAGGTCGCCGGGCTCGGCGATCTCCCGCAGGCCGCGGCCCCAGGAGTTCATGCACAGCAGCGCGATGCCTACGGCCTCATCGCCCAGGCCGTCGAGCCGGGAGAGGCTGAACGACTGGATCGGGGCGCGCCAGTCGACCTCGATGTTGGTGAAGTCGTCGAAGAGGCCGGCCAGCGTGCCGGTGACCAGCTCGCCGAGCGCGTTGCGCAGGAGCCGGGTCTCGTCGAGGAACTGGCGGGTGTTCGCGTACTCGCAGGCCCGGACGAGCTCCTCGGTGGGGTTGCGCAGCAGGTCCCACAGCCGCGGGATGGTGGTCTCTTTCAGGACGCTGTTGCCGGCGGCGTAGCCGGTGAGGATCGCGAGCGCATTGCGTACGACGTCGGCCTCGTCGGGGCCGAACGGCACCCGGCGCTCGTCGTCGATCTTCATGCTGCCGACCAGGCCGCGGACCAGGACCAGCCACCGGTTGAAGATGATGGTGGCGCGTCGCTGCGCCTCCTCGGCCGAGAGCTTGTCCCACCCGTGGCTGAGCGGCCCCATGTCGAGCGGGTTGACCCGCGCCGGCATCCCGGGGCCGATCGCGAACGGCTCGACACCGAGCGCGCGGCACAGCGACTCGTACTCGTCCTTGACGTCGCCGGTGACCAGGGTGCGGTAGCCGAACGGCATCATCCGGGTGCAGAAGCCCTTGGTGGTTCCCGACTTCCCGCTGCCCGGCTTGGCGAACTGGAAGATGTTGGGGTTGGTGGCGGGGACGTCGTCGCGCAGCACCCATCCGAACGGGTCGCAGTAGAACGAGCCGCCGGAGAGCTGGTCGACGCCCATCTGCGCTCCGGTCGGGGGCAGGGCGGGCGCGGAGACGAACGGCCAGAACACCGGAGCCTGGTCGCTGGTCATCCGCCAGGCCAGTGCCGGGGCGCTGGCGGCGGCCCAGCCGCGGCCGTACATGTGGGCCTGGTGGCGGTAGGTCGTGGTGGCGCCTCGGGCCTTGACCTTCTTGAGGGTCGTGGTGCCGACGATCTTCCAATCGACGACGGTCCCGGTGTGGGTGTCGAACACGTCGGAGTGGCCGGTGACGTCGCGGCCGCGGAGCTGCCCGACGGTGACCTTCGCCTCGGGGAGCCAACATT
>JBHWSH010000015.1:0-7436 GCA_043427135.1 Marmoricola sp. | reverse complement strand
CCCCCCCACCCCCCCACCCCTCGGCGGTTCATGGCTGATCCGGTCAGCGGCGCACTCGGAGTCTCCATGGACCAGCAGCGGCCTTGTCGAGGTCGGAGCGGAACACGGCCCGCAACACCCACGTGCCACGTGACAACCTGGGCAGCTTGATCGTGGTGACCTTCCCGCTGACGATCTCGAGCTTCACCACCTTGACCTTGGCCCGCTTGCCCTTCAGCTTCTTGCCGGCATGGTTCTTCTTCTTCTTCAGCTTGAGCTTCAAGACGCCGTCCACCGATTCACCGTCGGACGTCGTGACGGCGATCTTGACCACGCCCCGCTTCGTGGCGGTGGCCTTCTTCGCCAGTTTGTACGACGAGATCAGCGCAGTCGCGGGCGTTCCCGGGTCACCGGGATCGCCAGGATCACCCGGGTCACCCGGGTCACCCGGGTCACCCGGATCGCCCGGATCGCCGGGATCGCCTGGGTCCCCTGGGTCCCCTGGGTCCCCGGGATCACCTGGGTCGCCCGGCTGGGCAGCGACGATGACGGTCGCAAAGGTCGCCTGGTCCGGGACCCGGCTCGCATTGCCGACGCGGTCGGTGGCGCGCGCCGCGAGGGCGATGCTCTGACCGACAGGGCCGGTGAGCGTGATGTCGTCCTCGGTGGTGGCGTGCAGCCACAGTTCGAGAGGACCGCCGTCGATCGAGCGCCACACGTCGTACCGGTTCGTGCCGGAGCCCACGTCGGCCGCGGCTACGCGCACCGTGCCGCCCGAGACCACTCCTCCTGGTGGCGCGGTGAACGTCGGGTCCTGGGGCGCGGTGCGGTCGAAAGCGTTGCTCCATCGGTTGGTGGCGATGGCCGGGTTGGAGTCGAAGACGATCGAAGCCTGGGCAGTGCCCACCTTCCCGGTGGCGGTGTCGCGTGCAGCGCCGAGATCGACGATGGCGTACCCCTGTCCAGCTCCCGGGGTCTCGACGGGCTCGGGCGGCAGGAACCCAGCAGCCGGGTCGGGGTGCGGAAGGCCGGTGGCAGGATCGACCACGTCGATCGTCCACACCACCTCGCGTGCCGAGCGATCCACCGCGGCCGAGGCCCGCAGCAGCAGCTCCAGCTCGGTCGGCTCCCCGGTGTAGATGTCGTCCACCGTCACCTCGTACGAGCGCTGGGCGTCGAACGAGCGTGCGCCGTGCGGCGGCGTGAACACCATCCCGTCGCCGGCGCCGAACCCGAACTCACCGACGGTGACCCGGTCCAGGTCCACCCAGTCCTCGAGAGGCAGCGTGACGACGACCTTGGCGGCCGGTCCGGTGGCCGGCTGCTGACCCTCGGGTATCTCGTTGCTGCCCGGCCCCAGGTTCTCGAAGCCGATCTCGTAGACCATGCCGGCGTCTGGATGCACCCAGCGCTCGGAGCCGACACCAAGGGGGCCGGTGATCTCGTTGGGGTCGTTCGATCCCCAGGTGACGCCGCCACCCGGTCCGTGTGGTCCTCCCGGCCCCGGGGGCACGGGCGGCGGGGGCGGCGGTTCACAGTCGGGACCTCCCACCGTCTCCGGTTCGTCGTCGAGGGTCTTCAAGTACTCCTGGTAGGAAGCCTTCGCCTTGTTCCGCCAGAAGTCGTAGCTCTTCCCCGACTGTTCGCGAGCCTTCACCAGGTTCTCGATGGTGCGGATCACGGTCGCGAACTGCTCGATCGCCCCGGTGATCTGATCCTTGACGGCGTAGTACGCACTGATCGGGGTGATCAGCTCTTTGAGGACAGACGTGGACGCGCTCAGCGCGAGCCCCTTGATCTGCTCCGCCAAGGTGATCAGGATCGGAAAGATCTCCTTGACGATGTCGGCGCCCGCCGTCATCGCGTCTCCCGGTAGGAGCCCCAGCATCGCGTCGTTGATCTTCGCGGCGCCCTTGCCGATGATCTCCGGGATGGCCTTGAGCTTCTCGACGGTGTCGATGACGCCACCGTCCTCGAGCTCCTTGATCAGCTTCGCGTAGGCGCCGTGCGACGCAACCCAGCCCGCCGCGACGTTCGCGTCCGTGACCCGCTGCCCCGCCTTGATGACGGTCAAGGCTTCTGTCGCCAGCTTGATGATCTTGCCGACGGCCACGAAGGCGGAGATCAGCTCTTGCGCGACGGCGCCGGCACGGAGGCCGGCCTCAGCGGCGTACAAGAGCACCTGCTTGCGGACTTCGGCCGCAAGTTGCTCGAGGTCGCGGTGGAACCCGGCGGCCTTGGTCGCGTCCGCCTTGGCGGTGATCAGCCAGGTCACGTCACGGATCTGGCACTGGTCCTCGGGTTGGTCCGGATAGGGCATATCCAGGATGGCCTGGATCTCTTTGTCGAGCGGCTCGAGTTCTTCACCGAGGAAGGCGTCGAGGATCGCGTCGATCACTGCTTGCTTGTCGACGGACGGCGGGGGCGCCGCGCCGGGGCCGTCGTCGGTCAGCGCCATGAGCTGACGACCTGAGGTGGCGAGTCTGGTGTGTGCCGGAACGCCGACGGCACTCCGGCTGGCGGCTGAGCGCCTGCCCACGACCGGAGCCGGTGCCGTCGGCCTTGTGGTGTCGACCGTGACCGCGGTGTCGGCGACCGTGACGTCGACCGAGGAGACGCGGTCGCCGTTCTCGACGATCACCGTGTAGTCGCCCGGAGGCACGTCCCCCAGGACCATCGTGTCCAGGTCGACTGCGCGTCCGATGATTGGAGCCAGCCACATCGTCTCACTGGTAGGACTGCCCCGGTGGCGCAGGAAGACGAGCGATTCGTCCTGGTCGTCCGTGCGCCACGGGAACTCGATCGTCAACTTCGCGCCGGACGGCTGCAGCAACCCCAGGTCGATGTCCTCGTCGGGCACGGTGAGTGTGCGGGTGATCAGCCCGAGCACCGGGTCCACCACGCGCAACTCGAGTTGTTCGCCCGCCCCCGCAGTGACCGTGAACTTCCCGCCTTCAGCGGTCAGGACGAGCTCCGGGGCGGCGTTCGCCCGACTCGCCCAGACCGCGATGTCACCTTCTTCAACAGTCCCGCTCACCACCACGGTGTCGATCACGAACTGCTCGCTGGCCGCCTCGCCCTGGACGAGGTCGATCTCGCGGGTGTGCCTGCCTACCGTGAGGATGGCTTCGCCTGGAGTGAGCTCGAAGACGGCCTCGCCGCCGCTGTCGGTGAAGGTCGTACTGATCTTCCCGCCGGACTCGGCCACCTCGACCAGCTGGCTGCGCAGGGCGGTCCCGTCACCGTCCACCACGGTCACCGCGAGATGGGCGGACGGTCGCAGCGCCACGTCATGGGTCGTGGGTCCGTCGACCTCGACGGTCCCCAGGTGGTCGAGATTGTCGTCGGCGGTGACCCTGATCGGGTGCGTGCCGGCCGGCACCCGGACCGTGTACCTGCCGTCGCCGTCGGTGGTGACGTCCTTCGCGCCGCCGACGCCGACCGTCGCGTCGGCCACGGGTGCCCCACTGCTGGTCACGCGGCCGGTGAGGTCTGCATGGACGACCGGTGCGGGCAGCTCGACGTCGGCGACGACGGTCGCGTTGGCCACCGTGACGTCTTGGGCCCGCTTCCCGGCTCCGTGCTCGGTCAGCAGCGTGTAGTCGCCCGGCGCCACATGAGGCAGCAGGAACGAGCCGTCGTCACCCGTCGTGGCGGTCAAGCCGGCGGAGGGGTCGGCGAACAGCACCACATCGGCTCCTGCCGCGGCGTTGCCATCGGCATCGGTGACGGTGCCGCGGACCCGGGGCCACAAGGGCAGCGTCACATCGGCGACATCGCCGGTCACGACCGGTCCGGGGCCATACCCGTCTGCATGGAGCGCGACAGCCTTACCCAGCTGAGCGGGGGCGATCATCCAGCGCCCGGCGGTATCGGTCACGGTCGAGAGGGAGTCTCCGGTCTCGTCCTCGACAGTCACCTTCAGCCCGCTTGCTGGTACGCCGTCCCGCGTGCGCACCACTCCGGTCCGGACGTCCCGGTCGGCCATGAGCTGGGCGCGCGCGAAGGCGGCCTCACGCAGGAAGGAGAGATGCGGGTGAGCGCCGGCGCGCGGGGTAACGGCCCGTAACCGGTGCAAGCCCCGGACGTAGCTGCCTGCGGTCGTCCCCAACAGGTCGACGAGAGCTTCGACGGTCCTCCCCCGGAGGTTCTCAGCCTGGTCGACCCGGCTCAGCTCTCGCGCGAAGTCGACGCGCACGTCGTACGGCGCGATCGAGTCGGCGCCGTACTCCTCCATCTCGAAGAGGTACGCCACCCCGCGACGCGGCCACTCGGTGCCCGGAGGCAGACCGTTACGCGAGTTGGACGTAACCCGGAAAGGCACCTCCATCCGTGCGGACGTGCCCGGAGGCAGCACCCAGCCGCTGCCTGCGTCCGGGAACAGGAGAGTGTCGCCGAGGTACAAGCCGGCGTTCTGCACCACCTCCCTGGCGCCGGCGGAACGCAACCGGTAGATGGGCAGGACGGCGTCGGTCAGGCCGTCGTTGGCGAAGGTGATCAGGACTGTCGCCGTGCCATCGGCGCGCGCACGAGTGGGCACGAAGAGGTTGCTGCGCACGACCCCGGCCGGGGTGCCGTCGACCACCCGGACCGCTCCGGCGAGCACGGACTCGTCGGTGCCGTCGGTGACCACGACCGACCACCGGCCGAGGCCCGCTCCGGCCAGGTCGACGGTGCCGACCAGCTCGCCGTCGGCGCTCAGCCGCACCCTGGTGGCCGGCACCACGGCGCCCGCCGGACTGCGCAGCGCGAAGCCTTCTGCTCGGTCCAGGCCGACGCCACGCACGGTGAAAGTGGCGGGGCCGGAGGCCGCGGCGACCACGGGGGAGACCGATCCAGCGCCGAACGGAAGCCCCTCCAACGAGACCGTGGTGGCGCCAGCGACGGTGACGAAACGCTCGCCGCCTGGCATCAGGACGAGCGAACCAGGGCCGGTCAGTCGTTGACCCGCCGCGGCATCTGTCGGCACCCGCCCGACTCGCACAGCCACGGCGTCGGCACCCTCGCCCGCGGTGAGCCGCAGCGGCGTGGTGGTCTCCGCTACCCGGATCACGGCCGGGTCGCCGTCGGCAGCCAGGCTCTGGCCGGCGCCCAGTGTCGGGAGGGTCCATTCCAGCGGAGTCGATCCCTCGTTGTCGTCCTCATGGGGCTCGGCGATCTGGCCGCGGGCGTCGGCCCGCACGATGAGGTGGTGCCTGCCGTTCCTCAGCGGCAGCAGGTCGGCCTCGACCTGGGTGACGACCTGGCTTACGCCTGCCAGCGAGGTGCGCGGGATCGTCGCGACCAGTGTGTCGGTGATGTCCCAGACGTCGTCCTCAGAGAGCCAGACCGCGTCGGTCCATGCCCCGGTGGTCGAGCCGCCCCTGTTCTCGGTGGTGACCGTAAGCGTGACCCGTTCGCCGGAGGTCAGTGAGGTGCGCGAGGAGGAGACGCTCGCCCGCAGGTCGGCTGGAGCGCCGGGC
This sequence comes from Marmoricola sp., assembly GCA_043427135.1. Classification (GTDB taxonomy): domain Bacteria; phylum Actinomycetota; class Actinomycetes; order Propionibacteriales; family Nocardioidaceae; genus Marmoricola_A. The sequence continues at coordinate 1,995 of JBHWSH010000015.1, read as the reverse complement.
TCGCCAGGGTCCCCGGAGGCGCCGGTGTTCTCCAGGACGGTGAGGTTGGCGCCGATGGCGGTGGTGTGGTTCCCGTACGACGCGTCCGAGTACAACCCGCGGCCGATGATGTCGAGGTCGCCGTCGTTGTCGAAGTCGTGGGTCTCCACCCAGGCCAGGCCATGGTCTGGGATGCCGTAGTGCACGGGGGGACCGAAGGTGCCGTCACCTACGCCGGGGCGCAACTCGACACTGCGGTAGTTGGTGGCCCCCAGAAGGTCCGGGATGGCGTCGCCGTTCAGGTCGGCCACGCGGAAGCCGCCGTGCGCGGCGTTCTGCGGGGGGAAGGTCTGGTAGGTGGTGAAGCCGCCCTCACCGTCACCGCGCATCAACGCCACCTCGGCCGCCCGCTGCCCCCAGTTGCCCAGCGCATACTCGTAGGAGGCGACCAGGTCGAGGATGCCGTCACCGTCGAGATCGAGCGCCTCGACCGACCCCGCGCTGGCGCCGCTCACCGGTGCCGGAAAGGTCCGCTGGGTGAAGCCACCCTCGCCGTCCCCGGTCAGCACGAAGAGCAGCCGGCTGACGACCGTGTCCTTTGTTGTCTCTCCGAGCCGGGCGACGTCGAGTATCCCGTCGCCGTCGAGGTCGGCGATCACCGTGCGGGCGCGACCCACGGAGAAGCGATGAGTCGCGCCTTCGATCCCGATGGAGGTGATCAGCTTCGGCGCGGCGAAGCCGCCGGCAGTGCGCTCAGCCCAACCGACCCAGGCCCGGTCGGAGTTGGTCTTGGTGGTCGCGTAGACGAGGTCCTTGTCGCCGTCGCCGTCCACATCGCCTAACGCCAGCCCGGAGACGTCGACATAGATGCTGTCGGTGACGCGGCCCAGGTCGATCTCGGCACCCACGTCGCCCGCACCATCGCCCGGCAGATAGCCAAGCGTGTAGTCGGCGCACACCACGTCGAGGTCCCCGTCGCCGTCGACATCGTCGACCAGCATCCGTTGGACGTTGGTGCCCATCCCGCAACTCGTGCTGGGTCGATTGGACAGTGACCGAGGAGTGGCGAAGCCGCGTTCCTTGCCGAGGGCGACGACTACATCGGGTCTCGAGCTGGACTCCCCGATGGCGGTCGTGACGAGGTCGTCACGACCGTCCCCGTCCCAGTCGACGAGCATCCCGGCGTCGAGGGCGAACGTCGCCTGCCAGCGCCACAGCGACCCCGGCACGGTGGTGGACGCCGCGAAGTCGCGCCCGGCGCGACCCTGGACGACGGCCACGGCCGAGTGGGTCGATCCGGCGTTCGCCGGAGTCACGTGGTCGGTGGCGCTGACGATGTCGATGCGGCCATCGCCGGTGACGTCGGCGAGCTCGGCGGCTCGGGTGACCCGGACCGTGCCCCAGTGGCGTGGCCAGTCCGGGCTACGGGTGTCCCAGCCGTCAGGGGTGCCGGTGTCGTAGCCGGCCGCGGCGGCGTAGATGCCGCGTCCCGACAGGCCGGTCTCCGGGTCGCCGTACAGCACCGCGACCTCGCCGGCCGAGCCCGCCACGACCAGGTCCGCGCGCCCGTCACCGTCGATGTCGGCGCTCTCGCCGGTCAACCGGGGGAAGCTGAGGTCCGCTGCTGGCAGCCGGGCCACCGCGGCGACGGGCGGGAGCGCGGTCAGCACGCCGTCGTCGTTGCGCAGCGGGACGACGATCGAGACCTTGAGCTGTGCTGCGGCGGGGTCAGACGGCGGACGGAGGATCGCCAGATCTTCGTCGCCGTCACCGTCGAAGTCGCCCACGTAGGCACCCAGACCGGCGCCCGTCGGCGTGCCGGTGTTCCGCTCGACCCAGCCGCCCTGACGCTCATGCCAGTACTTCACGTTGCCGGATCTCGCGCTGCTGACCAGCACCAGATCGTCGCCGAGCATGATGCCGGCGACGTTGAGGGCGGCGGTGTGCTGCAGGAGGGGCCCCGGGGTGAAGGTGCCGTCGCCGGCGCCGAACAGCAGCTGCACCCCGCCCCCACGA
>JBHWSH010000014.1:0-11022 GCA_043427135.1 Marmoricola sp. | reverse complement strand
TATGTGGTTGCGTCCCCGCCGGGCGGCGTCGTCGACCACGGTGGCCAGCAGCGCCTTCGCGACCCCGAGCCCGCGGGCCCGCCGGTGCACGCCGATGTAGTCGATGTAGCTGCCTTCGAGGCCGTCCTCGTCGGCGGGAAGCACCGAGCTGACCAGTGCTCCGCCGGGCACCGACTGGCCGTCGACCTCGACGTCGGCGATCCACCAGTGGTCCCAGCGATGGCCTGGGTGCTCGCGCAGCCGCACCAGGAACTCCGGAAAGCTCTCCCGGTAGGAGTTGAAGTGGTCGGCGAACGACTCTTCGAGCATGCGGTGCACCACCTGCAGGTCGTGGGCCACTGGCATGCCCCCTTCGTGCGTGGCCACGCGGCGTACGACGACGCCTTGTCGCGGAGCCGGGAGGCCGGCACCCTCCACCGGACGCACCATGTGGTGCCAGGTGCGCGCCAGCTCGTACCCGGCAGCGGCGAACCACCTCTTCTGTCTCGCGTCGGCGACGTACGCCGTGCCGTCGAGACGGGTCTCGCGCACCTTCCGGAATGCCGCGAGCTCGGCGGCCTGGTCCGCCGCCCAACGGAGCAGGGCAGCAGCGATCTCGTCCTCGTCGTCACGGCTCGGGGAGACGGTGACGTCCACGTCGGCCCGGCCGGCAGCGCGGTCGTGCACCCACGCCCAGGCGCAGACCGTCCCCTCGGAGTCGACGACGACGACTTCGCGACGCGTCCACGAGCCGGTGCCGGTGGCCAGCGCTTCCGCCTCGGCGGGGTCCAGCTCGCGCGGGTCTCCGGCCGCCGAGCGGTGCGCGGCGACGAGAGCTGTGAGCGCACCTACGTCACCGGGCGCGGGAGGTCGAGCGGCGGTTCCGGTCGGCAGGGCAAGGGAAGACGCCGGCTCGAGGACCATGCGCTCCAGTCTTGCAAACCGGGGAGGGGCGTCAGCTCCGGGTCAGCTTGCGGACTTCCGGAGCGCGGTCGATCTTCTGACCCTTCTGGATGGCGAACTGCGCGAACACCTTCTTCGTCGCATGACCCTCGAGGCACTGCGTCGGCACCGACAGGCGGATCGCGGAAGCGCCCCATGTGCCGGTCACGCCTTCGCATGCGCGCTTGTGCGAGTCGAAGTGGTCGAAGAACAGGAGCCGGACCTTCGCCGGCTCGCCGCGCTTCTTGACGATCCGGACGACGTAGCCGGCCTCGAGCATGTCGTGCCGCGAGATGCTCAGCGCGGCCTTGCCCGCCTTGCCCAGCTGCGGGATGTGCGCGGTCGCCGAGACGCGGCCGTCGCCATGGGCGTACTTGACCCGTGTGATGTCGATCTTCGCTGGCGCGTCACCGACATCGTCCTTCTCGGTGACCGTCTCGGCCTGGGCAGTCGGAGCACCGACCGCCATCAAGCCGAGCGCCGTGATCGCGGCCACCCACCATCTCGCTGTGCTCATGGAGCAAGTGTCCATGCCGGAAGACGGTCTGACCAGATGCAGCTGTGGTACGCCATCAGGGACTCGAACCCCGAACCCGCTGATTAAGAGTCAGCTGCTCTGCCAATTGAGCTAATGGCGCTTGAAGCGTGGTCAACTCTAGCAGCGGCGTACTCGCAGGTGAAATCGACCGAGGGCAGGTGCGGTACCCATCCAGAGGTGCCGTACGCACGAACCCTGTGCGACCTTATTGTCGAGCGCGGCCGCACTCAGCGGCCGGCGAAGGAGGTGGCACCGGATGGCACCGGAGCCCGAGCTGAGACTCGTGCACTCCCGCGACCGGGGCGATCTCGACGTCCTGCTCGCACGAGTCGCCCGAGGAGACCGGTCCGCTTTCGAGGCCTTCTACGACCAGATGGGCGCCGCGGTGTACGGCGTGGCTCGCCGGGTCGTGCGCGACCCCGCACGCGCCGAGGACGTCTCGCAAGAGGTCTTCCTCGACGTGTGGCGCAAGGCACCAGGGTTCGACCCCGCACGCGGCTCGGCCAAGACCTGGGTCATGACGATCGCCCACCGCCGCGCGGTCGACGCCGTCCGGCGCAACGAGGCGCAGAAGAAGTACGACGGACAGGCGCTGGTCGAGGAGGTCAGCCACGACGAGCCGGCCGACAACATCCTCGCCACCGAAGAGCGGGCCGGTGTGCGCGACTGCCTGGAGACACTGACCGAGCTTCAGCTGGAGTCCGTCCGCCTCGCCTACTACAACGGCTACACGTACTCCGAGGTCGCGACGCTCCTCGACAAGCCCTTGCCGACGATCAAGACCCGCATGCGTGATGGACTCATCCGGCTCCGCGACTGCCTGGAGGGGACCCGATGACCGACACACACACTCTGTCCGGGGCCTACGTGCTCGACGCGCTCGCACCCGAGGAGGCCGAGGAGTTCCGTCAGCACCTGCGCGGTTGCCCGGCTTGCCGGGACGAGGTCGCCGAGCTGCGCCGCGCGGTCACGCGGATGGCGGAGGCCGACGCTTCTGCACCGCCGCCAGAGCTGAAGAGCCGCATCCTGGCCGCGGCCGACCGCACGCCGCAGCAGCCGCCCCCTGCCGCGGTCGCGACTCCGGTCGAGGACGAGCAAGGCGCCGCGTCGAGGCGTCGATGGTTGCCTCGCCTCCTGGCGGCCGCCGCCGCGGTCGTTCTCGTGGGCGGTGGTGTGTGGGCGGTGATGGACCGCTCGGACGACGGGGCCACCCTGGCGGCCAACGCCGTGCAGGTGTTCGAGGCCGAGGACGCTCGCACCGTCACCGTGGACACCGAGAACGGCGGCAGGCTGACCGTCGCGGTGTCGCCCGCCCGCAACGAGATGGCCGTCGACACCCGTGAGCTGCCCGACCCGGGCGAGGACCGCGTCTACCAGATCTGGGCGGTGCAGGGCACCGAGATGATCAGCAAGGCCGTGCTCGCCGACATCGGCCAGGGCGCGGCGATGGAGATGCCCGACGCCGAGACGCAGGTGGCGTTCACCATCGAGCCCGCCGGAGGGTCGACCGCGCCGACGTCGGACCCGATCGTGGTGGTGGACCCCTCAGGCCTCGCCTGAGGGGGCCGCGCCCGGCGCCCGGCCCAGCGCTTCCAGCACCGCCATGGCGGCGTTGTGTCCGCCGATGCCCGACACAGCGCCTCCTCGGGTGGCCCCTGCGCCGCAGATCAGCACGTTGGGCAGCGCGGTCCCCACGCCCCACCGTTGAGCAGGCGTGTCGAGCGCAGCGCGGTCGCTGACCCACGGCCACTGCAGGGGACCGTGGAAGATGTGGCCACCGGGCATCGCCAGCTGCTTCTCGACGTCCTGCGGCGCGCGGGCGTCCAGGCAGGGGTTGCCGTGCTCGTCGAGGGTGATCAGCGACTCGATCGGCTCCTCGACGTACAGGTTGAGCAGGTCCAAGACACGCATCACGGTCTCGTCGCGCTGGGTCTCGACGTGCCCGGAGTACAGGCGCGCGGGAGCATGCAGGCCGAAGAACGTGAACGCATGCTTGCCCTCCATCGCCAACGGCCCGAGGACCGAGGGGTCGGTGAGGCTGTGGCAGTAGAGCTCGCCGGGCGGGGTCTCGGGGATGAAACCTTCCGCGGCCTCCACGAACGCCTGTTGCAGCTGCTCGTAGCCCTGGCCCACGTGGAAGGTGCCGGCGAAAGCCATCGCCGGCGGGACGTCGGCGCGCAACCGAGGGAGCTTGTCCAGCACCATGTTGATCTTGATCTGCGCGCCCTCGGGGCGGGGGCCGGGGTTCTCGCCCAGGAGGAGCTGCACGACCCACGGCGCGACGTTGCCCAGCACGTAGTCGCAGGCGACCCGGTGCTCGGTGTTGCCATGACGGAACGTCACCTGCGCTTGCCTGCCGTCGCTCTCCACACGCGTGACGAAGGCGCGTGTGAGGATCTCGGCTCCCGAGGTGTACGCCGACCGCTCCAGCGCGTAGGACAGGGCACCCATGCCGCCGATCGGCACCCGCCACTCCCCGGTCCCGTTGCCCACGACGTGGTAGAGGAAGCAGCGGTTCTGCTCCAGTTCGGGGCTGTGGAGGTCGGCGAAGGTGCCGATGAGCGCGTCGGTCGCGATCACGCCTCGGACGAGGTCGTCGCGGAAGTTGTCCTCGAGCGCCCCGCCGAGCGGCTCCTCGACCAGCATCCGCCACGTGTCGGGGGCGACCCGCTGCTGCATCTCGCGTCGCGTGGTCAGCGGCTCGAGCATGGTCGGCGCCACGACCTTGGCGAACTCAGCGAGCTGTCCGTAGAAGGTCCGCCATGCGTCGTACTCACGCTCGGAGCCCGTGAGGGAGCGGAAGGACTCCTCGGTGATCTGGGTGGGGTCCCGCTCCACCAGGAGCCCGGTGTGCTTGCCGTGCCGGATGGCGGGGGAGTACGACGCGGTGCGACGCGAGCGGAACTGCACTCCCAGCTCGAGGTCGCTGATGATCTGGTCGGGGAAGAGGCTCACCAGGTAGGAGTACGGCGAGATCTTGGCGGGGAGACCGGCGAAGGTCTCCTCCGAGACCGCTGCCCCGCCGGTGCTCGCGAGCCGCTCCAGGACCAGGACGGAGACGCCGGCCCGAGCGAGGTAGGAGGCAGCGACGAGTCCGTTGTGGCCGCCTCCGACCACCACGACGTCGTACTGCTCGCGCTTGCTCACCGGACTCATCACGATGAAGTTACCCGCTCGCGTGTGCGCGCGTGACCGTGGTGCGCGAAACCACCCATAACTCCTGCCTCGCAGCCGTCGTTGAGCGCGTGACGGACACGGACAAAGGACGGCGGACCATGATGCTCGGGCTGGTGCGGCACCGGGAGGGGACTCGGTTGGTGCGTGCTGCCTATGTCGTGCGGACGCTGGCCTCCGGGGCTGGCGGGGTTGCCGTAGCTGCGGCGCTACTCGGACTGTTGGGCCTCGAACCCGAGCAGGTCGAGGCGGTCCCGACGCCGCGCTGGGAGGTCGCCTACTCCGACCGCTATCCCGGCTGCGTGTCGATGCCGCTGTGGCCGTTGGGGGAGCGTCCGGTTGCTCTGGTCACGCGCACGCCTGACGGTATGGTCGATCGTGTCCCGCTGGCGAGCTTGTACGACGGCGCCGCGGCGGGCCACTCGTACGCCATCGGCGCCTGTCGCTGAGAGCCCGACCACCCGGAGGCACCGTGGCCGTCACCGAGTCCATCAAGGTCGTCATCGACGCTGCCCCGGAGCAGGTGCTGGAGTTCTTGCGCGACATCGACAACCAGCACAACTGGTTCCCCGGCAACACCACCAGCGAGGTGCTGCAGCGCGACGACGAAGGACGCTGCACACGCGCGCGGATGGTCAACGACGTCAAGGTGGCCAAGGACGAGTTCGTCCTCGACTACACCCACACCGACGACGGGTTCAGCTGGGAGCTCGTCGAGCCGACCCGGGTGCAGAAGTCGCAGCAGGGCGCCTGGGCTCTCCGCGACGTCGGTGGCCGCACGGAGGCCGTGATGACACTGACCGTGGACACGGCGATCCCGTTGCCGGGTTTCGTCCAGAAGCGCACAGTGCAAGGCACCCTCAAGGGCGCGACGGCGGCACTGGCCAAGCAGTTCTGAAGTTTCTTGGGGTGAATGACGGGACTTGAACCCGCGACATCCGCGACCACAACGCGGCGCTCTACCAGCTGAGCTACATCCACCATCGCTGCCGGTCACGGCAGCAGGGACAAGTGTACCCGGTCTCAGTCCGCTGGCTGAGGAGGACCCTCTTCACCGGAGAGCCCGGTGATCGAACCGCCATGCTCCTCCGCAAGCGCCTTCGCCTCTGCTGTGGACGGACCGGGGGAGGGCACGAAGACCGCCGCCCGGTAGTAGCGCAGCTCCTCGATGCTCTCCTGGATGTCGGCCAGGGCGCGGTGGTTGCCGCGCTTGACCGGTGCGGCGTAGTAGGCGCGCGGGTGCCAACGCCGAGCGAGCTCCTTGATCGAGGAGACGTCGATGACGCGGTAGTGGAGGAATGTCTCCAGCTCGGGCATGTCGCGGGCGATGAACATGCGATCGGTGCCGATGGTGTTGCCTGCGAGAGGAGGGCGGACGCCCTCCGGGCACTCGCTGCGCACGTAGTCGAGCACCAGACGCTGGGCCTCTTCGAGGGCTACTCCGTCGTCGAGCTGGTCGATCAGCCCGGAGGTGCGGTGCATGTCGCGGACGAAGTCATCCATCTGCTCCAGTGCCTCCGCGGGCGGGCGAATCACCACGTCGACGCCTTCGCCGAGCACGTTGAGGTCGAAGTCGGTGACCAGGGCCGCCACCTCGACCAGCGCGTCCTTGCCGATGTCGAGCCCGGTCATCTCGCAGTCGATCCACACCAGTCGGTCGTTCACGCCGCGACCCTACTCAATGACGTGCCGGCGGCGCGTGCAGGGAAGACTGCATCTCGTGACCTCGACCGACGCATCGCTCACCGACTTCACCCTCGGCCTGCCCAAGGCGGAGCTGCACGTGCACCAGGTCGGCTCGGCCTCACCCCGCATCGTGGCCGAGCTCGCCGAGCGCCATCCCGGCACGGTGCCCGCCGACCCCGACGCGCTGCGTGAGTTCTTCACCTTCCGCGACTTCGCGCACTTCATCGACGTCTACCTCGCGGTGGTCGACCTGATCCGGACTCCGGAGGACGTGCGGCTGCTGACCTACGAGGTCGCTCGGGAGATGGCAGCGCAGTCGATCCGGTACGCCGAACTGACGTGCACGCCGTACACGTCTGTCCTCGCGGGTGTTCCCATCGAGGCCTACACCGAGGCGATCGAGGACGCGCGGGTCTCGGCGGAGCGGGATCACGGTGTGGTGCTTCGCTGGATCTACGACATCCCCGGGGAGCTGGGGATCCCGGCCGCGGACGCGACACTGGGCTACGCGCTCGAACACCGGACGGAAGCACTGGTCGGGTTCGGTCTCGGCGGGCCGGAGGTGGGCGTGCCCCGGCCGCAGTTCGCGCCGCACTTCCAGCGCGCCAAGGACGCCGGGCTTCGCTCCGTCCCTCACGCGGGGGAGACCACGGGGCCGGAGACGGTGTGGGACGCGTTGCGTGACCTGGGCGCCGAGCGCATCGGGCACGGGACCGCGGCCACGCAGGATCCCGAGCTGCTGGCGTATCTCGTCCAGCACCGCATCCCGCTCGAGGTCTGCCCGACCTCCAACATCGCCACGCGCGCTGTCGCCTCCCTGGAGGAGCACCCCGTCAAGGAGATGTACGCCGCAGGCGCCGTCGTGACGATCAACAGCGACGACCCGCCGATGTTCGGTACGACGCTCAACTGCGAGTACGAGATCGCCGCCTCGTTGCTCGCCCTGGACTCGGCCGGGCTCGCGGACTTGGCCCGCGCTGCCGTGCGAGCGTCGTTCGCGCCCGAGGAGGTGCGCTCGCGGCTCCTGGACGAGATCGACGACTACGTCGCTACTCGACCCTGACGTCGAAGTAGTCGCCGGGCTCCTCCGCGTCGCGGTTGACGGGGTTGCCGGCGAGGTCCGTCACACTGAGCACGCCGTCGGGGTTGACCTGCACGCGGTAGTCGCCAGGCTCGAGAGGAGTGTCCGGCGCCCACGTCGCGGTGAGAACCGGTCCGTTCTCGCAGCCGGTCGCGTCGCCATCGGGGTCCGCACACGTCCAGGCGCCCGGATGCGGGTCACCCAGCGGGGACGGCCAGTCCATGCGCCGGATCGTGATGCTGCCGTCGTGGATCCCATTGACCGGCTCGGTGAACCGCAGTGACACGGGTCCCTCCGCGTCGACCCGGTTGGAGTTGGAGCGTGCGTCGGGCGGGAGGTTGTCGTTGCGCTTCACCCGGGGCCCCCCGAAGTCTTCGACCGAGACGTTGCCGGCACGGTCGTGGATCCGGATCGTGCCCGCGCGCGACTGGAAGACGCTGCAGGGATCGAGGTCGAACGTGCCGACCCACAAGCCCTTCCGAGCGTTGCCCTTCTTGCGCTTCATCGCAACGTCCCACGCGTCGTACAGGCTCACGTGAGCGGACCTGACGCCGGTGCCGGTGTCCCGCAGCCAGGCTCGGACCCGCACCTTCTGGCGGTCGCGGCGTACGTCGATCTTCTTGGGCTTGACCACTGCCGACATCAGTGAGGGCGGCTTGGCGTCAGCGGGGCCGTTCACACCGAAGGTGCGCTTGCCGAGCGCGGCCACCTGCTTGCGGCGGTAGGCACGCTCTTTGCCGGCCTCGTCGGTGACGCGGATGATCTCGATGCGGTACTTCGCGCGCGGCGACTTCTTGGGGAAGTACAACTTGCCAGCGAATCGCGTTGCGGACTTGGGCGTCAGCTGTGCTGCGACGTCGCCGCGGTTGCTGCGGGCGACGACATGAACGCCGGCTACTCCGCGGTCGTCGGTCACGTCCACGCGGACGTTGACCTTGCGGGCCTTGCCGTGGGTGTTGATGCTCTTCTTGGAGAGCTTGAGCATGGTCGCTCGCGGAGCGGTGTTGTCCGCGTCGGAGCTGACGTCGAGGCGTACGTCGTCGAACGGCGCCAAGAAGTCGTAGCCCTCTGCGTCCACGTCCTCGAGGTAGTTGCCGGCGTGGTCGGCGAGCGAGACACCGCCAATCGTCCATTCGCCGGGCTTCGCGCCGGCCGGCACAGTCAGCACACCGGTCCACTCGTCGCCGCTCGCCCGGCTCAGCTCGACGTCGTACTCCCAGACCGGCCCGCCGGACGGCGGATCGACCTTCACGCTGACGGTCCACAGGCCCGATGCCGGGCCGGGTCCGCCGGCGTCGGTGGCGTTCACCCGTACGGTGACGTCTCGGGCGCCCTTGGTGACGTCGACGGCGCTCGGCTCGAACGCGATGGCGTGGAGGCGCGGCGTGCCGTTGTCGGGGTCGACACATGGGCTCAGCGGCGCGGCAACGGCACTCGGGGTGCCGACTGTCACGAGCCCCGCGAGCACCAGGCTCGTCGTACCGATGCGGCCGGCCAGGCGACGCAAGGGCGAGTACACAGCCAACACTCCTCGGTCGATATCGGCGCACTCCCACACCGACTCGGCCCTCCACCATGGCGGGGACGGGCGGCGAACGCAACAGTGGCAGGCGCTGGGCGCCCCCTGCAGGACTCGAACCTGCGGCCATCGGATTAGAAGTCCGGTGCTCTATCCAGCTGAGCTACGGGGGCGGGTGCCGGCGTCATCGAGCCGGTCGCCAATCGCCCATGTGCGACCTGCCTTCTGGTGCCGTCCCTGACCGCGCTCAGTATGCCGCAACGGGGCCTGCCCGCTCGAAGCTAGGCTCGGTCCGGTGCGGCTGTCTCTGACCCAGGTCCTCACTCTGTTCGTCCTCGTCGGCCTGACCCTCGGCGTTGTCCTCTGGGCGCGAGACGACAGCGCTGCGTTGGCTGCGGTGGCCTTCACGGTCATCGGCGTCGTCATCGCTGTCACCGCGGTCGACATGGTCCGTGAGCTCTCTGCCGGCCACTGGGGTCTCGACATCCTCGCCGTGATCGCGATGGGCGCCACACTGGCCGTCGAGGAATACCTCGCCGGTCTGATCATCGCCCTCATGCTGACCGGAGGTGAGGCGCTGGAGGACATGGCCGCGCGACGTGCGAGCCGGGAGCTCGACACGCTGCTGAACCGCGCGCCGGCGTACGCACAACGGATCCATCCCGACACCCGGGAGATCGTGCAGATCCCCGTCAGCGACGTCGAAGTCGGAGACGAGCTGCTGGTGCGCTCCTCAGAGGTGCTGCCGGTGGACGGCATCCTCGTGTCCGAGTACGCCCTGATCGACGAGGCGTCTGTGACCGGCGAGCCGGTGCCGGTGACCTACCGTGCTGGCGAGGCGCTGCTGTCCGGGACCGTGAACAGCACTGAGACGTTCACGATGCGCGCGACCGCTGGTGCTGCCGATTCGCAGTACGCCTCGATCGTGCGTCTGGTCGAAGAAGCCGTGCAGTCCCGTTCACCGATGGTCCGCCTGGCCGACCGGTACGCCGTGCCCTTCACCTTGGTGTCCTTGGCCATCGCCGGAGTCGCCTGGTATCTCAGCGGCGACCCCGTGCGGTTCGCAGAGGTGCTGGTAGTGGCGACGCCGTGCCCCTTGCTGATCGCGGCTCCGGTGGCGTTCATGGGCGGGATGAGCTCTGCCGCGCGGATCAACGTGATCATCAAGGACGGTGGGACGCTCGAGACGCTCGCGCGGGTCAGATCGGCGGCCTTCGACAAGACCGGGACGTTGACCCAGGGCGCCCCGGAGGTCGTCGAGATCATCGCCGCCGACCGCGGCGCGGAGGAGACGCTGCGTCTCGCGGCTGCCGCCGAGCAGCACTCGGTCCACGCCTTCGCCGCACCCATCGTCGCGCACGCGCGAGACGCGCAGGTGGAGCTGCCGGAGGTCGCTGCAGCCGAGGAGGTCGCCACCAACGGCGTCGAGGCGGCGCTCGCGGACGGCACCGTCGTACGGGTCGGGAAGTCGGGCTTCATCGAGGAGGTCGTGGGCACCCTGGACCGTCCGACGCTGGGGTCGGGGCAGACCGCGGTCTACGTCTCCGCCGCAGACCGGCTCGCCGGCGTCATCGTCCTGTCCGACCCGCTGCGGCCTCAGGCGGAGGAGACGATCGCGCGGATCCGGAGCTTCGGCGTACAACAGGTCGCGCTGGTCACCGGCGACGTTGCGCCGACCGCTGAGGCGATCGCTCGCGAGGCCGGCATCACCGCGGTCCACGCCGACGTCACGCCCCAGGGGAAGGTCGACATCGTCCGAGCGATGGAGCCCAAGCCGGTGATGATGGTCGGCGACGGGATCAACGATGCACCGGTGCTGGCGGCCGCCACCGTAGGCGTCGCGATGGCAGGGCGGGGCGCGACAGCAGCCAGCGAGTCCGCCTCGGCGGTGGTGACCTCCGACGACCTGTCCCGGGTGGCCGACGTGATGCATGTGTCGCGGCGGACTGTGAGCATTGCGCTGCAGTCGATCTGGCTGGGGATCGCGATCTCGATCGCGCTGATGCTGGTGGCCGCGTTCGGCTATCTACCTGCGATAGCCGGCGCGCTTCTGCAGGAGGTCGTTGACCTGGTGGCGATCGTGTCTGCTCTGCGTGCGAGAGC
>JBHWSH010000013.1:0-8257 GCA_043427135.1 Marmoricola sp. | reverse complement strand
GGGAGGATGCTGTGCGCGCGAGACGGGCCATGCGGCCCGAGGGTAGGCCGATCCGGCGGCTCGGCGTCGGCGTCATCCACAGGGGCTCCGAGCCGGGTATGATCTGGCAGTCGAACCCGACGAGTGCCAGCCGATCCGCGTCTTGGGAGGAGTCACCGCGTGCCCACCTACCAGTACTCCTGCACCGAGTGCAGCCACTTCTTCGAGCAGTTTCAGAGCTTCTCGGAGGACGCCCTGACGGTGTGCCCCGAGTGCGACGGGCAGCTCCGCAAGGTCTACAACGCCGTCGGCGTGGTCTTCAAGGGTTCCGGCTTCTACCGCACAGACAGCCGCACGGACAGCCGCGCCGCCGCCTCGACGTCGAGCGACTCCGCGAGCTCGTCCACCTCGTCGAGCGCCGCCGATGCCTCCAGCAGCTCGTCCTCGTCCGGTTCGGCGAGCTCCGGCAGCAGCGTCACCGCCGGCAGCGCCGCCTGAGCCTGCCCGGAGACGCCTGGGCCAGCGGGCACAATGGCGCGTGTGTCCGACGCCCCCGCCGCCGCTGATGCCGACACCGACGCCGATCGCGTGAGCCGCGGGCGTTTCCGCGGTCTGCCTCGCTGGGCGCGCTGGAGCACCTACGTCGTCGGTGTCCTCGTGCTCACCCTCATCGGCGGCTCGATCTTCGCCGTCAACTGGGTGCGCCGCCCCTACCCGCAGGTCGAGGGCACGATCGAGGTGCCTGGGCTGGCAGGCTCCGTCGAGGTGCTGCGCGACGACGCCGGCATTCCGCATGTGTACGCCGACACCTCCACCGACCTGTTCTTCGCCCAGGGCTACGTGCAGGCCCAGGACCGGTTCTACGAAATGGACGTCAAGCGCCACATCACGGCTGGGCGACTCTCGGAGATGTTCGGTCCGGACACCCTCGAGACCGACAAGGTCGTCCGGACCATGGGCTGGCGGCGCATCGCCGAGCAGGAGCTCGGTCTGCTCGACGGGGAGACCGTCGAGCTGCTCACTGCCTACACCGCCGGCGTCAACGCCTACCTCGACACCCACAGCGCCAGCCAGATCTCGCTCGAGTACACGCTCCTGGGACTGAGCGGCGTCGATCACCGGATCGAGCCGTGGACCCCCGTCGACTCGCTGTCCTGGCTCAAGGCGATGGCCTGGGACCTTCGCGGCAACATGCAGGAGGAGATCGAGCGGGTCTCGATGTCGACGCGGCTGGACCCCAAGCAGATCGAGGACCTGTTCCCGGAGTACCCCTTCGACCGGCACCGTCCGATCGTCGAGGGCGGCGCCGTCAGCGGCGGTCAGTTCCGACAAGACGCAGGGCGTACGCCGAGGGCGGCGCGTCCGGCGTACGGACCGGAGGTGGTGGAGCTCCTCGAACAGGTCGGCACGGCGATGGACCGACTGCCGACGATGTTCGGCCGGGGCAGCGGCATCGGCTCGAACTCCTGGGTCGTGGACGGCGACCACTCCTCGACCGGTGCCCCCCTGCTGGCCAACGACCCCCATCTCGCGCCGTCGGTGCCGAGCATCTGGTACCAGATGGGCCTGCACTGCCGAGAGCTCACCGAGGACTGCGACTTCGACGTCACCGGCTTCACCTTCGCAGGCTTCCCCGGGGTCGTCATCGGCCACAACGCCGACATCGCCTGGGGGTTCACCAACCTCGGGCCGGACGTCGCCGACCTCTACCTGGAGGCCGTCGACGGCGACGACTACCGCCGCGGCAGGAAGATGGTCCCGCTGGAGACTCGCCGCGAAACGATCAAGATCGCGGGCGAAGACCCCTTCGTGTTCACCGCCCGCAGTTCCGTGCACGGTCCGCTGCTCTCCGACGTCGCCCAGACCTACGCCACCCTCGGCGCCAACGCACCCGTGCAGGCGGAGGACGCTGGGGACGTGCCCCTCCGCGGGTCCGGGTACGCCGTCGCGCTGGCCTGGACGGCGCTGCAGCCCAACCGCACCGCCGACGCCGTCTTCGCCCTCAACCGGGCCGGCGACTGGGACGAGTTCCGCGCCGCCGCCCGGGACTTCGCCGTGCCCAGCCAGAACCTGATCTACGCCGACCGCGACGGCCACATCGGCTACCAGGCGCCGGGGCGCATCCCGATCCGGCAGCCCGGGCACGACGGTGACTTCCCCGTGGCCGGCTGGGACCGCCGCAACGACTGGACCGGCGACTTCGTGCCGTTCGCGGAGCTGCCCTCGGTGCTGGACCCCGAGGAGGGCTACGTCGTCACCGCCAACCAGGCGGTCATCGACGAGGACTACCCGCACTACCTGGCCGACTCCTGGGCCTACGGCTACCGCAGCCAGCGCATCGTGGAGGCGATCGAGAAGCGCGGCACGATGCGGCCCCAGGACATGACCGCGCTGCAGCTCGACTCCTACAACGGGTTCGCTCCGGTGCTCGTGCCCTACCTGCTCGACGTGACGCCCGGGCTCGGCTACTACGCCGAGGGTCAGGCACTCCTGGCCGACTGGGACTTCGTCCAGGACGCGGAGTCGGCCGCGGCGGCGTACTACAACGCGGTCTGGAAGAACCTGCTCGAGCTGACCTTCGCCGACGAGCTGCCCGACGCCGTACGCCCCGACGGCGGCGACCGCTGGTTCGAGGTCATGCGCCGGCTGCTTGCCGAGCCGAACAACCCCTGGTGGGACGACGTCGACACCGAGGGTCTGCGCGAGGGACGCGACGACATCTTGGTGCTCGCGCTGCAGGAGGCGCGCGACGAGCTCACCCAACGCCAGGCGCGGCGCGTGGACGCCTGGTCGTGGGGCCGGCTGCACACGCTGACGCTGGAGAACCAGACCGTCGGCCAGTCCGAGATCGGACTGGTCAACAAGCTGCTCAACCGCGGGCCGTGGGAGCTGGGCGGCGGGTCCTCGCTCGTCAACGCGACCGGCTGGGACGCCGCGGAGGGATACGAGGTCGACTGGGTGCCTTCGATGCGGATGGTGGTGTCGCTGGCCGACCTCGACGACTCGCGCTGGATCAACCTCGCCGGGGCCAGCGGGCATGCCTTCCACCAGCACTACACCGACCAGACCGAGCTGTGGGTGCGCGGACAGACTCGTCCTTGGGCGTTCTCGCCTCAGGCGGTCGCAGAGGCGACGGTCGCGCGGCTCACCCTCGAGCCCCGCCCGCAGCGGTGAGATCCAGGCGGGTGACGCCCAGCGGGGTGGCCGCCGCGACGACGGGGCGGTCGTGCGCCGCGCAGGGCACAGCCTCGAGCAGCTCGTCGGCGTACAGCAACGTGCAGGCGAACGTCCCCTCCGGCACGCGCGCCAGCGCCCGGTCGTAGGAGCCGCCGCCGCGACCCATCCGGCAGCCGTCCTGCCCGACGGCGAGGCCCGGGGTGAGGACGGCGTCGGCGGTGGCGATCGCGTCGGGGCCCAGCCGGGGGCCGGTCGGCTGGAGGAGGCCGCGTGCGGCGGGGACGAGCTCGCCGGTGTGCTCGGCCCAGTCGAGGTCGCCGTCGGGCAGCAGGACCGGCAGCAGGATCCGTGTGCCCTGCCGGGACAGGGCGTCCAGGAGCGGGCCGGTGCCCGGCTCGGTGCCGACCGACACGTACGCCGCAACCGTCGCCACGCGGCGTACCTCCTCCGTGGCGAGCAGGTGTGCGGCGATCTCCGCCGCGGCCTCGCCGATCTCCGACAAGGACCGTTGCCTGCGTGCCGTCAGCAACCGCTTGCGGAGCGCGCGCTTGGCGGCAACCACCTCGTCCATCCCGCTCACGCTAGCCGGGCTTGCCCACGACCGCGTGTCGAAGTGAGGTTTGCCTTACCATCCTTTCATGACCGTGGTCGCCTCCGAACTGCTGTTGGGCGTCCCCTTCGCTCGACGCCTGGCCGACTTCGGGGACAGGCCGGCGCTGCTGACCGCCGGCGAGACTGTGTCGTACGCCGAGCTGGCGCACAGGGTCGACGCCGCGGGGGAGTTCCTCGGCCGAGAGCGACGCCTCGTCCTCCTCGCCGGAGGCAACCAGGTGGAGACCGTCGTGTGGTATCTCGCGGCCCTCGCCGGCGGCCACCCCGTCCTCGTCTGCGACCCGGTCGGGGACCTCGGCGAGCTCCTCGACGTGTACGACCCGGACGTCGTCGTGCGCGGGGGCAGAGCAGTCGAACGCCGCGACGGCACTGCTCACGACCTGCACCCCGACCTGGCCCTCCTGCTCTCCACCTCCGGCAGCACTGGTTCGCCGCGCCTGGTCCGGCTCAGCGCCGAGAACGCGCAGACCAACGCCGAGGCCATCGCGGAGTCCTTGGCCATCACGGGCGACGACGTCGCGGTGACCACGCTCCCGCTGCACTACTGCTACGGGCTCTCGGTGCTGCACAGCCATCTGCTCCGGGGCGCGGCGCTGTTGTTGACGTCGTTGTCGGTGGTCGACCGGTGCTTCTGGGAGCTGGCCCGCGCTCATGGCGTGACGACGATCCCGGGGGTGCCCTACACGTACGAGCTGCTCGATCGGATCGGCTTCACGCCCGAGGATCTGCCGACGCTGCGCTACCTCACCCAGGCCGGCGGCAAGATGCCCGCCGAGCGGGTGCGCCGCTACGCCGAGCTGGGACGTGCCGGCGGGTTCGACCTCGTGGTCATGTACGGCCAGACCGAGGCGACTGCCCGGATGGCCTATCTGCCGCCCGAGCTCGCCGCGACCAACCCGGAGGCCGTGGGCATCCCGGTCCCGGGCGGAGAGCTGCGGATCGACGCCTCCGGGACGGACGTCGGCGAGCTCGTGTACGCCGGCCCCAACGTCATGCTCGGCTATGCGGAGAGTCCGGCCGATCTGGCTCTCGGGCGCGTGGTCGACGAGCTCCGGACCGGCGACCTCGCGCGGCGGACCGAGGCAGGTCTGTTCGAGATCGTGGGCAGGGCCGCACGGTTCGTCAAGCTCTACGGGCATCGCCTGGACCTGGACCGGGTCGAGAAGCTGCTTGGCGAGGCGGGTCACGAGGGCCTCTGTGTCGCCGACGGCGATCGCCTGGTGGTGGCCGTCGTCGGCGGTCGTCGTGAGGCCGACGACGCGCGGCGGCAGCTGGCCTCCCGCACCGGGCTGCCGGCCCACGCGCTCGACGTACGCGCGGTCGACGACCTGCCGCGGCTGGCAAGCGGCAAACCGGACCGCCGGGCGATCGCGGCCCTGCCCCCGAACGGCGGAGAACTCGACCCCGCTGCCGCGGCGCAGGCTGCAGACCTGCCGGAGCTCTTCGGGCAGGTGCTGGGTCGCGACGGGGTGCGCCCGACCGACACCTTCGTCTCTCTCGGCGGCGACTCCTTGTCGTACGTCGAGCTGTCGCTCCACCTCGAGGAGCGCCTCGGGCACCTCCCGGCGGGCTGGCACACCACGCCGATCGGTCGACTCGAGGCCACGGGCCATCGGCGTCGAGGCGCCGCCGTCGAGACCAACGTGGTCATGCGTGCACTCGCCATCGTGGCCATCGTCGGCACCCACGGAAACCTGTTCACGCTGACCGGCGGCGCGCACTTGCTGCTCGGCATCGCCGGGTTCAACCTCGGACGGTTCCAACTGTCCTCGCCGTCGCGTCGTGAACGAGTGACCCGCCTCCTCACGAGCGTGACGAGGATCGCCGTCCCGACCGTGCTGTGGGTGGGCGGCTGCGCCCTGCTGTTCTCGGCGTACCCCTGGCAGACCGCGCTGCTGGTCAACGGGCTCCTGGGACCCGAGACGTGGGCGGAGCCCGCGTGGCACCTGTGGTTTCTGGAGGCGCTGATCGCGCTGCTGTTGCTGACCACGGCGCTCTTGGCGGTGCCGGCAGTGCACCGACTGGATCAGCGGTGGGGCTTCTGGCTGCCGGCCGCGCTGGCTGCGGTCGGTCTTCTGACCCGCTACGACGTGGTGTCGTTGCGCGGCGGCGACGAGATCCACCGCGCCCACGTGGTGTTCTGGATCTTTGCGGCCGGCTGGGCCGCTTCGCGGGCATCGACCCCATGGCATCGGGCGGTGGTCACCGCGCTGGTCTGCGTGGCCGGTCCGGGATTCTTGCAAGACGGCGCGAGAGAGGCGGTGGTCGTCGCCGGCATGCTGGTCCTCGTGTGGGTCCCGCAGCTGCGGTTGCCTCGTGCGCTGGTCCGGACGGGTGCGCTGCTGGCGTCGGCCTCCCTCTACATCTACCTCACGCACTGGCAGATCTATCCGCACTTCGAGCACAGCCTTCCGCTGGTGGGGGTCGTGCTCTCCCTCGGGTTCGGGGTCGCCGTGTGGAAGGGCGTGGAGCGGGTGACTCCGAGCCTGCGTTCAGGAGTGCGCGGCTGGACCCGAGTCCGTGACTGGTTGCGCGACGGGGAGCACCGCATCGCCCGCGACGAGGACCGGCGCCGCGCCGGGCACCACGGCGACCCTGACCGCAGTGCCGACCGCAAGACGTACGCCGTGCTGTGACCGGACCCGCAGGGTCCGGCCCGAGGCGAGGCGTACGACGTGCAGGGTGAAGGCACCGTGGTACTCGACCCGGTCCACCGAGGCGGCAGAAGCCGGGTCCGCCGACAGCGTCACCTCGTGAGGCCGCAGCATCACCTCCAGAACGCCGTCCACACCCTCCGGCCGGACGAGGAGCGGCACCGCGCCGACCTCGCACTCGACACCGTCGGAGGTGACGGTCGCGGGCAGGAAGTCCGCCTCACCCATGAACGTCGCGACGAAGCGGCTGGTGGGGTGCTCGTAGACCTGGTCGGGGGCGCCGGTCTGCAGCACCTGGCCCATCCGCATCACTGCGATCCGGTCGCCGAGGGAGAGCGCCTCGGTCTGGTCGTGGGTCACGAGCAGCGCCGCGCTCCCCGTCTCGCGGATGGCGGCCAACGTGTCGGTGCGCACCTGTCCGCGCAGGTTCACGTCCAGGCTCGAGAACGGCTCGTCCAGCAACACGACCGCGGGTCGCGGCGCCAGAGCACGCGCCAGGGCCACCCGCTGCTGCTCTCCACCCGAGAGCTCGTGGGGGAGGCGTCGACCCAGTCCGGAGAGCCCGACGAGCTCCAAGAGCTCTGCGACGCGAACGCTGCGCTTGCTGCGGGTGTCGCCGGCGAGCCCGAACGCGACGTTGCCGGCCACGTCCAGATGCGGGAACAACGCGTGGTCCTGGAACACCATCCCGATTTTGCGCCGCTCCGGCGGCCAATGCCGACGGCCGTCGTCGACCACGCGACCGTCGACGCTCACGACCCCGGCGTCACTGTGCTCGAGTCCGGCCACGAGCCGCAGCAAGGTGGACTTGCCGCACCCGGACGGCCCGACGACAGTCAGCACCTCTCCCCGGTCGAGCTGGAGATCGAGCGACCGCACCGCGTGCACCGGTCCGTATCGCTTGTCGACGCCCTTCAGGGTGAGCGCGGTCATCGCTCGCCGCTCGACTCGATGCGGCCACCTCTGGTGAGCAGTGCCACGGGCACCACGGCCAGCGCCACGATGAGCAGCGCGGGCAACGCTGCTCGGGACCAGTAGTTCTCCGAGGCGAGCTCGAACACCCACACCGACAACGTGGTGAATCCGAACGGACGCAGCAGCAGCACCAAGGGGAGCTCCTTGACCGCGTCCACGAGCACCAGCGTCGCAGCCACAGCGGCTCCCGAACGCACCAGGGGCAGGTGCACTCTGGCAAGCACTCGAGTCGGTCCGGCGCCGAGCGTCAGCGCCGAGGACGTCACCGACCGCGGGACGTGGGAGAAGCTCGCGTCGACGGCCTGGTAGGCGGGGCCAGTGAACCGCACGACATAGGCCACGAGGATGCCGAGCACCGAACCGGTGGCGAGCAGACCGGTGCCCCCGTCGACGCCGAGCCACTTCAACAGCCGGTCAGCGGCCTGGAAGGAGGCCAGCACCCCGATCCCGATGACCGCTCCCGGCATCGCGTAGCCGACCATCGTCATCCGGGCGGCCCCAGAGACGATCCGGCCACCACCGAGCCGCTCGGCGTGCGCCATGGTCAGGGCGGCCAGGACACACGCGCCGGTCGCGATCGCGGCGACAGCCGCGCTGTTGGAGAGGTGCTCGCCGAAGCGATGGTCGCTCAGCATCCCGTGATCGCGGACGGCCTCGACCGCCCAGGTCGCCAGCCGTGCCACCGGCAGCAGGAAGGCCGCGGCGACCACCGCCGCCGCGGCAGCCGTAGCGGCCCAGCCCCGAAGGCCGGTGAGGGGACGCCGTTGCAGCCCTCGGCCGGCGCCGCCGCGCTGGGAGTAGCGGGCTCGCCCGCGCAGGAGCCGGTCCAGAGCCAGCACCGCGATCGCGAACAGCAGCAC
>JBHWSH010000012.1:0-3494 GCA_043427135.1 Marmoricola sp. | reverse complement strand
CTACTCCGAGGAGCTGCCGGTCGCCCGGGTCCTGGTCGAGGTGCCGCTGGCGCATCTCGACCGTCCTTTCGACTACAGCGTTCCGGCGAGCATGGCGGAGACGGCTGTGCCCGGGTGCCGGGTCAAGGTGCGCTTCGCCGGGCAGGACGTGGACGGGTACGTCCTGGCGCGTGCCGAGAAGAGCGACCATCCCGGACGGCTCACGCCGCTACGGCGGGTGGTCAGCGCCGAGCCCGTGCTCTCCCCGGACATCGCCGAGCTGACCCGGTTGGTGGCCGAGCGCTACGCCGGCACCCGCGCCGACGTCCTGCGGCTCGCGGTCCCGCCGCGGCATGCGACCGTCGAGAAGCAGCCCAGCCCCGAGCCGGTGCCGGGAGTCGGACCAGTGCCCGACCCGAGCGGTTGGAGCCGGTACGCCGCCGGGCCGGCTCTGCTGGACGGCTTGGCCGCGGGTCGAGCTCCGCGCGCGGTATGGACTGCACTCCCCGGAGAGGATTGGGCTGCTCGTCTGGCCGAAGCCGCCGCCGCGACCGCCCAGGCGGGGCGCGGCAGCGTGCTGTGTGTCCCGGATCGGCGCGACCTGACCTGTGTGGACGCGGCCCTCACCGAGACGTTGGGGGAGGGCCGCCACGTGCTGCTGACCGCCGACCTCGGCCCTGCCGCGCGCTATCGCGCCTTCTTGGCGGTCGCTCGCGGCGCGGTTCGGGTGGTCGCGGGCACTCGAGCGGCCGCGTTCGCACCGGTCCGCGACCTCGGGCTGGTGGCGCTGTGGGACGACAGTGACGACCTCTACGCCGAGCCGCGGGCGCCCTACCCCCACACCCGCGAGGTCCTGCTCCTGCGTGCTCACCACCAGCAGTGCGCGGCCATGGTCGGTGCCACGTCGAGGAGTGTGGAGGCCGATGCGCTCATCGCCACGGGCTGGGCCGAGGAGGTGATCGCCTACCGGGTCGCGGTGCGTGCGGCCGCTCCGCTGGTCACGATCACCGGCGCCACCGACCGTGAGCTCGAGCGCGACCCGATGACACGGCACTCCCGGGTCCCCAGCAGCGCCCATGTCGTGGTGCGGGAGGCGCTGGAGCGCGGACCCGTGCTGGTGCAGACCCCCCGCTCCGGCTACGCCGCAGCGCTCCTCTGCGACAGCTGTCGCGCTCCCGCTCGCTGCCCGCGCTGCCATGGGCCGTTGGAGCAGAAGGCGGCGCACGAGCCGCCGTCCTGCCGCTGGTGTGGCCGAGCCGACCCCGGCCACGCCTGCCACGAGTGCGATGGGCGCGGGCTACGTGCCCCCGTGCTGGGAGACCTGCGCACCGCGGAGGAGCTCGGCCGGGCGTTCCCCCAGGTGCCGGTCAAGCGCTCGTCGGGCCACCGCGTCCTGGACCGTGTGGACGGACGGCGTGCGATCGTGGTCGCGACGCCTGGCGCCGAGCCGCCGGCCGACGGCGGCTACGCAGCGGTGTTGCTCCTCGACACCTGGCTCATGCTGGGACGTCCCGACCTACGCGCCGACGAGGAGTCGGTGCGCCGGTGGTTCAACGCCGCCGCCTTGGCTCGGCCCGCCGAGGCAGGCGGACGGGTGGTGGCGGTGGGCGAGCCGGACCATCCGGCTCTGCAGGCGCTGGTGCGCTGGGACCCGGGCGGGTTCGCCGCGCGAGAGAGTGAGCAGCGGCGCTCGGCTCACCTGCCGCCGGCCTCGCGGATCGCGGTCCTGAGCGGTCTCGCCCACGCGGTGGAAGAGGCGACCGCCGCGCTGGTGCTGCCTCCCGGAGCAGAGGTGCTGGGGCCGGTGCCCATCCCCGCGACCCAGCCGCCGCCGGAGGCGAGCGCGGGTGCAGACGCTCGTGTCGTCGTACGCGTGCCCCGGCAGTGGGGGCCCGCGTTGTCCCAGGCGCTGCGTGAGATGCAGGGGGTGCGTGCCGCACGCAAGCTCCCACCGGTGCGGGTGCAGGTCGACCCCTACGCCCTGGGCTGAGGATCGGCGGGGGACGGGAGCGGCCGCTTCACCCGCTTCGTAGACTTGCCAGGTTGTCCGACCGAAGGGAGCCGGGATGAGCGTGCAGCCGATCCGCCTCTTCGGCGACCCGGTGCTGCGCACGCCGGCCGCGCCGGTGGTCGACTTCGACGCCGAGCTGCGCAAGCTCGTCCAGGACCTGACCGACACCATGCTCGACGCTCCCGGCGCCGGCCTCGCAGCACCGCAGATCGGCGTCGGCCTGCGGGTCTTCACCTGGTACGTCGACGGCGAGCTCGGCCACCTGGTCAACCCCGACCTGAGCCTGTCGGAAGAGACCCAGGACGGCGACGAGGGCTGCCTGTCCCTACCCGGCATCGTCTACCCCTGCCGCCGCGCGTTGAGCGTGGTCGCCCGGGGATGGAACATGCACGGCGAGCCGGTCACCGTGGAGGGGTCCGAGCTCCTCGCCCGGGCGATCCAGCACGAGACCGACCACCTCGACGGCGTGCTCTTCGTCGAGCGGATGGATGCCCAGACCCGGCGCGAGGCCATGCGGGCCATCCGGGAGTCCGACTGGTTCGGTGCGCCCCCCACGATCAAGGTGAGCCCGCACCCCACGAGAGGACTGGGACTCTAGACATGCGCGTCGTCTTCGCAGGCACCCCCGAGGTGGCACTGCCATCCCTGCGCGCGATCGCGGACAGCGACCACGAGCTCGTCGGTGTCGTGACCCGTCCCGACGCCCCGTCGGGCCGCGGCCGCCGCCTGACCGCCTCACCGGTGGCGCAGGTCGCCGAAGAGCTCGGCGTGCCCGTGCTCAAGCCAGAGCACCCGCGCGACCCCGAGTTCCAAGACGCGTTGCGCGAGCTCCGACCGGACTGCTGCCCGGTCGTTGCCTACGGCGCGTTGCTGCCGCAGTCGGCGCTCGACATCCCGCCCCACGGGTGGGTCAACCTGCACTTCTCGATCCTGCCCGCCTGGCGTGGGGCCGCGCCGGTGCAGCACGCCGTGTGGGCCGGTGACGAGTACACCGGCGCCACGACCTTCCGCATCGTGCGGGCGCTCGACGCCGGGCCGACCTTCGGTGTCGTCACCGAGCGGATCCGGCCCAGCGACACCGCGGGCGACCTCCTCGAGCGTCTGGCCGAGGCCGGGGCGCCGCTGTTGGTCGCCACCCTCGACGGGATCGAGGACGGCAGCCTCGAGGCTCGTGAACAGCCCGAAGAGGGCATCACGATCGCTCCCAAGATCGAGGTGGCCGACGCCGAGGTGGTGTGGACCGAGCCGGCCCAGGCCGTGGACCGCCGCATCCGCGCCTGCACTCCGGCGCCGGGGGCGTGGACCCTTCTCGAGGGCGAGCGGTTCAAGCTCGGGCCCGTGCTGCCCGATCCCGAAGCCGGCGCGCTGGCGCCCGGCGTGTTGTCGGTCGGCAAGAGCTCCGTGCACGTCGGCACCGGCTCGGTCCCCGTGCGCCTCGGTCGGGTCAAGCCCTTCGGCAAGAAGGAGATGGACGCCGCGGACTGGGCCCGCGGCGTACGAAGGA
>JBHWSH010000011.1:0-5997 GCA_043427135.1 Marmoricola sp. | reverse complement strand
GTTGTCGCCGTCCCCGGCCGACGGGCCAGCACCGTGAGCAGGTCGAACTCCGTCCGGGTCAGGGCGACCGGCTCGTCATCCAGCCACACCTCCCGACCGTCGGTGTCGATCGCCAGCGGACCGAACCGCAGCCGCGACGGTTCGTCCGAGTGTGCGCCGGCGAGGGCCCGCGGTCGACGCAGCATCGCTTTGATGCGCGCCATCAGCTCACGGGGGCTGAACGGCTTCACGACGTAGTCGTCGGCCCCCACCGACAGGCCGACCAGGGTGTCGACCTCCTCGCTGCGAGCGGTCACCATCACCACGTAGGCGTCGGAGAACGTCCTCAGCTGACGACACACCTCCACACCGTCCAAGCCGGGCAGCCCGAGGTCCAGGACGACCACGTCCGGGTCGAACTCGCGCGCTAACGGCACCGCCTGGTCACCGTCGTGACAGACCTTCACCTCGAACCCGTCGCGCTCCAGGTAGCTGGCCATCAGCGCGGCCAGCTGCGTCTCGTCCTCGACCACCATCGCTCGCTCGCCGGTCATCGCCCCATCGCTCGCTCGCCGGTCATCGCCCCATCGTGACACCACCCGTTGCCGCCTCCTCTCTGGCGGCGTGCCGGGCCAGGAACTTCAGAGAACCTTCACCGCAACGCGATCTCTTCACCGGGGAAACCGAGTCAGCATGGAGACATCGTCGACCGGAGGGAGCTGACGATGCACTGGTACCCCGACATGGACCTCGGTGGATGGATGGTCATGGTGACCGCGATGGCTCTGATGTGGGGTCTGCTGATCGCGGCCGTCGTCGCTCTCGTGCGCACACCTCCCGTAGACGCTCGCCGAGAACGGCGGGACCCGGTGCAGCTGCTCGAGGAGCGGTTCGCCCGGGGCGAGATCGACGACAGCGAGTACCGCGCTCGCAGACACACCCTCGACCTCGGCGGGGAGCACTCCCGCACGAGCAACGACCGCTGACTCCGGCGGTCCGCACAGGAAGAGCACCCATGAGAAGAACGATCAAGCACCCCGCGTCCGCCGTCGTGATGATCGCCGTCCTCGTCCTCACCGGCTGCGCCGCCGGCGAGGACGAGGCAGTGCGCGACAGCGCCGCGGACGCGTCGACCGCTTCCGCGGCGAACCCTGACGCCGAAGAACTGCTCGCCGACCGCGGCCTGGACGGAATGGACACCGTCGAACTGATCGACCACCTCGACCGGCTCGGCGGCACCGACAGGCCGGACGATCTCTTCGCCTCCGTCCGGCCCGACCAGCTCGTCCTTGTCGCCGACGACGTCGAGACCTCCGTGCCGATCCCCGAGGAGCGCTTCTACCTCTCCATCGCCCCCTACGTGGACCGGACCCACGAGTGCTTCAACCACTCGCTCACCACCTGCACCGGCGAACTGGCCTCCACGCCGGTACAAGTGCGCATCGTCGACAACAGCACCAACGAGGTGCTGGTCGACGAGACCGCCACGACTTTCGCCAACGGCTTCGTCGGGTTCTGGCTACCCCGCGACATCGAAGCCGACCTGGAGGTCAGCTACGACGGCAAGACCGCTCGTTCCGACATCGGCACCGGCGACGACGACCCGACCTGCCTCACCACTCTGCAGCTGACCTGACAGACGGGACTGCTGAAAAAGCCGAGACCATTCGCGCGGTCGAGAGGCTCGTCTGTCCGGTCAGCTTGGTCTTGATGGCCCGTACCGCGGGTGGGGTCAAGACCAGTTCGTAGGGCCGTCGGTCACTGCAGGGCGCGGACAGCGTCGACTCCTCGGACAACGTCGCCGGCACTGTAGGCGGCATCGGCTTCACGGACGTCGGCCAAGGCGTCGGGGTCGCTGAGTACGGACAGGGTCTCCTCGAGTTCGGCGAGATCGTCCGGACTCAGGATGACGGCTACGGCGCGGCCGTTGCGGGTGACCGTGACCCGCTCGTGCTCGTGCTCGACGCGGTCGACCACTTCGCTGAAGTGGTCACGCACGTCGCGGAACGGCTCAATGGCCATGGTCTCAATTGTGGGGCACCGAGCGGGCGACACAAGAGCGGGAGTGCTGCACGGATTGGTGACGTCTGATCGGTGGCGCGTTCGGCAAAGCTCCGAGTTCGTTGTGTAGGTCCGACATGGAGGTCGGGGAGCACACACCCGAGCGAGTTACACTTACTGCAGTTGGTGTCGGATGCGTCGGTTGGGGTTCGTGGTGTCGGAAGCGTTGGCGGAAGATGTGCAGGCGCTGCGTGCTGCCTTGGCGGGCTCGTCTGGCGACGTGAGCGTCACCCTGAGCCTTCCCCGCGAGAGTGCGGAGAAGGTACTGGCGCTGTTGGACGCTGAGCGTACGACCGGCGCGGTGGTGGTCCCGATCAAGGAGTTGTTCACCACGACGGAAGCGGCCACGATGCTCGGAGTGTCGCGGCCGACGCTGATGAAGCTAGTCGAGGCCGGCGACATCGACCACGTCAAGGTCGGCACGCACCACCGCATCCCTGCCCAAGCGATTCTGGAGTTCCAGCGCACCCGCAAGACCCGCCGTGAGAAGGCGGCCAAGGCGCTGGCGGAGTTCTCCAACGAGATCGGCTTGGTCGATTGACGATCTCGGTTGTCGTGGCCGATGCCAACATCCTGTACTCCCGGACAGAGAGTCCGCCAAAGCGGTTGCGGATGGTCAGATCCGGATCGGCGGGCAGCAGCGTCTCGAGCATGGCGACGCTGCCGGTGACCCCGGTGACGAGCCAGGGCGTGTCGTGACGCTTATCCAGCGCGTCGGGGTCAGCGCCTGCGGCGACGACGACCTGGGCGCTGGCGACACGGTCGAAGGTGGCGGCCAGCAGCAGTGCGGTGCGGCCCTGTTCGTCGCGCGCTTCGATGTCTGCCCCTGCTCGCAGAGCGAGCGCACGGCGTCGGCATCACCACGCTCGACGGCACGGAGCAGCGCTGCCTCCGGCTCATCGGGCGCCTTCGAGTCGGTGAGCGTGGACAGGATGCGCTCGAGGCCCGCGTATCCGCGCTCTCGGGCCATCTCCAGGGGAGTCGGGCCGGTGGAGGGTGATCGATCATCGAGCCGCACTCCGCCAGTTGCCAGGACGCGCACGGTGGTTGCGTACTCCGGGGTGTCTGCGCCGAGCCAGACAGCTTCGTGGATGGCCTGGAATCCGATGCGGTTCACGTGGTCGCGGTCGATGCCGGCACGGAGTAGTTCACCCACGACGAGGGCGTGGCTGCGTTCGGCAGCTCGGATGAGGCCGGTGCCGTTCCAGCTGTCCTTGTCGTTGATCCGCGCGCCGTGGCCACAAGGTCAGTCGGAGGAGCTCCAGGTAGCCCTCGCTGGTGGCGATGAGATAGGCCGACTGCTGGGTGTCGTCCTTGGCGTTGACGTCGGCTCCTCGACGCACCAACCGACGGGCACGCGGTACGTCGTTGTCCCAGGCGGCGTCGCGACTTCGGGGGTCCGGGCCTGGGTCGCGGTGGTCGCGTCGCCCTGCTGCTGGTCGTGGCTTGATCCTGCGGTACACGCACTCACGGTGGTGACCAGGACGACGGCGACCACCTGTGGCACGAAGAGGGGCGTTGGTCGTGATGACCGCGCCGACCGGCGGTCGCTCGTCGAGTCGGCGTGCGGGCGCATCATGCGTCGGGGGAGTCGATGGGCGGCCTGGCGTGCGGTCTGCATCGTCGCCGGAGCCGGCGCGGGCATCGAACTGGAGCTCGCGCGGCAGATCGACCATTTCCCCAGGCTAATCGAGCAACGGGCGACAGATGGACGTGAACGACGCTTCACCGTCGGGAGACCGCTCGCAGGGCGGCGGTGTGGTCTTGGTCGCCCGGCACGACCTTCGACAACGGCGTCCTCGGGTTCTGGCTACCGAGGGACATCGAAGCCGAGCTGGAGGTCAGCTACAGACGGCAAGACCGCTCGTTCCGACTGGACGCCGGCGACGAGTACCGACCTGCCTCACCACCCTGCAGCCGACCTGACAAGTGGGCATCGTGAGGGAGGGTGACATCCGCAGTTCTCGTGCCGACGCCGTACAGGTTGCCGATCCGGAGTCCGGTCATCGACCCGACCACGGATGCTGCGACCGGTTCGGGAAGTCTGGTCGCGGCAAGCTTGGACCGCGGGCGTGGCCAGGACCCCGTTCGTAGAGGTCTTCGATCACCGCAGCGCGCGGACCGCGTCGACTCCGCGGACGACGTCGCCGGAGGCGTCGGCGGCATCGGCATCACGGATGTCGGCCACGGCGTCGGGGGCGCTGAGTACGGAGAGGGTCTCCTCGAGCTCGGCGAGGTCCTCGAGGCTCAGGATGACAGCTACGGGTCGGCCGTTGCGGGTGACCGTGACCCGCTCGTGTTCGTGCTCGACACGGTCGATCACTTCGCTGAAGTGTGTGCGGACGTCGAGGAGCGGCTCGGTAGCCATGAACACGATTGTGGCGCACCGAGTCCGATGCCCAGGCGGGCTCGACTGCCACCACGGAGGGGCCCACTAGTCGGCGGGAATGCCCCCGCAGAGCTAGGGGTGACCAGCCAGAAGGTGGCCACCGCGGGCCGAGACCAAAGCGCGTGCAACTTGCTGGCCGGGTGCTGCAGAACAGCACGGAAGGGTGGCGTTGGGCTGGGAGTCGTTGACCCGTGACCGCCGTCAATCTAACATTGACGTTCGTGGAGATTCTGGCGTCGGCGCTGAAGCATGGGGTGTCTGCGGCGGATATCGATCACGCGGTTGCCAACGCGGTGAGGCTGGTGGAGTTCGAGTACGACGGCGAGGAGCGTCTGTTGGTCATCGGACCTGATCGGCACGGGTTGATGTTGGAGGTCGTGGCAGTGCCGGCGGCGGGTCCGACGCGGATCATCCATGCCGACCGGTTGCGGGCGAAGTTCTTCGACTACTTGAGGTGAGGTGAGAGCAATGGTGAAGGTGCAGGCCGGTGAGGTGGAGACGGGGCTGGACGAGCTGGACGTGAGGACTCACCCTGCACGTGATGCTGCTTCGTTCCGCCGGATCATCGCTGCACGACGCGCTCTGGCCGAGGCGGAGGAGGAGCTGCGGGAGGCGGTGGCGGCGGCTCGTGCTGCGGGGGACTCCTGGACGGTGATCGGGATGGCGCTGGACACCACCCGGCAGGCGGCCCAGCAGCGGTTCGGCCGCGACTGATCACCCAACCCGCGTCGCTCCCGCACGAGATTCGAAGCGTGTGCAACTTATTGGCCGTCTACTCCTGCAGAACGGCGCGAACGGGGGCTCACGAGCGCAAAGCAGAGCAAGGTCGGCAGGCAGCGTTTGCGCAGGTCAGCGCACATGTGGGCTGACTGGAGCAAGTGGTCGCAAACTGGTTGGTCCCGGACAAGGGGTCGCAGGTTCAAATCCTGTCAGCCCGACCGAAAAACCGCCTCTGACCTGCAGGTTTGCAGTTCGGGGGAGTGGTGAGATTTGAAGTGTAGGCGCCGGATTGGCCTTTTTTTGGCCTTAAACTCCCCGGGATCGTCGCCCAGATGGGCTCGCAGCGGGTCCCTGGAGGCCTCGACTGCCGTTGCTGACCGTCAGTTTCACGCCTGACTCGGCACTCGTGACGGTCTCTGTGAGGTCTTCGGGCATTTGAACTGGGGTGTGGGGATCTCTGGTTCAAGTCGTGGGTGGTGGGCGGGCTCGGGGTGCGCGGGAGCGGGGATAACCGGGCGTACGTTGTGGCGATCTGCGAGACCTCGACTCGTCGACTCGTCGACGCGGCCGAGACCGCCCGAGTTGAACTCGGCGATGTCGTCGAGGTCGTCAGGTGGGAGAACGGCGTCCTTCACGTTCGCGATGCCGCGGGCGACGACCTGGCGCTGAGAGTCGATGGGGAGAGCCTGATCGCGTAACGACTCAGCCGCTTGCTCGGCGCTGCCACTGGGCTGCACCCCGATGCCGAGCTGGCGTGTTCGGCGATCCGGATGGCGATGGCGACCCGCGGAGGCGTGGACGCGGTCAACGGCCCCAAGTGGCGCGAGGACGAGACCCAGCGCGTCATC
>JBHWSH010000010.1:0-3814 GCA_043427135.1 Marmoricola sp. | reverse complement strand
GTTGTCCCGATCGCGGTGAGGACCCGGGCGACGCCCAGCCGCTCCAGTCGGGCGATCTCGCCCTCGCGTCCGTGTGCGATGGCGAGCACCCGCGTGCCGTGCCGCCCCAGGCGGGCGACGGCGTCCGCGTCCAGGCCCGGCAGCAGATGGGACACCACTGCGACTCGCGCCGAGCCGGTGCTGGCCGCTCCCAGCAGCTCCTCCACGTCGAGGCAGCGGCGCAGCAGCACCACCCCAGGGCCGGCCGTGGCGACCGCAGCGACGGCCTTGTCCTCCCAGGCGGCACCTCCGCTCGCGATGAGAACACCGAACCGAGCCGGACCAGGGGGCACCGAAGACGCAGACGGCACTCCGACTCACCCTTCCCGCAGCACGATCAGCACGGCATCGGGTCGGGCGTGCGCGACGAGCTGGGCCACGGTCTCGTCCTGGTCTGCCGGCACGGCGACCACGACGCGTTGGACACCGGAGCCTGCCCCGGAACGAGAGGCGGATCGGACGACGACCTTGCCCGCCAGAAGGCGCCCGGGGTCAGCCTGCTCACCGGCTACCCATACGTCGACGACCGCGCCCGGGCGCACTCCTTCCGGCACCCGTTCGACATGGACCGGCACGGGAACCTCCACGAAGCCGGCTCCGTCGGCCGCGCCGAGGGCGGAGCGCGGCAGGAGCTCGCCCGCCTCGACGCCGCGCGTCAGCACGGCGTCTGCGGGCAGGCCGCCATCGGCGAGCACATAGCGGTCCGCAGCCGCCTCGGTCACGAATCGGACGTTCACCGGCGTGACATCGTCCGCATCCAGCCGCGAACCCGCGACCAGGTCGGTCCCTGCCGCCAACACCGGGATCCCGGTGTCGCTGTCTCCTGCCAGGCTCGCACCCGTCACCACCGACCCGGCGACGAGGAGCAGACCCACTGCCAGCCGCGGGTCGCGCCACATGGACCGCCTCGGTCGCGCGGCGTGGGGCGAGGTCAGGACCGTCGATGAGGAATCGCTCACGGCCGACATCATGACGAAGCGACGCCGCCGACGACAGTGCCGAACTCGGTTATCCACATGCAAAGACGGGCAACTCTGTGGCTGCTGTGGCAACCGGTGCGATAGTGGCCCCATGACCGAAGGGCCACGGTTCCTCACGCTCGCCGACGTGGCGGAGATCCTGAACACCTCGATGGCTCAGGTGACTGCGCTCGTACGCCGCGGGGAACTGAAGGCGCTCAAACTCGGGGGCCGCGGTCAATGGCGCGTGGAGACCACCGAGTTGGAGGCCTTCATCCAGCGGATGTACGAGGAGACCCGCGCCCATCTGCGCGACCAGGCCTCGGAGACCCGCTCGCCCTGACGCCGCTCAGGAGCGCTCGACCAGCGCGATCGCCTCGAACGGGACCACCACCCGTTCCTCGCCCACGGCCAGCTCGAGGAAGTCGGCACCGACCCGTCGGAGGACGCCGCGGCGCCGCTGCCCGCCCAGGTCGGCTACGGCGACCTCTTCGCCCGTCTCGGCTACCGCACGCAGGACTCCGCCGGCTCCGAGCCTCGCCGTGACAGGACGGACGTGCTCGTGGACCGTGCGTTCAGACAGCCCGACCAGCCCACGCACGGCGGCCACGCGAACGAGCGTCTCACCGGGCCAGCCGCCGTCGTGCGACAACAGGAACCAGCCGTCTCCGGCTCGTACGAGCCTGCCGTGGACTGGACCCGCCGCGGTCCATGCGCGCACGGCAGCACCTCCCGACCCGTGCAGGCGCGCCGCCAGGTCGAGGCCGGCGTACTCCTGCCGGCTGAGGTCGGCGACCTCGGCATCACGCTGAGCCAGGGCCATCCCCTCAGCCTGTTGCTCCAGGTCGTCGAACAGCGCGACGAGGCGCTTCTCCCAGCTCATTTCCGCACCCTAGCCGTCCACAGGCCCGCCTCGGACTGTTGACACTGCCGCCAACCCAGGTCTACAAAGATCAAACAGCGTCAAACAATGTGATCGGGGGCTTTCAGCGTGCAAACCATTCTCAACGGCGTCTTGGACGCTGTCCGCCGAGGCGACCTCGCCGGGGCGCTCACGGACTTGGCGACGCTGTCGGCGGCGGGCGCAGCAGCCTGGCTGGCGCTGGCATCGGCGGTCGAAGCCGCCGCGCTCGCCCGCGGGTCGAGAGCGGGTGCGGTCATCCGCGTCCTGCGTCGCGCCTTCGGCACCGGGCTCCTGACCACGGCCGTAGCCACCGGCTTCGGCATGTCCGGGGCTCACGCCACGGACACGTTGCCCTCACCCGACCGCGCCGTCGCGGGCATCCCAGCATCGAAGAGTGCGACCCACGTCGTGCAGCAAGGGGATTCCCTGTGGACGATCACGTCGACCTTCACCCGCGCAGACACACCGGCCGAGACCGCCGACGGGATGCGCGCTCTGTACGCCGCGAACCGCTCGGTGATCGGCGACGACCCTGACCTCATCCACCCCGGAGCGCGGCTCGTCGTGCCCCGACCCCTCCTCGAAGGACCCCGGCCATGAGCACCCTCCTACGACCGCAAACGACCGGGACCCCGCGCAGCACCGTGGTGCACCTCGTGCCGCAGCGAGCGGTCCACCACGAGCAGGCGGAGATCCAGGGCACCCTGGCTCTCGATCTCGAGGGCGCCGCGGCACCGCCGCCCCCGCCCGAGGTCACGGAGTTCGACCCGGCGCAGAGCGCGCGGACGCCCGACCCGGACGCGGGTCTGCGGGACTGGGTGGCCCGTTTGGCACAGGCGGTCATCGAGACTGCGGCCGGGCATCGCCCCGCCTCCCAGCTCGTCCGTTGGACGACGCCGGCGGTCCACCGTGAGCTGGTCGCGCGCCACCGTGTCATGGGCACGATCAGCAGCGCGCCGAGCCGACGCCTGCGGCCCGCCGTACGCAGCATCCATTTGTGCCGGCCGCGGCCCGATGCCCTGGAGGCGAGTGTGCACGTCGGCTACGGAGTCCGCTCGCGGGCGGTCGCCCTCCGGCTCGAACAGCGCGACGGCCGCTGGATCTGTGTCGCCGCGGAGTTCGCCTGAGATGCCGCGTCCAGTGGGGTAGCCGCAGCGTGGAACCGATGACCACGAGACTGCGTCATACCCACATGTGGCAGATGGTCGACGGCGCAAACTCTTGGTATCACATCAGGATGCTCCGGCGATGAGGCGAAGCCGTCGAGCGAGGCAGCGGAGTCGACTGCGCCACCCGTCGCCTCACAAGCCGAGTCGTCAACTACTCCCGCAACCGGGCGGTTCGACCCACTGACCATCTCCTTGAGACTCCGGTCGGCGACCGTGCAACAAGGCATGACACTCCGAAGCCGAGCAATCATCGAAAACGACTCAGCGTGGGTGGTCGTGGACCCGGCTTGTGTCATCGGCCAGGGGCGGTACGCCTTAGTGCCTATCGATCAACCGGACGCTGAACTATGGGTGCGACCAATGACTGACTGCGGCGGACCACACCGCATGCCACCCGGGTACCGCGACGAGCACCAGGGTCCGAACTTCTTCGCACGAACCAAGTACGGCGATCCATTGCCGCCTGGTGAGTATCTCGCGGTCCTCGACATCAGAGGTCTGTCTCAGCGCCTGGAGTACCCGGTCAGCGTCACCCCATGATCGTCCGCGGGCAGACTGCGCCGGAAATGCGTGTGGAGGCCAACCCTCCCCGGTTAAGGGGTGGGTGGCCTCCACACGTGAAAGATTGTCCGGCGGCGTCCTACTCTCCCACAACCTCTCGGTTGCAGTACCATCGGCGCTTGAAGGCTTAACTTCCGGGTTCGGAATGGTTCCGGGTGTTTCCCTTCCGCTATGACCGCCGT
>JBHWSH010000009.1:0-16488 GCA_043427135.1 Marmoricola sp. | reverse complement strand
GTTGTGGTCGAACTCGATCCACCCGTAGGAGGCTGCCACGTGCGTGGACACCAACGGCCGGAACTCCCTGTCGAAGCAGACCTCCTGGCCGACGACGAGCACCTCGGCCTCGTCGTCACGTGCCCTCTGGCCGGGAGGGGGTGCGCTGGCCACGCGCCAGGCGTCGGGTCCGGCGGAGAAGGTGTAGGAGAACTCGGCGTCGCGGCCGGACCCCCCGTCCACGGCGCGGGTCACGTGCACCTGGGTCTCGGTGGCAGCGAGCGCCGTACCGATGGCGGCCACCAAGTCCTCCGGCGACGAATCCGCCATCTGTTCGAGACGCTCGACGGTCTCGTCGGGAAGCCCGCTCGACGAGGTGGGCTGGGCGGGCCCCCCGCAGGCGCTCGTGAGCACCGCGAGGAGCCCGGCCGCTACGGCGTACCGGCGACTGCCTTCGAACTTCAGGGCACCACCACGGCACGCCCGACGACCTTGCCGTCGTGCATGTCGGCGTAGGCCTGCTCGGCGTCGTCGATCGAGTACGTCGTGGTGTTGATCTTGATCTGTCCACGCTTCGCCATCTCGACCAGCTCGAGCAGCTCCTTGCGTCGGCCCCACAGCGACGTGGAGACCTGGATGTTGTAGGGCGCCGACATCAGTCCGACCTTCGTGCCGCCCCCGCCAGCGCCCAGGACGACGATCGCCGACCCGACGCCGGCACAGGCCACGGCCAGCTCGCCGGTTGCGTCGACTCCGACGAAGTCGAACACGACCGTGGCGCCGCGTCCGTCGGTGAGCTCCTTGATCTTATCGGCGGCTGCAGGCTCGGAGGTGAGCGCCTCGTGGGCGCCGTTCTCCTTGGCGAAGGCGAGCTTCTCGTCGCCGATGTCGAGGGCGATGATCCGCGTCGGGGTGATCTCGCGCAGGAGCTGGATGGCGACGTGTCCGAGGCCGCCGGCGCCGATCACCACGGCCGTCGAACCTCCGACGAGACGGGGAAGAACACTCTTGATGGCCTGGTACGGCGTGAGGGCCGCGTCGGTGAGGGAGGCCGCCCGCACGGGGTCGAGGTCGCCGATCGGCACCAGATGCCGGACGCTGTCGACGATCATGTATTCCGCCATCGCGCCGTCCACACCGAGTCCTGGCGAGATCATGCCGTTGAGGCACAGGTTCTCGGTGCCGTCGGCGCACATCGCGCAGACGCCGCAGCCCCAGCAGCCGTAGACGATGACCGAGTCGCCGACCTCGACACCCGTCGTCCCCTCGCCGAGCTCCTCTACGACGCCGGCCGGCTCGTGGCCCAGGGTCATCGGCATCGGGTAGGGATAGATCTCCTCCGGCATCGACATCACGACCTCGTCGGAGTGGCACAGGCCGGAGGCGGTGATCTTCAGCAGGACCTCGCCCGGGCCGGGGGAAGGCTTGTCGATCTCGACCAGCTTCGGCCTGGTGCCGAACGCGGTGTACTGGACGGCTTTCATGACACGACTCCTCGATGTGGTGAGCATGCTGTCTTCGTCACCATGCCCGCGTATGCCTGGATCAGTCCAGGCCGAGGGCTCAGTTGAGGGGCCCGACTCCGGTCACATAGGCACGAATGGCCAACACCCGGCTGCCCAGTGGGGAGTCGTGGTCCCAGGTGTCGCTCACCAGGTCGCAAACCCGATCGATCGCGGCGCTCGCTGCCGGGCCGTCGCTGCGACGGAGCGCTGCCAGAGTCTCGGTGAGACCGTCGCGGACTGCGGTCAGGTTGGTGTCCGAGGCGACGCTGTGTCGTTGCGCGGCGGGCCGGGCAAGCTCGGCGGTCGCCTCGTCGATGAGGACCTCGAGCCTGCCGGTCGTCCAGTCCCAGTACGCCGCGGCGTTGGCGTCGGTGATCTGCGGGGCGGACCTGCTGGCCTCGACCGCGTCCGGTGACCGTGTGAGGCCTCCCGCACCCTCGACCTCACCGCGCGAATCGTCCGTGCCGCGACTCGGCGGTGTGGGTCGGGCCGCAACCGGGTTCGGTAGCCCACGGAGCGTCCGATTTAGACCGCGAGCGCTGAGGGCTGCGACGAAGAGGGGGAACAGAGCGAGGAGGCCGTACAACCACCAGTGCCGGTTCGGGGCGTTGACGTCGGGGTCGTCGACGTCGTACCAGGCAGTGACCCTGTCACCGGGTTCTCCGCGCGCGCAGTTGCTCTTGTAGCCGCGGACGTCGACGATGCGCGGGATGCCGTCGGGGGCCGTGAATCGGATGCCGGTGACGCAGCCTGGCTCACCGACGGCGACCCCGGGAGCGGCGGTGTTCACCCGGGCGCGTACCGAAGCTTCGTGGAGGGCGTATAGGGCGGTCGCGCCGAAGACGACGAGAAGGGTCGTCGTCAGCAGCAGCGTGCCGATGCGGTCACGGTTCACGCGTCGCCCTTCCGCCGGTATGCGCCGACCGATCGTATCCGCGGCTCACGCCGCAGAGACACACAGAGCACGAGAGCCGCCCTGACGGTGTCGGGGCGGCTCTCGCCAGAAGTAGTGGAGCTGCGGGGAATCGAACCCCGGTCCTCGAGCGTTGTAACAGGTCTTCTCCGGGTGCAGTCTGTCGAATCGTCTTCTCAGTCCCGGCGCTCGAACAGACACGTCGCCGACGGACTCAGTCGGACTTGAGTCCCGTGGCACCCCTCCGACAGGGATGACACAGCAAGCCTCCTAGCTGAGGCCGAAATCTGAGGCGGAGGCGCCCTCAGCTCGACCCGTCACTGTCGCCGTCAGGCGGCGAGAGCGAACGAACTGCGCTTAGCGTTGGCAGTTATGGTTTTCCAGGCGTCGTTTACGAGATGTTCCTGGATCCTCGACCCGCTTCCCCTGGCACATGACGTCCCGAGTCGAAACCGATCAGCCCCTCTTGAGTTGTCAACCACTGCCATGCAACTCGAGGCAGCACCGACAGTCTACAGAGAAGAACCCACGCGCCCACCTGCTTGTTCCGCGCGGGGGTGACGGTGGTGGATCCGGTCCGCGGAGTAGCCCCGATCCACCAGTACGTCGAGCTCTCAAGCGCCGAAGAGACGGGCGCCGTTCTCCCAGCAGACCGCGCGCAGCCACTCCTCCCCCAAACCCAGACGCTCCAGCGCCTCCAACTGGTGGGCGTAGGGATAAGGCAGGTTCGGGAAGTCCGATCCCAGCAGCACCCGATCACCGAGCGCCTGCAGCCGCGGCAGGAACTCCTTCGGGTACGGCGCCTCGGCCTCGAAGAAATCGGTGAACGCCATCGTCGTGTCCAGCTGCACCCGCGGGAAGCGCTCGGCAAGACCGAGGAACTCGTCGTACTCCGGGGCGCCCATGTGCGCGATCACGAGTTGCAATCGCGGGTGGCGCTCGAGCAGCGCCGCCACAGGTGCGGGTCCGGTGTGCTCGCCCGGCACCGGCCCGGACCCGGCGTGCAGTACGACGGGGGTGCCGGCCTCGGCGACCAGCCCCCACGCCTCGTCCAACAGCGGATCACCGACGTCGAACCCACCCACCTGGACGTGGACCTTGAACACCTCGACACCGCCGCCGAGCCGCTTGTCGACGTACGCCGCCACGCCGGGCTCGGGGAAGAAGGTCGCCGAGCGCAGGCACTCGGGCACGCGATCGGCGAAGTCGGACGCCCAGTCGTTGAGCCACTCGGCCATGTCGGGGCGGTGGGCGTAGGACAGGGCGGAGAAGCGGCGTACGCCGAGAGCCCGCAGCTGGTCGACGCGCTCCTCGTCGGAGCCGCGGTAGCGGATCGGCCAGCGCCGGCCGATCAGCGGACCCGCGGAGTCGAACTGCTGCCACACCTTCGCCTGCACCCGCGGCGGCATGAAGTGCACGTGCACGTCGAACAGGCCGGGAAGACCGAGAGAGGACCACCACGAGGGAACGTCGGGATCCTCCTCAACCACCGGGGACATCACATCCCCTTGACCTTGCGGCCGAGCTCGATCTCCGCCTCCCGCTTGGCGGTGCGCTTGGCGATCGACTGCCGCTTGTCGTACTCCTTCTTGCCTCGCGCCAGCCCGAGCTCGACCTTGGCGCGACCGTCCTTGAAGTACAGCGACAGCGGGATCAGCGTGAAGCCCTTCTCCCGCACCTTCGCCTCGATCTTGTCGATCTCGTGCCGGTTCAGCAGCAGCTTGCGGCGGCGGCGGACCTCGTGGTTGGTCCAGGTGCCCTGGGTGTACGTCGGGATGTGCACCTGGAGCAGGAACACCTCGCCTCCGTCGACCTCGGCGAACCCGTCGACCAGCGACGCGCGACCGGCGCGCAGCGACTTGACCTCGGTGCCCTGCAGGACGATGCCGGCCTCGTAGGTGTCGTCGATGTGGTAGTCGTGGCGCGCCTTCTTGTTCTGCGCGACGACCTTGCGCCCGGTCTCCTTGGCCATAGGAGTCAGTGTCTCAGGCGGGTCAGAGCCACTTCATCGGGTCGACGGCGCGGCCGTTCTCCAGCACGGTGAAGTGCAGGTGGCAGCCGGTCGACCACCCGGTGTTGCCGGTGTAGCCGATGACCTGGCCGCGCTTGACGCGCTCCCCCGCCGCGACGGCGTACGAGCTGAGGTGGTTGGAGATCGTCGCCACGCCGACGCCGTACTTCACGCCGTGGTCGATGATGATCCGGTTGCCCCAGGCGCTCTGGTAGTAGGTGTCGAGCACCTTGCCCCCCGCGGGCGCGCGGATCGGCACGTTGCAGCCACCGCCGAAGTCGATGCCGTCGTGGAGCGAGCGGTAGCCCCAGATCGGGTGGGTGCGCCAGCCGTACGGCGAGGTGACGCCGCCCGGGACGGGGAAGTCGAGGAACCCGTTGCCAGCCGAGGGGCCCGTGTAGCCGGCGCCGATCGAGGCCTGTTGGGCGATGAGGTCGGCGATGCGGTCGCGCTCAGCCTGCAGCTTGGCCAGCGTGGCCAGGTCGGACTTCTTCGCCTCCATCGCAGCGTCGCGAGCCTGGGCGCGGAGCGTGACCATCTCGGAGACTGCCGCCTCCGCCTCGCGTGCCTGCAACTCCAGGGCCTGCATCCGGCGCAGGTTGTCCGCGGCTTCGCGGCGCTTCTCGGCGACCTCGATCTTGGCCGACTGCATGTCGGCTTCCTGTACGGCGAGCAGCACCTCTGCGGCCGCGAGCCGGTCGAGGATGCCGGACTGGAGGTTGACCACGTCGTCGCCGGCGTTCATCTGCCCCGCGAGCCGCGCCGGGTCTTGGGTGGTGAAGACCATCGACATGCCCATCAGGGCGGGGTCGCCTGACTCGTAGGAGCTGACCACCATCGCCTTGAGGCTCTTCTCCTGCTCGGCGACCTGGGCCTTGCCACGGGCGAGCGCCTTGCGGGCCTTGCGCAGCCGCTCGATCGCCGCGTCGAGACGGCGCTGCATCTGCCGGTCGAGCGCCTGGGCAGCCGCGAGCTCCCCACGGGTCTGAGCGAGGTGGTGCTGGGCGGCAACGAGGTCGGCGCGTGCCCGCAGCAGTGCGTCGGTGGCCGCCTGCAGCTCGGCGCTGGAGGCGTCGACGTGGTCGTGGGCCTTGTCGATCTCCTTCTCGACCTGGTCCTTCTTGTTCTCAAGGTCGTCGGCGACCGCCCAGGGAGCGGCGATTCCGCCGAGCACCAATGCGACGACCGAGAGCACTGCGGCCGTACGACGGCGCGGCGTACGGCGAGCGGAGCGGGGGAAGAAACGCACCACGGACCTTCGGGGAAGAGGATCAGGCTCGTCGAGCGTAGGCGAACTCGGTCAGACTTTGAGGTATTTCCGGGTAAGCAGGAGCGTCGGGATCAAGGTGAGCATGACTCCGACGACCGCCATGACTCCCATCGCCCACGCGCCGTCGACCCAGTCGACCCAGGCGACGAGGTTGGAGTTGGGGCGCAGCATCCGATAGACGACGACGTAGAGGAACAGGGCGACAGCTCCGCTGGCGAGGAGTACGCCGACCACGGCCGCGAACAGCGCCTCGAGCAGGAACGGGAGCTGGATGTAGAGGCTGGATGCCCCGACCAGCCGCATGATGCCGATCTCCTTGCGGCGGGCGAACGCCGCCAGCCGGATCGTGTTGCTCACCTGCAGGATGGCGGCGATCAGCAGGAACCCGGCGATCACGATCGCGCCCCACTTGAAGGCACTGATCCAGAAGTAGATCGGTTCGAGCACCTCCCGCAGGTCGCGTACGGCGCTCACGCCGGGCAGCCCGTCGAGCTCACTCTTCACTCCGGCGAACTCGCGGGGGTCCTCCAGCGTCACCCAGTAGGACTCCGCCAGGTCACTGGGCCTGATCGCGTCGATCACCTGCCGGTTGGCCTCCTCGCCCCCGGCGTACACCTCGCGCCACTTGTCGTAGGCCTGCTGACTGGTCTCGAAGGTGAAGCTCTCGACCTCGGGGTTGGTGCGCAGGATCTGCTCGACGGCGTCCTTTTGCGCTTCAGTGGCCTGACCGTCGATGCAGGCGGCGCCCGGTGAGTTGTCGGTGCACATGAAGACGGTGATCTGGAGCCGGTCGCCCCAGAAGTCCTCGGCCTTCTCCGCCTGCGCGTTGAGGAGCAGCCCCAGGCCGACGAGGGTGAGGGAGACGAACATGGTGACGATGACGGCGACGGTCATCGACACGTTGCGTCGCAGCCCGTTCTTGAGCTCCGAGACCACGTAGGTCATCTGCATGGGTGGAGTGCCTGTCCTTCGTCTCTTGCCGGTCTTCTGCCGCGTCGAGGCGGCCGGGCGGCCAGTGCTTGTTCGGCCAGTGCTTGTTCGGTCAGTGCTGGTAGCCGTAGACGCCGCGCGACTGGTCGCGTACGACGTGGCCGCCGGAGAGCTCGATGACGCGCTTGCGCATCTGGTCCACGATCCCGGAGTCGTGGGTGGCCATCACGACGGTGGTGCCGGTGCGGTTGATCCGGTCGAGCAGCTTCATGATGCCGACCGAGGTGTTGGGGTCGAGGTTGCCGGTCGGCTCGTCGGCGATGAGGATCATCGGCTTGTTGACGAACGCTCGTGCGATGGCGACGCGCTGCTGCTCGCCGCCGGAGAGCTCGTCGGGCATGCGGTGACCCTTGCCCTCCAGCCCCACCATCTCCAGCACCTCGGGAACGACCTGGGCGATGTGCGAGCGGGGCTTGCCGATGACCTGTAGCGCGAAGGCGACGTTGTCGGTGACGGTCTTGTTGGGCAGCAGCCGGAAGTCCTGGAAGACGGTGCCGATCTGGCGGCGCAGGGCCGGCACCTTCCAGTTGGCCAGGCGGTTGATCTCCTTGCCGGCGACGTAGACCTTCCCCGCCGTCGGGCGGGTCTCGCGCAACACCATGCGCAGGAACGTCGACTTGCCGGAACCGGAGGCGCCGACGAGGAAGACGAACTCCCCCTTCTCGACGTCGACCGACACGTCGTCGAGGGCAGCGCGCTGCTGTCCGGGGTAGGCCATGGTGACTTTGTCGAAGGTGATCACGGTCCTCGCAGTCTAGTGACCCGGACTCGGTGGACCTCCGTCGGTCGATCCTGTCGAGACCTTGTGAGCTAGTTCTGGTCGGCCTTCTCCGCGCCACGGCGCCAACGGATGCCGGCCTCGATGAAGTCGTCGATCTCGCCGTCGAGGACCGCCTGCGGGTTGCCGGACTCGTGGTTGGTCCGCAGGTCCTTGACCATCTGGTAGGGGTTCAGGACGTAGGAGCGCATCTGGTCACCCCAGCTGGCGGCGACGTCGCCCTTGAGGTCCTTGATGTGGGCGGCTTCCTCGGCTTTCTTCAGCGCGAGCAGCTTGGCCTTGAGGATCACCATCGCGGAGGCCTTGTTCTGCAGCTGGGACTTCTCGTTCTGACACGACACGACGGTGCCGGTGGGGATGTGGGTCAACCGGACCGCTGAGTCGGTGGTGTTGACGCTCTGCCCGCCGGGGCCGCTGGAGCGGTAGACGTCGACGCGGACGTCTTCTTCCGGGATGTCGATCTCGTCGGTCTGCTCCAGCACCGGCACGACTTCGACGGCAGCGAAGCTGGTCTGGCGGCGGCCCTGGTTGTCGAACGGGCTGATCCGCACGAGCCGGTGGGTGCCGGCCTCGACCGAGAGCGTGCCGTAGGCGTAGGGCGCGTTGATCGCGAACGTCGCGGACTTGATGCCGGCTTCCTCGGCGTAGGAGATGTCGAAGACCTCGACGGGGTAGCCGTGCCGCTCGGCCCAGCGGGTGTACATCCGCATCAGCTGCTCGGCGAAGTCGGCGGCATCCACGCCACCGGCTCCGGAGCGGATGGTCAGCAGGGCCTCGCGGACGTCGTACTCCCCGCTTAACAGGGTGCGGACCTCCATCGCCTCGACGGCCTTGGCGACGCGGTCGAGCTCCTGGTCGGCCTCGGCCAGAGTGTCGGCGTCGTCCTCCTCCTGCGCCATCTCCACCAGCGTCGCTGCGTCGTCGAGCCGCTGGCGCAGCGTGGTGAAGCGCTCGAGCTCGCCTTGCAGCGACGACAGCCGGCCGGTCACGCGTTGGGCGTTGGCCTGGTCGTCCCACAGATCGGGGGCCGCCACCTGCTCGCCGAGGTCAGCGATCTCGGCACGCATCCGGTCCAGGTCCATCACCTGCTCGATGGTGTGCATCGTCGCTCGGAGGGACTTGATCCTGGTGTCGAAATCGGGGCCTGCCACGGGGTCAAACCTACCCGCCGCGCCTCACTCGCTGATACGCACGTACGCCGCTGCGCTCTCGGTTGACTGATGTAGCCTTACATCATGCTTCGTACGCAGATCTCACTGACCGTCGAAGAGCGGCGCCTGCTCGATGACGAAGCCAGGCGGACGGGCCGGTCCATCTCAGCTCTGATCCGCGACGCAGTTTCCAAGACCTACGGGCCACGCCGAGATGGCGACTCCGACGTCCGCGCAATCGAAGCCGCGCTCGGCGCGTGGACAGATCGGGACTTCGACGGCGCGGAGTACGTCGCCCAGCTGCGCTCCGGCGATCGCGTGGGCGGAGCAGCCGCACGTTGAGGACCGTCGTAGACACCTCGGTCCTCATCGACGTACTCCGCGGCGAGTCTGCTGCGGCTGCGGTCCTCATAGACGCGCGACGCGCCGGTCCAGTCTTTGCCAACGAGGTGACCAGGCTCGAGGTGCTGGCTGGCATGCGACCTCGAGAAGAACGCGCTACCCGCGCGTTGTTGGGCGCGCTGACCTGGCACCCTGTGGACGAGCCCTTGGCCGAACTCGCGGGTGAGTTGGGGAGACGATGGCTACCGGGACACGGCGGCATCGACTCGGCCGACCTTGCCATCGCGGCCACCGCAGTCGCGCTCGACGCCGCGCTGCTCACCTGCAACGTCAGGCATTTCGCCATGTTCAGCGGCCTGAAGGCGCCGTACTGACGAGGCAGAGCGGCCATTCAGCCCGGGCCGCGAGGCCTCAATCGGTGACACGGACATACGCCGCTGCGCTCCCGCTGACGGTCGCGGAGCCCACCCAGCCGGGTGGCGTGAACGGCAGGTCGAGCGGGGCCGTCACCTGGACGCTGACGAGGTCAGGACCGGTGCGCAGGCGCATCCGCAGACCGGGGTGATCCCCATGAGCCCCGATCGAGCGCAGATAGTCAGCCGCCGCTGTCCGCGCAGCCTCTGGGTCGATCGGCGCGTCCTCGTCGAGGTCGCTGAGGTAGACCCGCTCGGCCTTGACCGCATCCGCCGCGGCCAGCGCCGCCCCGTCGGCGACCGCGTCCAGGCGCTGCCGCATCAGATACGCCGCGGAGGCGTCCACGACCACGACCACCAACAGGGCAGCGATCAGGAAGAACCCGATGATCAGCACGGCCGTCTGACCCCGCTGATCGCCGCGCCTCACCGGTCCTCCCGGTAGGTCCCGTAGCCGACGGTGTGCGCCCCCTCCACCCGGATCGACGGGGCCCCACCCCCGAGCGCATCGGGCACGAGCGGAAGCCGCACCTGGTGTCGGATCTCGACCCGGATCAACCCTCCGGGAGTCAGGCAGTCTCTGGGGGTCGGCGTGCACCGCACGCGCAGGTCCACCTCCTCGACGTCCACATGCTGATCGGCCAGCGCCACCGCGGCGGCAGCTCGCGCTCGCGCAGGAGCACTCGCCTCGTCCGGAGCCAAGGAGTAGGCGCGGGCTGCGGCGCGCGCCGCTCCGCTCACGCCGTACGAGGCTCGCTGGACGTCGAACACCGCGAGCAGGACGTAGACCAGGGGGACGAGCAGCAGTAGGGACAGCCACGTCACCTCCACCAGCGCAGAGCCGCGTTGGGTGCGGATCCTCACGGGAGCACCTCCTCTACCGCATGCCCGTGCACCTCGAGCCGTACGCCGGGGCCCCACAGCCCGAGCGGCGGCACCTCGGCCACGACGTCGACGCGCACACCCGGCAGACCGCCGAGATCGACGACGCGGCCACTCACGTCGTCGGCGAACCTCGCGGC
Organism: Marmoricola sp.; assembly: GCA_043427135.1. GTDB lineage: Bacteria > Actinomycetota > Actinomycetes > Propionibacteriales > Nocardioidaceae > Marmoricola_A. The sequence continues at coordinate 6,114 of JBHWSH010000009.1, read as the reverse complement.
GAGGGCGTCCCGGATCTGGGCTCGGGCGCGCGCGGCACCTTCGGCGGGACCGCGGTCTCCCGTCGCGGCGTAGCGCGCTCCTTCGGAGGCTGCGGCCGTCAGGGTGTTGCGCACATGCAGCACCAGGCCCAGCTGCAGGATGCCGAGGAAGAGCGGGACGAGGACGACGAGCACCAGCACGAAGTCCACCGCCGCGGCGCCGCGCTGCTCACGTCGTAGGGGCACGGACAAGGGTCCTCAGGACACAGAGCTGAGCGCCTCGCGCAGCATCGACTCCAGCTGCGGACCGGCGATGGCCCAGAGCGCAGCAACCAGTCCCGCGGTCATGACGGTGATGAGGACCCAACCGGGTACGTCGCCGCGCTCGTCCCGCTCGCGCTGCGGCGCGCGGACGACCAGCAGCAGGAGGGTAAGGGTCAACAGGGGCATGGTCGGTCTCCTCTTTGTTGCCGCTCACAACGGCGTCGGGCGGGCGAGGTCACGCGTTATCCCGTCACGGCGTCACCAGGCTGATGCCGACGACGCCGGGCCAGAACGCGAACAGAACTGTGGTGGGCATGATGAGGAAGACGACCGGGACCATCATCGCCACCTCACGGCGAGCACCGGACTCGATGAGTGCGCGACGACGCGCCTCGCGCACGTCGGCGGCTTGGGCGTGCAACACATCGGCGAGCGGCGTGCCCCGTTCCACCGATACCGCGATCGCGCTGGCGAACCTCGCCACGACGGGGAGGCCGGAGCGGGCGGCGTACGCGTCGAACGCGCGACCGACGGGGGCACCGACTCGGATGTCCGCCAGCACGTGTCGCAGCTCGTCGGCCAACGCGCCCCTGGACCGGGCGACGACCCGTTCGGTTGCTGCGACCGGGCCCTCCCCGGCGGCGACAGCGAGGGCGAGCAGCTCCGCGACCGAGGGCAGCTCCTCCAGCACACGCCGCTCGTGCGCACGGACCTGCGCGGTCAGACGGTTCTCCCGCAGGAGGACCCCGACCACGAAGGCCACGCCGCAGCAGATGAGCAGCGGCAGCGCACGGTCTGGGCTCTGCAGGCTGATCAGCACCGACGGCACGGCACATGCCGCAAAGGCGACCAGTCCCCAGATGATCTGCTCGACTCGGAAGTCGTGCAGTGACATTGCCAGGCCCGCGCGGTCGATGCGCCGCCGGACGGAGGCGGCGCCGCCGAGCACCCGCTCCAACCGTTCGGCCCCGCCGCGCAGCACAGGGCCGAAGACCAGCTGCAGCCCGCTGCCCGACGGAGCCGACCGACGGATCTGCAGTTGCGGCAGGTCGCGGACGTAGGCGAGCACGCGCGTGTCCAGGTCATTGCGACGCAGCGCCGTCACGCGCGTGAACACCACCAGCAGACCCAGGCACAAGACTCCACCGGCGATCCCGCCCGAAACGCCGGGGCTCATGCCATCACCCGCCGATCTGTGGGCAGGCGGCCGATCCGGAGCATGACGCGATAGGCGATGAAGCAGAGGACGGTCCCGACCGTCAACACCACGACGCCGGCCGGCGATGCATAGCGGGAAACCACGTCGCGCTGGAAGGACAGCATCAACAGGACCAGCCACGGCGCTGCCACGGCGAGCCGTGCGCCGTTGAGTGCCCACGCCTGCCGCGCCTCGAGCTCTGACCGTGTGCGCTGGTCGTCGCGCAGGTGCGAGGCGAGGCTACGAAGAAGACGACCCAGGTCACCCCCGCCCACCTCGCGGGCGACCCGGAGACCTTCGGCGACCCGGTCCCCCACGGGATCGGCAAGCCGGGCTTTGAGCACGTCGAGACAATGACCGAAGTTGCCTGATGCCTGATAGTCGCGCTCGAACGCGCTGAAGTGCTCACGGAGCGGCTCGGGTCCGCGGTCTGCAAGACCGCTCAGGGCTTCCGGCAGGGACAGGCCGGCACGCACCGCGCTGGCCAGGTTGTCGATCGCGTCCGGCCAGACCTCGGCCAGCTCCCGCTGGCGGCGGCGCCCTCGACCCGCTACGACGGCGATGGGCAGGTACGCCGCCATGGCGGCAAAGGCGAGCGAGACCGGCAAGGTGCGCGACACCACCTGCATCCCCAGGCCGACCACCACGAAGAGTCCCCCGCACAGGGTGAGCAAGCCGCTCGGCCCCAACGTGGTGAGGCCGGCGCGGTCGAGTGCCTCTTGCAGGGGCCGTCGAGCCGGACGGATGCTTCGATCGGGAAAGACGATCGCAGTCCACACCAGCAGCAGGCCGGTGCCGAGCAACAGCCCCAGGACGACTCCCACCTCAACCCTCGCTTCGCAGCAGTGCGGCCAGGTCGATGCCGTGCTGGGCGAAACGCTCTCGGCGCGGCGGTGTGCCGGTCCCTCGCACGAGGGCGCCCTCACGCGAGACGAAGACGGCCTCTGACTCGATCGTGTCGCCCTCCACGCGTCCGGGCACGGCCACGATCTCCTGCACCCGGCGTACGCCGTCGGGCCCGAGCTCGAGATGGACGACGAGGTCGACCGAGGACGCGACCGTCGGAACCACGAATCTCGACGAGATGTTCTCGCCGGCCAGGAGGGGCAGCGTACACATCTTGGTGAGGGCTTCGCGTGCACTGTTCGCGTGCAAGCTCGCCATGCCTGGCAAGCCGGCGTTGAGAGCGAGAAGCAGGTCGAGGCACTCCTGGGAACGGACCTCCCCCACGATCAATCTCGAGGGCCGCATCCGCAGGCTTTCTTTGACCAGATCGCGCAGGACCACTTCGCCGGTGCCTTCGTGTCCGCGCTGACGGGTCTGCATCGCGACCCAATCGGGGTGTTGGAAGTCGAGTTCGAAAACCTCTTCGGCGCTGACGACGCGCTGAGAGCCGGGGATCGCGGCGGCCAACGCGTTGAGCATCGTCGTCTTGCCGGCCTGCGTACCCCCGCTGACGATGATGTTGAGGCCCGCTGCGACAGCCGCGCGGAGGAATCGCGCGGCGTGAGGGGTGAGACTGCCCAGGCCGACCAGGTCCTCGATCTGGGCGGCCCGCACCACGAACTTGCGGATATTGACCGCGCTGTATCCACGGGTGATCCCGTCGAGGACGACGTGAAGACGGTGCCCGCCCGGCAGCAGCGCATCGACGAACGGCTGGCTGATGTCCAGGCGCCGCCCACTGCTCTTCAGCATCCGCTCGACGAGCTCGGCCACCTGCGCCCGGTCGAGGATCACGGGGGTCAACTCGTGGCGACCGTTGCGGGCGCAGAACACCCGGCTCGGTTCATTGATCCACAGTTCTTCGATCTCTGGATCATCGAGATAACGCTGAAGCGGACCGAACCCGGTGAGACCCGAGACCAACTCGTCGACGACGCCGTCGGGGTCGTCGACGGGAGCAACTGCCCCGGTGAGGCTGCGCTGGTCGTGCTCCTGCACGACGCGAGCGGCGAGGGTGCGCAGCACGGCGCCGTCGCGCTGCGGGTCGACTCCGTCGCGGCGGACGAGCTCGCGCAGGGTGACGCCGAGCGCGCGGACGACCGCGTCGTCGCTATTGGTATGCGTCAGGCTCATGTCCCCCGGCCTTCACGTGCGTGCATCCGCAGTCTCGCCGGTTTTACCTTCGGTGCCCACCCCGAGTTTCCGGGTTGTGGACAACCTGGACAGGACTTGCGCAGGGATCCCGGAGTCTGTGACCTGCGTGGTGGATCAAAGACTCCGGAGTCCACCCCACGCGCGCGATTGCGGCCGTGATGCGGACCTGAAGTGTGGCCAGGATCTGTAAGGGGTTCGGTGTGTCTCTCCGCTCACAATGCGGCACTCCTCAGTCACCGGACGTACCGTAGAGTTGGGCGGCGAAGAGGTCGCCGTGCTCCTCGAGACGAGCCAGTACGTCGGGGAACTCGAGCTGCTCCAACGCAAGCGCGTCCTCGGCGCCTTCCTCGATCTCGACCCACGTGCGCGGCGCCGCGACGTACGGTTTCGCCTTGCCCCGCAGGGAATACGGGCTGATCGTGGTCTTGGAGCCGGTGTTCTGCGACCAGTCGAGGAAGACCTTGCCGGGGCGCTTCGCCTTGGTCATCTGGGAGATGACGAGCCCCGCGTGCTCCTTCTCCAGCGCCTCCGCGATCTGCTTGGCGGCTTCGCGAACCTGGTCGGAGTCGAGGTCGCCGGGCATGGGCGTGTAGAGGTGGATGCCTTTGCTGCCGCTGGTCACCGGCGCCGAGCTCAGTCCGAGGTCCTCCAGACGTGCGCGCACCAGGAGCGCCACCTGGGCGCACTCCTGTAGCCCAGCCGGCGGACCCGGGTCGAGGTCGATGACCATGCGGTCGGGGTTCACCGGCTCGTCGTCGGCGTCGAACTTCCACTGGTGCACGTGCAGCTCCAGCGACCCCAGGTTGACCAGGAACGTCAGGTCGGCCAGCGACTCGATGACGGGATAGTCGATGCGATCCCCTCCCCCGCGCGACCCCGTCGAGGACACCGCGACGGTGCGCACCCAGTCCGGGGAGCCCGACGGCTTGTTCTTCTCGAAGAACGACTGCCCACCGGTGCCGTCCGGCCAGCGGATCCGCGTCACCGCCCGATCGGCCAGATGCGGCAGCAACGTCGGCGCGACCTGCGCGTAGTACTGCAGCACCTCGGCCTTCGTCGTGCCCGACTCCGGATACATCACCTTGGCGAGGCTGCTGACGTTGAGCGTGCGGCCGTCGACCTCCACCCGCACCGTCTCGCGCTCAGCCATCGGTCTCCTCCAGCTCACTCGCATCGATGGGGTCGATCAGGTCGTCCGGTGTCACATCCGTCCGCAGGCCGAGGTACGCCGGCTGCCGCAACCGGCCCTGCGGCGTCATGCCGAGCGAGGCGATCTCCACGACCAGGCGCGGCTCCACCCAGACCGTGCCCTGGCAGTCCACGCGCGGAACCTCGGTCGCGAACGGGTTCACCTGCGAGGAGAGCGGCGCCAACAGTTCGCTGAGCCGCTGCGCTGTCTTGCCCGCGACTCCGCTGCCCACCCGTCCGCGATAGACCAGGCCCTCCGGAGTCTGCAGGCCCACGAGGAGCGCACCCAGCCGCGTGCCGACGCCCTTCTCCGCGCGCCACCCGCCCACGACGTACGAGCCGCTCGGGCGGTGCGGGAACTTCAGCCAGTCCTCCGTCCGGGCTCCCGGGAGGTACGCCGACGCGCGGCGCTTGCTGAGCACGCCTTCAAGACCTTGCGCCTTGGTCGCTTCGAGCAGGACCTCGCCGTCGTCGTACACCGGGGGCACCTGCCAGTGCGCGCCGTCCAGGCCGAGTGCCTCCAACAGCTCTCGCCGCTCGTGCCACGGCCGGCCGGTGACGTCCTCCCCGTCCAGCATGAGCACGTCGAAGAGCAGCAGCGTCACCGGGTTGCGGGCGGCCGCGAGCTCGGCCTTGCGGGCATTCTTCACGTGCATACGGTCGGCCAGTGCACCGAACACAGGCACACCTTCGGTGAAGGCGACCACCTCGCCGTCGAGTACGACGTGACGCCCGCCGAGCGCGTCGGCGAGGCCACGGAGCTCCGGGAAGGAGACCGTGACGTCGTTGTCGTTGCGCGACAGCAGCCGGACCTCGCCGTCGGTGACGTGCGCGAGCACCCGCATGCCGTCCCACTTGACCTCGTGCACCCACTCGCCCCCGGTGGGGAGGTGACGGCCGCGGGTCGCCAGCATCGGACGCATACGTCCCATTGTGCGAGGTCTGTCGAGCCACCATCCTGGGTAGGAACTCCGGGCTGGCAACTGCCGACCGGCCGGCGACGACGAGGAGGCACCATGCGGGCGATCTGGAAGGGCGCGGTCTCCTTCGGCCTCGTCAGCGTGCCGGTGAAGCTCTACTCCGCCACGGAGAGCCACGACATCTCCTTCCGCCAGGTGCACGCCAAGGACGGCGGGCGGATCAAGTACAAGCGGGTCTGCTCGATCGACGGCGAGGAGGTGCCGTACGCCGAGATCGCCAAGGGCTACGAGACCGAGGACGGCGAGATGGTCATCCTCGACGACGACGACCTCGCCGAGCTGCCGGCCAACAGCAGCCGCGAGATCTCGGTGGAGAAGTTCGTGCCGACCGAGCAGATCGACCCGATGATGCTGGAGAAGTCCTACTACCTCGAGCCGGAGAAGTCCGGCCTCAAGCCCTAGACA
>JBHWSH010000008.1:0-4192 GCA_043427135.1 Marmoricola sp. | reverse complement strand
GCGTCTCGGAGGTGCTGGTGGCATCCCGGTCGTCGGGCGTGCTGTTCACGGCGGTCCCCTCATCGGACTCGGTGGAGAGGGCCGGCGCCGGGAGGGAGGGGTCCGACCCGGGGACCTGCCCCCGTGCGCATCTGGTCGTACGCCGGCCATCGTAGACAGGCGTCACGACGAGTCTAGACACTCGGGGACCGCCCGGTGCTCGTCGGTGCCACGCAGGGCGAAGGCCGGCCGCGCGGGTCGGTAGGCTTCGGAGGAGTCAGGGGCGTCCGGAGCGCCGGACCACCGCCGACCGACGCCGACCAGGAGTGCAGCAGTGTTCATCGTGGGATTCCCCGCCGGACCGTGGGGGACCAACTGCTACGTCGTCTCGACCGGGCCCGGCAACGAGTGCGTGGTCGTCGACCCGGGCAAGGACGCGGCCCCGGGGGTGGCCGAGGTCGTCCGCGAGCACAACCTCAAACCGGTGGCCGTGCTGGTGTCGCACGGACACATCGACCACATGTGGTGCGTCGCCCCCGTCGCCGGCAGCTATGACGCCACTGCCTACATCCACCCGGACGACCGGCACCTGCTCAGCGACCCGTTGGCAGGGATGTCGCCGGAGACCGCCGGCATGCTGCTCGGAGGCAAGTATGAGTTCGCCGAGCCTGACGACGTCGCGGAGATCAGCGACGGTGCCGAGTTGGAGCTGGCCGGGCTGCACTTCACCGTCGATCACACGCCAGGGCACACCCAGGGGTCGATCACCTTCCGCACGCCGTACGCCGCGCACCGGGAGGTCAGCCAGGTGATGTTCTCGGGGGATCTCCTCTTCGCCGGCTCCATCGGCCGCACCGACCTGCCCGGCGGAGATCACGCCCAGATGCTCCGCAGCCTCGAGTCCAAAGTCCTGACCCTGCCCGACGACATCGCGGTCCTCCCCGGACACGGCGAACAGACCAGCATCGGGCGCGAGCGTGCGACCAACCCCTTCCTGCTCGAGATCATCCGCAGCGGGGGCACCGAGCCCGCCCCATCCCGAGGCCTGTGACGATGGCGAGGCCCACGCCGCTCAGTGGCTTCCCCGAGCTCCTCCCCGCGCAGCGACTGGTGGAGCAGCAGGTCCTCGACAGTCTGACTCGAACCTTCGAGCTGCACGGCTTTGCGTCGCTCGAGACGCGTGCGGTCGAGCCGCTCGACCAGCTGCTGCGCAAGGGAGAGACCTCCAAAGAGGTCTACGTCCTCAAGCGCCTGCAAGCCGGTGACGACGAGGCGGGGCCCGGCCTCGGGCTCCACTTCGACCTGACCGTCCCCTTCGCCCGCTACGTGTTGGAGAACGCGGGTCGCCTGGAGTTCCCGTTCCGGCGCTACCAGGTGCAGAAGGTCTGGCGCGGGGAGCGTCCGCAGGACGGCCGCTTCCGCGAGTTCACCCAGGTCGACATCGACGTGGTTGGTCGTGACGTCCTGGCCTTCCACCACGACGTCGAGATCGCTCGCGTGATGGTCGATGCCCTGACCAGGTTGGACTTCCTGCCGCCCCTGCGGCTGCAGGTCAACAACCGCAGGCTGATCCAAGGGTTCTACCAAGGCATCGGTGCCACCGACATCGACGCCGTCATGCGTGTGATCGACAAGCTCGACAAGCTGCCTGCCGCAACGGTCCGAGAGCTGCTGCTCAGTGAGGCTGGGCTCGACTCCGGGCAGGCCGACCGCTGCCTGGAGCTGGCCGCGATCACCAGTGAGGACACGTCGTTCGTCGGTCAGGTCCGCGCCCTCGGCGTACGAAGCGACCTGCTCGACCAAGGCCTCGAGGAACTCGCCGCCGTCGTCGAGGGATGCGCTGAGCTCACCGGTGACCGCGTCCGCGTCGTCGCAGACCTGAAGATCGCCCGCGGTCTGGACTACTACACCGGGACCGTCTACGAGACACGGCTCGAAGGGCACGACCGGCTGGGGTCGATCTGCTCCGGCGGCAGGTACGACGCGCTCGCCGACGACGGCCGGTCGACGTACCCCGGAGTAGGCATCTCCTTGGGTTTGAGCCGGTTGCTGGTCCCGCTGTTCCAGCGCGGCGTTCTCACCGCCGACCGATCGGTGCCCAGCGTCGTACTCGTCGCGCTTCCCGACGAGGACTCCCGCCCGGCATGCGATCGGTTGGCCCAGCGCCTGCGGGAGCGCGGGATCGCCACCGAGGTGGCGCCGAGCCCGCAGAAGTTCGGCAAGCAGATCCGGTACGCCGAGCGGCGCGGCATCCCCTACGTCTGGTTCCCCGACGGTGACGTCTCCACCCAAGCCGACCAGGTCAAGGACATCCGCACCGGTGACCAGCAGGCCGCGGACCCCGACACCTGGAGTCCACCCCAGGCCGACCTGACCGCCCGTGTCATCCATTCCGAAGGAGCCCCCCGTTGATCCGCACGCATGACGCCGGCGCATTGCGCGCCGAGCACGTCGGGCAGACCGTCACGCTGGCCGGTTGGGTCGCGCGGCGCCGCGATCACGGCGGCGTGGCCTTCCTCGATCTGCGTGAGGCCAGCGGGGTGGTGCAGGTGGTGGTGCGCGACGAGGCAGTGGCGCACCAGCTGCGCTCGGAGTACTGCATCAAGGTCGTCGGCCAGGTGTCCGAGCGTCCGGAGGGCAACCACAACCCCAACCTGCCGACCGGCGACATCGAGGTGATCGCCGACGAGGTGGAGGTGCTGAGCGCCGCCGCCCCGTTGCCGTTCCCCATCGACGAGCATGTGGAGGTCGGCGAGGAGGTGCGGCTCAAGCACCGCTACCTCGACCTGCGTCGCAGCGGACCGGCCCACGCTCTGCGTCTGCGCAGCCAGGTCAACAAGGCCGCCCGCGACGTACTCGACTCCCATCGCTTCGTCGAGATCGAGACCCCCACGCTCACTCGGTCGACGCCCGAAGGGGCACGGGACTTCCTGGTGCCTGCGCGGCTCCATCCGGGCAGCTGGTACGCCCTCCCGCAGAGCCCGCAGCTGTTCAAGCAGCTGTTGATGGTCGCGGGGATGGAGCGCTACTACCAGATCGCGCGCTGCTACCGCGACGAGGACTTCCGCGCCGACCGCCAGCCCGAGTTCACCCAGCTCGACGTCGAGATGAGCTTCGTCGAGCAGGACGACGTGATCGCGCTGACCGAGGACGTCCTCGCCGCGATGTGGCGGCTCATCGGGATCGAGATCCCGTTACCGATCCCGCGGATGACCTACGCCGACGCGATGGCGCGGTTCGGCTCCGACAAGCCCGACCTGCGGATGGGCCTGGAGCTCGTGGAATGCACCGACTACTTCGCAGACACGCCGTTCCGCGTGTTCCAGGCCGAGTACGTCGGTGCCGTCGTCATGCCCGGCGGCGCCAGCCAACCACGCAAGCAGCTCGACGCCTGGCAGGAGTGGGCCAAGCAGCGCGGTGCCCGCGGCCTGGCCTACGTGCTGGTCCAGGACGACGGCGAACTCACCGGGCCGGTCGCCAAGAACATCACCGACGAGGAGAAGGCCGGTCTCGCCGCCCACGTAGGGGCGAAGCCGGGCGACGCGATCTTCTTCGCGGCCGGCCCGACCAAGTCGAGCCGCGCCCTTCTGGGAGCAGCACGCCTCGAGATCGGGCGCCGCGGCGGGCTCATCGACGAGTCGCAGTTCGCCTTCACGTGGGTCGTGGACGCGCCGCTATTCGAGCCCACCTCCGACGCCGTGGCCGGCGGTGACGTCGCCGTGGGCGGCGGCAACTGGACCGCGGTGCACCACGCCTTCACCAGCCCCAAGGCCGAACACCTCGACACCTTCGACACCGACCCTGGATCGGCTCTGGCCTACGCCTACGACATCGTCTGCAACGGCAACGAGCTCGGTGGCGGGTCCATCCGAATCCACCGTGAGGACGTGCAGAAGCGCGTCTTCGCGGTGATGGGCATCGGCGAGGAAGAGGCGCAGGAGAAGTTCGGCTTCCTCCTCGATGCGTTCAAGTACGGCGCGCCGCCGCACGGTGGCATCGCGCTCGGCATGGACCGCATCGTGGCGATCCTCGCGGGCGCCGACTCGATCCGCGACGTGATCGCGTTCCCCAAGTCCGGTGGCGGCTTCGACCCGCTCACCTCTGCGCCCGCGCCGATCACGCCGGAGCAGCGCAAGGAGGCCGGCGTCGACGCCAAACGGGAAAACTCGGTGGTCGAGCCCGACTGACCGGGTGGTTTCGAGACGCGGAGTCT
>JBHWSH010000007.1:0-5828 GCA_043427135.1 Marmoricola sp. | reverse complement strand
AGCATGTGGCCAGCGGTCAAGGCCATGCTGCACAGCGTCTATGACCAGCCCGACGCCACCGCGGTCCACGCCCAGTTCGACAGGCTCCTCGACTACGTCCAGGACAAGCTCCCCGAGGTGTTCGAGCACCTCGACCGTGCTCGTGCCGACCTGCTGTCGTTCACCGCGTTCCCGAAAGAGATCTGGACCCAGATCTGGTCCAACAACCCCACCGAACGGCTCAACAAGGAGATCCGCCGGCGCACCGACGCCGCCGGGAGCTTCCCCAACCGCGAGGCTATCGTGCGCCTGGTCGGCGCGGTCCTGGCAAAGCAAACCGACGCATGGGCCGAAGGACGGCGCTACCTCGGCCTCGACGTCCTGGCCCGCTCCCGCATCAACATCGTGCCCACCACCGAACCCGAGATCGGAGCCGACAACCTGCCCGCACTCACGGCCTGAACCCCAAGAAGGAGAACGCAGCCGCTACACCACTACCCGGGACTTGACCTCACCTGCCGGGCTGGTAGCCGTCTGGACCGTAGAGCCGGGTGAACTCGTCGAGGACTCGTTGCATGCCGTTGAGTGGCGGTGCTGCAGGGGACGGAGCGCCGAGACTGACCCCGACGCCGCAGTCGCTCATGAAGCAATGGCTCATGAACCCGCCCCCGAGTGATGTGCCCTCGGGAGAAAGCACCAGACCGTGGCCACTCCATCGTTCCCAGACCTCAACAAGCGTCAGCGGATACACCAGACCGCTCGCCCAGTTTGACATCCATCCGTGGCGTCGGGTGAGGTCCGACGCCGACGTCAGTTCAGTGAAGCGCGTGTGGAAGACGTCGCCGTTCATGAAGTCCACCCGAATCTCCTTGCCGGATGGCGGACATGTCAGGTCCTTCAAGTTCGCTGGTGACACCGTCCAGAAGTTCTCTCGGATTGCAACGCGCGGTGGGTGGCCGGGAACCTCAAAGTCGAAGTTCAGCAGCATCTCTTCCCGCTGATTCTTGGTCCACCAGACCGCAGGCTTGCCGCCAATCTCCAAAGCGACAGGGGTCCGAAGGTAGGCGTTGCCGCCGATGATGGAGAGGTAATCCCGACGCATCCAGTCGAAGCGGCCCTGCACTGACTCCGCGAGGCGCTCGCCTTGGTCCTTCAGGGCCTTCAACTGGTCGCGTGTGAACGCACCGGCGTCGCCTTTGCGGTGGTGTTCCTGACAGAGCGCAATCATGCCCTCGGGTCGGTGGTGGTTCTCGTCCCGCCACGGAGGGTCGAAGTGATGCCAAGTAAGGTAAGGGGAGCCGCAGGGCTCCCCGCCTACATCCACCGGGCAGCGGAAGCCGACTTCTTGACGGAGTTGGCGGACAACCGCGACCGGTGGCGTGCGTGTTACCCCTTGATTCACGGTTCCTCCTCGGTGTTGGGCAAGAAGAGTCCAGCACACGCCACCGACACCTGACGGCTGGTGACACGCGTTCGCTCAACCGAAGAGGTCGTGAGCGCTCGCTCCGGCGTCGCTCTGAACGAATGTACGGAGCGTCCGGCGATGTCCGAGTGCCGCATCTGTCTCTGCACGACGGGGAGTGCTACTCCGTTCTCGATGAGCGTCGTGGCGTACCAGTGTCGGAGCATGTGCGGGTTGAGAGCGATACCGGCGCGCTTGCCGCTACGGCGCAGCGACTCCCGCAGGCTCTCTGGCTTCGCGGTCTCAGCTAGTGACTCCGCAACGGCGGTCAACCAGTTCGGAATGACCACCGTCGAGTCTGAGCACGCCGACTTCAAGGGACCGACCGCGAGCGTTGTTGGCTTGCCGGTCTCGTGAAGCATCTGCACTTGCTTGTTGACGGTCAGGCGATCGCCGTCCACGTCGCGCCGCTTGATTGCGCGGGACTCTCCGATCCTCAGCCCTGCGTACATCATGAGCAGCCCGCGAGCCTCGTGCGGCGAGGTCATGAGCGCCAGCCTGAGCGTGTCCTCGCTGGGCAGGTTGTAGCGGGGACGGGCGCTCTGAATCTTGATGGGCCAGCCGAACACCGAGCGTACGGCGATGACCGTTGCCCGTCGCGTGTTCCGGTCCTCGATTGCCCCGATGCGCTCTAGGACTTCCTTGCTCAGGTCGTAGTCGAGCAATCCCAGACCGTCGAGCAGACGGCGGTAGGACGGAATCGTTGACCTGCGCAGGTCCCCCTCCAACGCAACCTGCATGATTCGCTCGCGGGTGTTCACCACACGTAACCTTTCTCGGTGATGAATCCACACGGCCACGGGCGGACGTACAGCGTTGTCACCCACGGGTGCCAGATGAACGTCCACGACTCCGAGCGGCTCGCCGGGCTGCTCGAGACCGCCGGCTACGTCGACCTCGCCTCCCTGCCCACGGACGGCCGTCCGGAGACCGCCGACGTCGTCGTCTTCAACACCTGCGCGGTGCGCGAGAACGCGGACAACAAGCTCTACGGCAACCTCGGCCAGCTGCGCCCGAAGAAGCTGCGCAACCCCGACCTCCAGATCGCCGTCGGTGGCTGCATGGCGCAGAAGGACCGCGACACGATCGTCCAGCGCGCACCGTGGGTCGACGTCGTCTTCGGCACCCACAACATCGGCAGCCTGCCCGCGCTGCTCGACCGCGCGCGCCACAACAAGGAGGCGCAGGTCGAGATCCTCGAGTCGCTCGAGACCTTCCCCTCGACGCTGCCCACCCGGCGCGACTCGGCGTACAGCGGCTGGACCTCGATCTCGGTGGGCTGCAACAACACGTGCACCTTCTGCATCGTCCCCGCGCTGCGCGGCAAGGAGAAGGACCGCCGTCCGGGCGAGATCCTCGCCGAGGTCGAGGCGCTCGTCGCGCAGGGCGTCATCGAGGTGACCCTGCTCGGGCAGAACGTCAACTCCTACGGCGTCGAGTTCGGCGACCGGCTCGCGTTCGGCAAGCTGCTCCGCGCGTGCGGTGACATCGAGGGCCTGGAGCGGGTCCGTTTCACCAGCCCTCACCCGGCGGCCTTCACCGACGACGTCATCGACGCCATGGCCGAGACCCCCAACGTCATGCCGAGCCTGCATATGCCGCTCCAGTCCGGCTCCGACGCGGTGCTGCGGACGATGCGTCGCTCCTACCGCAGCGAGCGCTTCCTTCGGATCATCGACTCGGTCCGCGACCGGATCCCGGAGGCAGCGATCACGACCGACATCATCGTCGGCTTCCCCGGCGAGACCGACGCGGACTTCGAGGAGACGCTGCGCGTCGTGCGGGAGTCCCGCTTCAGCAGCGCCTTCACCTTCCAGTACTCCATCCGTCCGGGCACGCCCGCCGCGACGATGGCCGACCAGGTCCCGAAGGAGGTCGTCCAGGAGCGCTTCGAGCGGCTCGTGGCCCTCCAGGACGAGATCTCCTGGGCGGAGAATCGCCAGCAGGAGGGCAGGACCGTCGAGGTCCTCGTCGCGACGGGGGAGGGGCGCAAGGACGGGGAGACCCAGCGGCTGTCCGGGCGCGCGCAGGACAACCGGCTCGTCCACTTCGCCGTGCCGGAGGGCGCGGAGGAGCCTCGCCCCGGCGACGTCGTGATGGTCGACGTCACCTATGGCGCGCCGCACCACCTCATCGCCGACGGAGCGCTCTCCGGCGGCACCTACTCGGTTCGCGGGACGAAGGGCGGAGACGCGTGGGCTGCCGCGCAGGAGCAGCCGGCGGGCAAGCCCGCCGTCTCCCTCGGGATGCCGCGGATCGGCGCGCCCGAAACGGTGCCGGTCAGCGGCCCGGCCTGCGGGGCGTAGCCGCACGGCATGACGAAGGGGAGATGTCCCATGACGGGACGTCCCCCCTTCGCGCTGCTCAGGAGGAGCGGGTCACTCGTTGCCGATGCGACCGTCGGCCGCCGTGCGGCCCTTCTCGACGTGCTCGGCGCTGACGCCCTTACCCTCGGCGAACTCGCCGGCCTTGTCGAGGCCGGTGTCCGAGTGCTCCTCGATCTTGTCGCCGTGCTGCTCGTTGAGCTCGCCGGCCTTGTCCTTGGCGCTGTCGAAGATGCCCATGTGGTGCTCCCTTCGTGAGACTGCGACGCTGCGGACGCAACGTCCCGATCACCGAACCACACGCAGCCGCCCGTGGGCACCGGAAGGGTGCCCCGAAAAAAAGTTGATGGATCAACTTGCGGAATACTCAAACCGTCAACTAATGTTCTCGTCAGCGGCGCAGGACTGCGCCGGGCCACGAGGCCAGACCACAGACCCGATCCCCTGAGGAGTCACCATGAGCATCTCCATCCCCGCCGGCACCTACGCCATCGACCCGAGCCACACCGAGGTCAGCTTCGTCGCCCGCCACGCGATGGTCACGAAGGTCCGCGGCTACTTCCGCGACGTCGAGGGCCAGGTCGTCGTCGCCGAGGACTTCGCCGCCTCCACTGCGAACGCCACGATGAAGGTCGCCTCCGTCGACACCGGCAACGAGGACCGCGACGCCCACCTCAAGAGCGCGGACTTCTTCGACGCCGACACCACCCCGGAGATCACCTTCGTCTCCACGGGCATCAAGGACGTCCAGGGCGACGACTTCGTCCTCGTCGGCGACCTGACGATCAAGGGCATCACCAAGCCGGTCGAGCTCAAGGCGGAGTACGAGGGCACCGCGCAGGACCCCTTCGGCAACACCCGCATCGGCTTCTCGGCCAAGACCGAGGTCGAGCGCGAGGACTGGGGCCTGACCTGGAACGCCGCCCTCGAGACCGGTGGTGTCCTCGTCTCCAAGAAGATCACCCTCGCCCTCGACGTGTCGGCGATCAAGCAGGCCTGAGCCTGACGGCGCGCACGAAGCACACGCCGCGCACGGGGCGGATGGTCGTGATGGGAGAATCCCCGTCATGACCATCCGCCCCATCGTCATCTCCGGCGAACCCGTCCTGCACACCCGCGCTCTGCCCGTCGAGACCATCGACGACGAGATCCGCACCCTGGTCCAGGACATGTACGACACCCAGGAGGCGGCCAACGGCGTCGGGCTGGCCGCCACCCAGGTTGGCGTCGGCCTGCGGATCTTCACCTGGAAGATGGAGAACGAGGACGGGGTCCCCGCCCTCGGCCACATCATCAACCCCTTCGTCAAGGCGACGAAGCCCGCCGCCGGCGAGCCGGACCGCGACCACGAGTCCGAGGGCTGCCTCTCCGTGCCGGGCTACTCCTTCCCGCTGCGCCGCGGCGAGAGCGCGCACGTCACGGGCTGGGACGTCGACGGCAACGAGCTCGACTTCACGGCGACCGGCTGGTTCGCCCGCTGCATGCAGCACGAGTACGACCACCTCAACGGTTTCCTCTACGTCGACCGGCTCGGGGAGCGCTGGCAGAAGAAGGCCCGCAAGGCGGTCAAGGTCGAGGGCTGGGGTGTCCCCGGGCACACGTGGATGCCGGGGGAGGACCGCGACCCCTTCGGCCACGACGAGGAGTGAGTGCCACCGAGGTCGTCGCCGTCGTCGGGGCTACCGCGACGGGCAAGTCCGGGCTGGCCCTCGACCTCGCCGAGCGGCTCGACGGCGAGGTCGTCAACGCCGACTCCATGCAGCTCTACCGAGGCATGGACATCGGCACGGCCAAGCTGCCGGCGGCGGAGCGAAGGGGTGTCCCGCACCACCTCCTCGACGTCCTCGACGTCACCGAGGAGTCGACGCTCGCGGCGTACCAGTCGGCGGCCAGGGCCGCTATAGCCGACATCCGCGGGCGCGGCCGCATGCCGGTGCTCGCCGGTGGGTCGGGGCTCTACGTCCGGGCCGCGCTCGACGAGCTCGAGATCCCGCCGGCTGACCCGCAGGTGCGGGCGCGGCTCGAGGCGCGCAGCGCCGCTGGCGAGGACGACGCCCTAGAGC
>JBHWSH010000006.1:0-9291 GCA_043427135.1 Marmoricola sp. | reverse complement strand
CCGCCGCCGCGACGGGCGCCACCCAGCGTGGCTGCTTGGGCGCCGTCAGGGAAGTCGCGTCGACGGCGGGCGCCGGCGGCTGGTCGTCTCGCCACCGCGCTCCGGCCCGGTGGAGCAGCCTGTCGAGCTGGTCGTCGTTCATAACGCACCTCCGAAGTCGTCACCCAGCAGCGCGCGCAGGCGGCCGCGGGCCTGGTGGAGCGTGGCCTTCACGGTGCCCTCCGCGCAGCCCATCACTTGGGCGCAGGTGGCGACGTCGAGGCCGACGAAGTAGTAGAGGTCGACCGCCTGGCGCTGGCGTCCCGACAGTTGCAGCACAGCGCGCTCGAGGTCGACGTCCGTCTCGACAGGCTCGACCGGCGTGTCCGCGAGCTCGACAGTCGGGCGGGTGCGGGTGCGGTACCGTCGGGCGCGGTCGGCAACGATTGCGAGCAGCCACGGCAACGGGGCGCCGATCCGGTCGTCGTAAGTCGTGTGCCGGCGCCAGGCGCGGACCAGCGCCTCCTGGACCACGTCGTCGCGGTCGGCTGCGGGCACCAGGCGCGCGGCGTACCGGCTCATCGCGGGCAGGTGCGGCTCCACCCAGGCGGTGAACTCCGAGGGCTGCACGCGGCTCACCCTGCCACGCACGACGACGGTCGCCTCCATATTCCAGATACGCCGGGCAGGAGCGATCCGGTTTAGCCGTGCGCACGGGATCATCCGCATGTGCACACCGGTTGACCGCAAGCGGATCCTCAGTCGGTGAAGAGCTTTGGCATCCCGGCCTGCCTACGACTCCTCACCGGGTGTCGCACCCCACTGCCATGATGTGTTGATGCACACGACCAATTACGTGAACACGCTGATCGCGGTGTCACCAGACACCAAGGCCGTGGCGGCGACGGCACCACCTACAGGAAAGGGGTCGGTCGCCGAGCTGCAGTTCGCGATGATGCATGGCCATGACTACGAACTGACGAGCGACGATGTGCTCTTCGGTGTCTTTGCCGACCGCAAAGGCATCGACACCCAGGAGCGGAAAGCAGCACGTGCCGAGTTCTTTTCCAAGGGGCAGCCCTGCTTGCGGACCTCGCCGTTGGCCAAGAGCTATGGCTGGGGCATCCATGCCAATGCAGAGGGCCGCGTCGCACTCGTGCCGATGGGGTCCAGCAGGTACAACGACCTGATGAATGACGACGCGACCGTCAAGCGGGCGGCCATGAAGACGTCTCGCTAGGCAACCGGCGAGGCTAAGCCTCGATCCACCGATGAGGCCGGGCTGAGCGGTCGCAGTCACTGACGCTTGGTCTGGGGCGCGTGGGCGTGACCGTCCGTCTGGCCTCGCTGCCAGGTCGTTCCAGGTTGCTCGTCGTGCCGGTGTCGGCGGGGGCGGTCAGGTCGTCGGTGCCGGTGGTGGTCCGCAGGCCCGGTTGAACAGGTCGCTCCAGGCTGTCTCCCAGGGCCAGTGCGCTGGGAGGTGCAGGGTCACTCTTCGTGCCGAGGACGCGATCCGGGCGGGGACGGTGATCACCTTGCGGCGAATCGTCGCGGTGGTGGCCTTGGCGAGTCCCGGGCCGGTGAGGGTTGCGGCGGCTCGGGTCAGGTTGAACGCCATCACGGCCAGCACGAGCCAGGCTGCGTTGGCGGTGAACTTGCCCGAGGGCAGGTGCGCCAAGGCTGCGTGCTTGAGGTCGGCGTGGACCTGTTCGATGATCGCGTGGCCACGGTGGGTCTTGTCCGCGGACACAGTGTCGGCCACAGCGGGGCTGGTGGTGGTGAAGAAGGCGTGGAAGCGCCAGGTGTCGAACAGCGTCTCCTGGCCATGGTTGCTCTTGGGGTTGAGGTCCGGAATCCGGCGGACCACGAGCCGGCCGGCGACCTGCTCGGCCTTCTTCTTGGAGGTGAACGCGGTGAACGGGATCTCGGCGACCTCGGCGCGCGAGATCCAGGTCTGGGTCTGCTCGTCGAACACGGCGTCGGTGTACTCGATCGGCGTCCACGCATCCTCACCGATGGCGGAGATCGCGGCTTTGACCTTGGGATCCATCCGCACGGTGACCGACACGTCGGCGCCACCTCGGATCGCGGCGCGGACGGCTGCATGGCCGTAGAACGCGCTGTCGGCACGCACCAACGCCTTGGTCCCAGACGAGGCCGAGGACAACGTGGCGACGGTCTTCAACGCGTCGGCGACCAGCCGGGCCGCGCCCCGCGGAGAACCACACGATCCCTTGCGGAGTCGTTGGGCCACGACCACCGGCGCCGACTGGCTGGTGCTCACCGTGGCGAGGAGCGCGTTGAGTCCGCGGACACCGGAGTAGCCGTAGCCCGAACCCTGTTTCGTGTAGCCGTGGACTTCGATGATGGTGTCGTCGATGTCGACCATCACCCGAGCACCGGCTTCCCCGGGTGCTGCGATCAGCGGTGCTTTGTTGGCCAGCCTGGTCAGGAACCGAGAGGCGACCGCGTCGAGTTGGCGGACGTGACCGAAGGTGAACGAGCGCAGGAATGAACCCAGCGTCGAGGGTGCGTAGGCGTTGGCGAAGACCCGACCCATCCCACCGTGTCGAAGCAGCGCCATGTCATCGATGCTGTCCGCGCCGGCGACCATCCCGGCCACCAGAGAGGTGACCTTCAGCCCGGCGTTGGCGCCCTTGTCGGTCGGCACCGTGAGGTGCTGCTGGGCGAGCTCGCCGAGCCCCGAAGACAGGGCCAGGGTGAGCACCGGGACCAACCCAGCCGACGACACGAGATTCGGATCGTCGAACACCGCTGAGGTGGCACGAGGCGTGTGGCAAAGTTGCATCTACGAGATGCCCTTCGTGATGGTGGAAATCGGTCCCTAGAGAAGACAGATTTTCCCAGCACGTAAGGGCATTCTCACTTCACGACGCGCTCACCCGACCAACTCATCGGTGGATCGAGGCTAAGTCCGTGACTCGACCGCTTGAGGCGAGCGCGAACCCGAAGCGATGTGGAAAGGACGTGGTCATGGACGCCATGGCGATGGCAGCTGCCGAGCGGGCCGAGATGGCCGACTTCCTCGAGTCGCTGTTGGCCGAGCAGTGGGAGGCGCCCAGTCTCTGTGCGGGCTGGCGGGTGCGAGACGTGGCCGCGCACGTCGTGAGTTACGAGGAGCGCAGCCGAACCGAGGTCCTCAGGTTGTTTGCCCGGGCAGGCTTTCGGCCCGCGAGGCTCAACACTGAGGCGATGGTCGACTACCAGCATCGCCCTCCGGCGGAGTTGGTCGCGTTCCTGCGGGCGCATCTGGAGCCGCGCGGCACGACCGCAGCCCGGGGTGGTGGCGTCGGCTTGGTCGACAGCCTCATCCACCACCAGGACATGCGCCGTCCTCTGGGGATGAAGCGCGATATCCCCGCCCAACGGCTGCGATACGCGCTGCCCTTCGCAGTCACCGCACCTCCGCTGGGCGGCTGGTGGCACGGGCGTGGGGTCCGGCTGGTCGCTACCGACGTCGACTGGGTCCGCGGCAAGGGACCCGAGGCACGCGGCACCGGCGAGGCGGTGCTCATGGCTCTGGCCGGGCGACGCGGTGTCGCGAGCGAGCTTGCCGGCCCGGCGCGTCATTGCTCCAGGATCGTCTGGGCTGACCGACCGTGATGGACGGCAACGCCGTCAGATAGAGCGTGTACCGCAAGCGGATCGCCGTACGGGAATCGGAGTCATGCGAGTGCGACTTCGAGCCCGGGCCCGCCTACGCACTCTAATTAGCTGCCCTGGCCACCTTAGTTTCCTGGTCTATCAGCCGAACCCATGCGGCTACGATCTCCTCGTTCGAATCGGTCACGGCGATGTGGTGCTTGGCTCGGATACGGGTCGCATCCGACACGATTCCCTCGCTTAGACACTCGGCCGCTAATCCACCATAGGGGTTTCGGTCCGCGTCATCGATCACGTTGAGCAGGTCCTGGGCACTCGCATCAGCGTCCCCAAGACACTCGCCCCATTGCGAGGCCACGTCGGAGAGGTCCGCCTGTGCTGCCTGGTCGCCCTGATAAAGCAAGTCCATCATTTTGTAGAGTAGCCCTTTACGCACCAGCGGATCCACCCCAAAAAAGGCGTCAGTTTTCCAACGGCAGGACTCGGGAGTCCAAGTGGTGCTGACTTCGACTATCACGCCTTCGGCGATTTCGACAGACCTCGGATCAGGCGGCGAATCAGCGGCCCCCAGGTCATCACCGAACGAGGCTTTGTTGTAGGCAGCGATGGCGGCGTCGTCGTCCTTCGGTACCTCCGAGAGGCCCTTCTCCGCCATACAAACGTCGTGGACGCGTGCTCGGGTGACCTCGACTAAGGCTCGATCGTCGGAATCCTGCAAGTTCGTCAGTGAGAAAGTGTGCGGATCCGCAAGAGTTCCCCGAATCATCACGGTGGGTGCAGCCGTTGATGGTAGGGCTTGAATGGCGGTGACCAGCAGTGCCGCACCAAAGAGCCCCGCGATCACTTGCTTCGAGCCCCGATTCATCTTCGTCACCCACCCATCTCACAGGTTGCAGTCGTTGACGGTCGAGGTATACATCGATGAGATGTTGTCATTCAGACCTTTGCTTGCAAGCTGTGTTTGCGGGATGTAGTCGCCCTGCTGAAAACATGCCCGCGTTCCACCGCCCTGCCTATACCGCGTGACAACGAGCCACGGATAGTTGCCTGAGCGATGCAAGATCGACGAGGTTCGATTGTCGGGGCTGACGTTAGAATTGAAGTACCACCATTCGCTGAAGTCACGAAGGCCGCAGTACCAGTCCGGCTCACAGCCTCTCGCGTCCAGGAGGGAGCCGCCCTTATTGTCGTGCTGCCACATGCAGGCGTTGCCCGGGTCGCACGACCCATTGCCGATGGTCGGTTCCGCCGAAGCTGGCGCGGCTACGAATAGGCTTGCGCCACTGAGGGCGAACGTAGCCGCGACCCTGACATACGTGCGACGACCATTCATAGGACGCCCTCCTTGCTTCTTGCCATGCTGTGTCCCTCCAGCGCGGATGTCAAGGCATCCCGAGAGGGAGGCACCGCCGGGATGCAGTCGCGGACGGGTGAGCCAACAGAAGCATCGCCGGCTCTCGTCCAGCAGTCCGCTTAGCAACCCCTCTGGGTAAGCCGCTGTGGTCGAGACTGGCTCCGATCAGTTCCGCTCATCGGCGTCCCGCCGAGGTGTCGGTTGCGGGACGCCGACGAGGTGACGATCAGCGTCGTGTGGAGGCGTCAGCAAGATCGGCCTTGGCCGCGATTCGTTGGCGCTCGATCGCGCGATAGACCGTCGAGCGGCCGATCCCGAACAGCTCAGCTACCTCGAGGGTGCTGTACTCGCCGCTGTGCACTAGCGAGACGAGGTGCGCTTCCTGCTTGCGGCTTAGCTTGGGCTGCTTGCCCTTCAGCCGGCCCTTGGCCCTGGCGACCTTCATGCCCTCGACTGTGCGAAGCCTGATGAGGTCGGACTCGAACTCAGCGACCATCGCCAGCACGTTGAACAGCAGCTTCCCGACAGCATCGGTGGGGTCGTAGACGGACCCGCCGAGGCTGAGGCTGATCTGGCGGGTGGTGAGCTCGTCGGCGAGCGCCCGGGCATCAGGCAGGGACCGGGCTAGCCGGTCGAGCTTGGTCACGACCAACGTGTCCCCGGCACGACAGGCTGCCAGCGCCTCGCGCAGGCCGGGGCGCTCGCGGTTGGTGCCGGTCAGGCCGTGATCGACGTAAATCCGCTCGGCCTCGACACCAAGTCCGAGCAGCCCGTCACGCTGCGCGGTGAGGTCTTGTTGATCGGTGGAGCATCGGGCGTACCCGACAAGCAGTGCGTTCATGGCGCACCTCCAATGGGGTTGGTCCGGCCGAACCAGGGCTGTGGGTCGGCTCGGGCATCGAGCAGGGCTCGACCTCACCAGGAACTCGCTGCGGGCCGACTTCGACAAGCCCCCTCTGCCACCTCGGCGGCGAGCTGCCAGTCTCGTGTTCAGCGGGGGCGCTGAACGAGGACCCGGGTGACTCGACTGGTCGCGCTCAGGTGCCGGCCGAGGTCGGGATCGAGCAGGCCGGCGACGGTCGCGATGTCGGTGACGCGTCCCGCGATGTCGTACCTGAGGAGTGCCTCGTGGTGGGCCACTCGGTTGCGCAGACCGTGCAGACGTCCGATGGGGCGGTCGACGTCGCGCCGGTCAGTGCCCGGTGCGAACGCCTGTGGAGGGATAGCACCCACAGCGACTTCTCATGGGCGGAGGAGCTGAGGAACCGCCAGAAGCCGAACATCAACTCAGCGATGACCTTGCCGGGTGGAGCGGCGGGGCCGCCGGCGGAGTCCACGGCACGGTGGAGTGACTCACGTGTCCGCAGGTTGACGTCGACTCGTCGACCACGACGGGTGCGCCACAACGGTGCGAAGGCCGGGATGTTGGCCGTGGTCCAGTGTGGGGGTCCGGGCCACCGCGCGCTGAGCGCGCGGTCGTAGGCGTTGCGTAGCCCGACTTCCAGGTGGGCGAGATCTCGCAACAGGGCGGCGCTGATCTCGGCGTTCCACTCGTACAGGTCCAGAGCCAACTGCGGGTCGCCTTGGCTGGCGGCCAGGTAGACACCGTGTCGGGGCTGGCTCAGCCAGCGCTCTACCCATGGCCCAGGCCCGGGTGGCCCGGGACTCGGCGGAGGCAGTGGCGACGTTGTCATCGCCCCCATTCTCACGTATCGTTCCTCTTGAAAGCCCCGGTGGACCGCTGGCCTTGGCCATGTCGCCGGGGCTAAGTCATGCCCTCTCAAGTCTTCGCTCATGGCGGCAGACTCGACGACACCACCGGCTTGTGTCGCGGGCTACCTCTAGCGGCGGGTACCGGTCCCGATCAGCGATCCCCAATCGGTGACGGACGCGACCGAAGCGGGTGTCGCCGTTGGACGGGGTCTGACCGTGGCCAAGAAGCGATCGGAACATCGCGCCAGCCTTGGCCACTCGCGGCCCCTCGGCGGCCTTGGGGGATGAGGGCGGCCAGACGGGCCGCCACCGTCCCAGGAGAAGACCATGGCTGCCACCATCACCCGCAAGCTCGTGTCGCTGACCGACGCGGCCGACATCCTCGCTGTCTCGACGAAGACCGTGCGCCGCTACATCGCCGACGGGCACCTCGAGGCCGTACGGCTCGGGCGCAAGACGTTGCGGATCAAGCTCGACTCGATCGAGAGGTTCATCGACGCCCGACCGGTCGGCGGGTGGCGCCGGGCTGGGTGAGTGTCCGAACGTGCCCAGAGGCCCGCTGGCTGTTCCTCGTATGTTCCTCGAAAACAAGTCGAGGCCCTCGAAAGGGCCTCTGACCTGCGGTTTCTCTGTGGGCGATACTGGGTTTGAACCAGTGACCTCTTCCGTGTCAAGGAAGCGCGCTACCACTGCGCCAATCGCCCTCGGTGCTGCTGGTGCTTCGAGGTGGAGACGGGATTTGAACCCGTGTAGACGGATTTGCAGTCCGTTGCCTCGCCTCTCGGCCACTCCACCAAGGAGGGGCCCATCACGAGGGACGCGCGACCCTTCTCCGAGCGGACGACGAGGCTCGAACTCGCGACCTCAACCTTGGCAAGGTTGCGCTCTACCAACTGAGCTACGTCCGCCTGCGACTGCTTCTCGGGCTCGCCCGATCCACCGTGCGGACGAAACTGTAGCCGACCGGGTTCGAATCACAAACTGCGGGGCGGGCTCGCGCGCCGGAGGTTTGCGGGCGCCGTACCGTGCCCCCATGCGCGCATGGGTCAACGGCCGATTGCTGGACGATGCGGCCGCCGGGGCGATCTCGGTGCTCGACCATGGGTTCACCGTCGGGGACGGCGTGTTCGAGGCGGTGAAGGTGGTGCGCGGGCAGCCTTTCGCGCTCAGCAGACACCTGGATCGGCTGGCGGTATCGGCCGCAGGGATGGGTCTCCCGGTTCCGGACGAGGCACTGGTTCGCGCAGGCGTCGCCGCTGTCCTTGCCGCGGAGTCCCACGAGCTGGCCCGGCTGCGGATCACCTGGACGGCAGGGTTCGCCCCGCCCGGGTCAGGACGCGGAAGCGGACCACCGACTCTCGCGGTCGTCCTGGCCCCGATGCAACAGCGGGCGGATCCGGCTTCGGTCGTCACCGTGCCGTGGCCGCGCAACGAGCGCGGGGCGGTCGCGGGGCTCAAGACCACGTCGTACGCCGAGAACGTCGTCGCGCTTGCCTATGCGGCCGAGCGCGGGGCTGACGAGGCGCTGTTCGCGAACACGGTCGGTCATCTTTGCGAAGGGACCGGCAGCAACGTCTTCTACGTGCTCGACGGCGAGCTCCGCACCCCGACGCTGGCCTCGGGGTGTCTGGCCGGCGTGACCCGGGGCCTGCTGGTGGAGTGGCTGGGGGCGCGCGAGATCGACGAGCCGATCGAGATCCTGCAGGACGCGGCGGAGGTGTTCTTGGCCTCGACGACGCGTGATGTGCACCCGGTCGTTCGCTGCGACGGGCGGAGCCTGGAGATCGGACCGGTCACCCGGGAAGCGGCGCTCGTGTGGCGGGCCAGAGAAGCCGAGGACTGCGACCCCTGAGAATTGAAGTCGACCGGCCGGCACCGGATCGCGGTGCCGATCGGCCGAAGTCCTCGGGAGGGCGTCGTGCCGGACTCTCGAGTGAGAGCTCAGGCGGTTTCGCCGGCGAAGATCGAGCTGATCGCCGCGTCGATGTCGACAAGACCGGACTCGGTGCCCAGCGGCACCACGTCGATGGTCTCCTCGAGGAACGACCGGAAGTCGCCGGTGCGACCCTGAACCAGGGCCTCTCCGTCCGGCGAGCAGAGCTCGATGACGACCACGGCCTGCGCCCGGTCGTCCAGGCACGGCCACACGTGCACGTCCCCGTCGCCCGAAGGCTCGTCCATCCCGGAGACGAGCAGGTCGCGGGCGAACGTCCAGCCGACCTCACCGGCGATGGTCTGGAACGTCGCGGTCACGGCGTAGGGGTCCTGCGCGTCGTAGCGGAGCTCGGTCTGCAGCGGCGTCGTCGCGCCGGCGGTGTCGACGAGCTCGAGCATCATCGTCTTGGCGACGATGCGGCGCGTGCTGCTGCGTGTGTTGAGGTGAAAGTTCATGGTGATCTGCCTCTCCCGTGGCGCTGGCATCAAGGAGACGGCCTCCCAGTGTCTCTATGACGCCGTTTTCATTTGACTGACTCGGGACCTTGTTCCCAAAGATTCCCTCGGCGCTCACCTTGCCGAACTTGAGGGCCCTACAGCAGAAAATACGGAAACGGGTCCACGAATGATCCATGCGGACTAGTCCGCCTGGGTGCTGGGGCAGGCCATCCGGCCATATCAAAACG
>JBHWSH010000005.1:0-5082 GCA_043427135.1 Marmoricola sp. | reverse complement strand
TTCTCGGATCATCTCGCTTCCCCAGCACCACGTGCTGGATTCAGCGTGTCCAAGAACCGGGGTCAGGCCCCCACGGCGGGGCAGCGGGATGCCCCACCGGTGCCCGTCCACACCGAGCCCGATCAGGTCTTGTCCGCGCAGCGGGGTCGCCTCATCGAACAGCTTCTGCTGCGGCACATACCCGATACGGCGGTTCCCGCCCCGCACCGGCTGCCCGAGGAACTCCACCGTGCCTGCGCGCAACGGCAGCTGCCCGAGGATCACCTTCAACAGGCTCGACTTCCCGGACCCGTTCGCGCCCAGCACCGCGACCAGCTCGCCCGCCCGCACGTCCAGGTCCAGCCCGTCCCACAGCGTACGGTCCCCGAACCCCAGGCATGCGCCCCGCAGGCTCAGTACGACCTCCCCCGGCAGCAGGGATGATCGCTTCGCGCTGGCAGGTGGGTTGTCTCGGCCGGTCACGAACCGAGCGCGGTCGCGATAGCGTCCAGGTTGCCTGACATCCAGGACACGTAGGTGTCGCCGTCCGGCAACGTCTCGGTCACCGGGACCACCGCAATATCGTTCTCGTTCGCGGCTTCCAGTATCTGCTCGGTCTGCGGGCCGGCGGTCTGCTCGTTGTACGCCAGCAGCTCCACCTCGCCGCCGGTGAACAGTTCCAGTGTCTCCAGCAGCACGCTCGGCGGCACATCTGAGCCCTCCTCGATGGCCTCACTGAACGCGTCGGGGGTCTTGTTGACCAACCCGACTGCCTCCAACAGGTACAGCGGCACCGGCTCGCCGATCGCCACGCCCGCCCCCGCGTACTGGGCGTTGAGGTCCGCCTCGCGTTGGATCAGCTCCTCGATATCAGCCTGCAACGCATCCGCATTGTCGGCGAAGGTCTCGGCGTTGTCGGGGTCCAGCCTCGCGAACGCCGACTCGATCTCGTCGATCACCAGCAGCATGGTCGGGAAGTCGTACCAGACGTGCTCGTTCAGCTCTTCGCCGTCCTCGGCGGTCTTGCCGGAGATGTCCACCGCGTCCAGCACCGTGGCCGAGTCGTTGCCGGCCGAGTCCAGCATGGTGTCCACGAAGTCGTCGTAGCCGCCACCGTTCTCGATCACCACCTGAGCGTTGGACAGAGCCAGTTGGTTCTGCGCGCTGGCCTCGTACTC
Source organism: Marmoricola sp. (assembly GCA_043427135.1). Lineage (GTDB taxonomy): Bacteria > Actinomycetota > Actinomycetes > Propionibacteriales > Nocardioidaceae > Marmoricola_A. The sequence goes on along the minus strand of JBHWSH010000005.1, from coordinate 3,925 downwards.
ATGCGGGTCCTTGTTCGGGTCGTCGATGTTCGACGTCACCTCCACTGCGTCCCCACCGATCGTGGCTGCCAGATCGCCATACACCGTGGTTGAGGCCACTACCGTGATCGTGTCCGCACTCGGGGGTCCAGCCGTATCCGGAGCGGCGGTGCAGCCAGCCAGGGCCACACCCGCGGCGATCAGCAGGACCGGGCGAGAGCAGTGGTGCGATTCATCGGGACGACTTCTTTCAGAACAAGCAACCGACAAACTCGGCCACATCAGAAATGATAATCGTTCTCGATTGTACCGTGGTTGTCGTGTGTGCCTGACACCTCCGCCTGCGAGTCCCGGCGCGAGGAGAAGGCAGCCCGCGGGCGGCAAGAGTCCGGCGGGTGATCCGAGCCAGACCAGTTACGAGCCGTGGCTGCCCATCGTGCTCGGGCCACGGCCAGTCATCGGTCGTCGGTAGTCCTGACGAATCGGACTGTGACGGCCCATCGCATCGCCTGGCAGCAGCGCCGGGCAGACAACCGAACTTCCTCGAGTCCGGCCAGGGTTCTGAGGTGTCGCAGCGAAGTGAGCATCCGCGCTGGCTAGGACTTGACGAGGCGGGCGATGGCGTCGGAGGCTTCCTTGATCTTCATCTCGGCGTTCCCATCGTGGATGGCGGCTGCGACGCAATGCTTGAGGTGGTCGTCGAGCAAGCCGAGGGCGACGTTCTGTAGTGCTGCGGTGACGGCGCTGATCTGGGTGAGGATGTCGATGCAGTAGGTGTCCTCGTCGATCATTCGGTGGATGCCGCGCGCTTGGCCCTCGATGCGCTTGAGACGGGCGAGGTAGCGATCCTTGTCGCTGATGTAGCCGTGGCTGGAGGTTGGTTCTGAGGGTGCTTGGGGTGCCGTTGTCATCGTCGGATCCCTTCTTGTCGCTTCGATGATGGTTGTCTTGCGTGTCTGATCATGGCTGCGATGAGTGGTCGAGGAACTTGGCGGTGCTGGCCTGCGGGGTGAGGTCGAGGCGGCGCAGGAGCTGGGCGTTGAGCGCGACGACGACGGTGGAGGCGGACATGAGGATCGCGCCGACGCTCATCGGCAGGACGAACCCGATGGGGGCGAGCACACCGGCGGCGAGCGGGACGGAGATGAGGTTGTAGCCGGCTGCCCACCACAGGTTCTGCTTCATCTTGCGGTAGCTGGCGCGGGACAGGTCGATGACCGAGAGGACCGAGCGGGGGTCGGAGGAGGCGAGGATGACGCCGGCGGACCCGATCGCGACGTCGGTGCCGGCACCGATCGCGATGCCCACATCGGCTTGTGCGAGGGCGGGGGCGTCGTTGACGCCGTCGCCGACCATGGCGACCTTGCGGCCCTCGGCTTGCAGCTCGGCGACCTTGGCGGCCTTGTCCTCGGGGCGCACACCGGCGAAGACGCGGTCGATGCCCAGGTCCTTGGCGACGGTGTCGGCGACGGCTTGCGCGTCGCCGGTGATCATGACCACCTGCGCTCCCGCGGCGTGCAGCGCGGTCACGGCGTCGCGCGATTCGGGCCGGATCTCATCGGCCAGCCGGAGTGCGCCGATGACTTGTCGGTCGGCGAGAACGTGCAGGATGATCGCGCCTTCGCTGCGCCAGGTGTCGGCGATCGCGAGTTCACTCACGCTGTGCTGGTCGAGCAGGTAGGGGCCACCGACCTCGACGACGGTGCCGTCGACGGTCGCTGTGACTCCGACAGCCGGTGAGGAGGAGAAGTCGGTGGCTTTCGGCACGGACAGGTTCCGGGTTCGGGCGGCGCCGACGATGGCCCGCGCCAGCGGGTGCTCGCTGTCGGCCTCGGCTGCGGCGGCCAGGGCCAGTACCTGGTTCTCGTCGTGGTCCCCGACGGGCTCGATGCCGGTGACGGTGGGTTCGCCCTTGGTCAGGGTGCCGGTCTTGTCGAACAGCACGGCATCGACGGTGCGCATCGACTCCAGCGCGAGGCGGTCCTTGATGAGGACCCCGCCGCGGGCGGCACGTTCGGTAGCGATCGAGACCACCAGGGGGATGGCCAGGCCAAGAGCGTGGGGGCAGGCGATCACCAGCACGGTGATGGTGCGGATCACGGCATCATCGGGCAGGCCGACGAGCGACCAGACCACGGCGGTGATCGCGGCCGCGCCCAGCGCGAACCAGAACAGCCACCCGGCCGCGGTGTCGGCGATCCGCTGCGCGCGGGAGGAGGAGGCTTGCGCGTCGGCGACGAGCTTCTGGATGCCAGCCAACGCGGTGTCGTCGCCGGTCGCGGTGACCTCGATCCGCAGCCCGGAGTCGGTGGCCACGGTCCCGGCGACGACCTGGGCGCCCTTGTCGCGGCGGACGGTCTTGGACTCGCCGGTGACCATCGACTCGTCCATCGACGCCGATCCGTCGACGATCCGCCCATCGGCGGGCACCGCAGAGCCTGGGCGGACGATCACGATGTCACCGACGGCCAGATCGGCCGGGGCGACCTTCACGATGTCGTCGCCGACCACCTTCTCGGCCTCGTCGGGCAGCAGGGCTGCCAGGGAGTCCAGCGCGGAGGTCGTCTGTGCCAGGGAGCGCATTTCGATCCAGTGCCCGGCAAGCATGATCACGACCAGCAGCGCCAGTTCCCACCAGAAGTTCAGCTCGTGGCTGAGCAGCCCGCTGCTGGCCCCCCAGGACGCGACGAACGCCACGGTGATCGCCAGCCCGATCAGCAGCATCATGCCGGGCTTGCGGGCGCGGATCTCGGAGATGGCGCCGGTGAGGAACGGCCAGCCGCCCCACAGGTAGATCACCGTGCCCAGCAGCGGTGAGATCCAGGGCACCCATGCGGCGTCGGGGAGCCGGTAGCCGATGACCTGGGCGAACATCTCGTTGAGTCCCACGACCGGGACCGCCAGGACCAGCATGATCCAGAACAGCCGCCGGAACCGCGCCACATGATCGGCCCCGTGCCCGGCATGCCCGCTGTGCCCCATGTGACCGGCATGCCCCATGTGACCGGCATGATCGTCAGGGCTGGAGTGGTTGGCGTGGCCGGAGTGGTTGGCGTGCTGATCGTCTCCCGGGCGAGCTGTAGGGGTGCTGTGCTCGACGTGCGCGGCGTGGCCGTCGTGGTCGCTGTGGCTGCTGGCCTGATGGTGCTCGCTGTGTCTGTCGTGACGGGTGGGGTCGTGGTGACCCGCGTGATTCATCGTGCCGTGTCCCGCATGCCCGGCATGGCCGGCGTGCTCTTGGGGTTCGTGGTCTGGGTGCGTGTTCATGTCGGGTTTGTCTTCCTGGCACGGTGGTGGCTGTTCGTCGCGGGCTGTTCGCCTTCGGGGATGTGTGCCGATGCTGTGGGTGGGCGGTGATGCTCCGCGCTCGGTCGTTCAAGTGGTTCGCCGAGCGCGGAGCGTCACTTCCGTTCGCCGCGGGGCTATGTGGGGTTATCCGGCGTTGGTGTAGCGGTCGGGGTCGGCGTCGAAGAGTGGGCCGCAGGCGGCGCAGCAGAACCAGTACCGCTGGCCGTTGTGGTCGCGGTACAGGCCCGCTGCTTCTGCTTCGGCCTTGACCACGGGGGTTCCGGCCATCACCGGGCACTCGGCCATGTCGGCGGCCGGGGTCTGGGCGGCAGTTTGGGCGCTGGGCTTGTGGCCGCAGCAGCCGCCTGCAGAGGCGGTGCTGGTGTCGGTCAGGTTCAGCTGGTTGTGTGCGGTCATCGGGTGTTCCTTCCGGTTGGGTTGATGACGGGGGTGGTCAGGCGTTGACTGGCTCGCGGGCCGGTGTCGGGCCGGCGGACGCCGGTTCGGTGCTGGTGTCGGCGCGTGCGGTGAAGCTGCGCAGGCGCAGGCTGTTGGACACCACGAATGCGCTGGACAGGGCCATGGCGGCTCCGGCGAGCATGGGGTTGAGCAGCCCGAACGCGGCCAGTGGGATCGCGGCGGTGTTGTAGGCGAATGC
>JBHWSH010000004.1:0-3798 GCA_043427135.1 Marmoricola sp. | reverse complement strand
TATGTGCTCTGCGCGGACGTCTCATGCCTGGGGGAGGCCGACTGTCCGGTTGTCCTGGAGATGTCGCACGCCGCTCCTACGCACGCCGTCGCCCTCGACGTCGGTCGGCTGACGCCCGGGCCGTATACGCGTGTGGTGACGCCCATGCCTGGGCACTTTGACGAGCTTGAGGACGCCCACCGAGCCACTGAGTCGCCTCGACCGCCAACGAAGGACACCTTTGGCTGGGGTGGGCGTCCGGGCGCTCCTGCGCCCACCAGCGAGCGCACCCGCGAGGTGGCATATCGCCTCATCTATGCCGCAGACAGGCCCCCTTCGCCCTGGCCGTTCGCGCTCCACATCCCTCTCGTGGGTGCCGGGTCGGCCGAGTCGGTCTCCGAGCACGACCTGGTCCGGTGGGCATCGGCGATGCACGCCGCGCTGGCGTCGCGCCTCGGTGACGAGGCGCCTCCGGTGGTTACCGGACGGTACGAACGGAATGCCGTACGTCCAGCGAACCGGGTCGCCATCCACCTCTTGCCACAGCAGGCGGGCTCAGTGCCGCCAGGGTTCCTGGCGCTGCTGCCGCTTGAGGTGGAGGAGCGTGATGTCGCGCGGCTTCAGCAGGCGAGTGCCTCGCTGCGCACCGTCTACATCCGGAAGCCACCCCGCGCTGACGGCCCGCAGGAACTCCGGGTGGGTCGCCCGACGACGATCAGCACTGAAGGTTTCTGGACACCCCCGGGTCAGGACGAACGTCGGCTCTTCTCTCCAGTGCCAGCGCTCGTCCCGGAGGTGACTCGACAGAGCAAGAGCTGGACCCTGGCAGACGCGGTGCTGCTCTCGGTCGGCTTCCTCCTGCGCGATCGCTTCACCCTCGCCTCGGGGCGGCAGCGCTACCGAGACCTTGTCGACCAGGTCCGGGCCGCCGGGGTCAGGGTTCACCGAGCCCGTGGGGTGCCCAGCAGCAGAACCGAGGACTTCGTCCACCGGATGACGAAGGGAGTGCCGGTACGACCTACGACGGCGCTGGTCGACATGGGTGGGCTGGTGCCAGACACCGCGCTCTTCGCGCTCGGTCAATCCCGACACCTCGGCGGTGGCCTCATGCGACCTGTCGACCTGCCAGCCAGCCTGGTGGAGACCTGGGAGACGCCCGATGCTGACGCGTGAGCGATTCTCCGAGTTCTTCGGGGCCTGCAACGACGGCCGTCCCCCATTCGCCTGGCAGATCAGGCTGCTCGACCATCTGCTCGACCATGGCCGCTGGCCCCAGGCCATCACGGCGCCCACCGGGGCTGGCAAGACGAGCGCCATCGACGTGCACGTCTTCTGCCAGGCGCTCATGCGTGTGGGGGCTGCGCCGCGACTGCCACGGCGGCTGGTCGTCACCGTTAACCGCCGCTCCATCGTCGACTCTCACCTGCAGCGCGCAAAGCGGCTCCAGACGCTGTTGTCGGATGCAGACGAAGGGATTCTGGCTGAGGTGGCGGAGGCGTTGCGCGACGGCGCCTCGACCGAGCCGCTCTCAGTGGTGGGCATGCGTGGTGGCTTGCCCACGGATCGTGCGTGGCTCGATGACCCGGTGTCCTGCATGGTGGTCCTGGCAACGCCTGACATGTGGGGCAGTCGGCTGCTCTTCCGCGGCTACGGGACGAGTCGGCTGGCGAGACCTCGCGAGGCTGGGTTGCTGGCACTGGACTCAGTGGTCGTCATCGACGAGGCACACCTCAACCGACAGCTTGAGGCGACCGCGAGGGAGGTTGGCGCCATGGTTGGCTCGGTGCCCGCACTGCGCGCGGTGCCACCCCTCCAGGTCGTCACCACCACCGCGACTCCCGACGAGCATGGGATGCTTGCGGTCGGTGTAGAGGCCGCTGATCTCACGGATCCGGCGGACGCGCTCACCCGTCGGCTCACTGCCCCGAAATGGCTTGAGTACGTCGCCAGTGCTGCGCGACCAGGGACCGCTGCGCACTATGCGGCCATCGCCGCCCTCGCGTCGGGGGCTGTCCCGGAGGGCGCGCCTGGAAGCCAGCCGTCGACCGTGCTCTGTGTACTCAACACGGTGGCCGGGGCGATCGAGGTGCATGACCGCATCGCTGCGGAACGCGGGGCAGACCGGGTCGCGATCTGGGTCGGTCGCATGCGGCCCCATGATTTGCGCCGCCTGCGACGGGAGCATCCTGGTCTGTTCACGGTCGAGGGTGACCCCGAGATCGACGTGCTCGTCACAACCCAGACCGTCGAGGTGGGTGTCGACATCGACTGCGCCGCACTGGTCACCGAGCTCGCTCCGGGGTCAGCACTCGCGCAGCGCGCTGGTCGGGTGAACCGGCTCGGTCGCCTGACCAGCTCGCGGATCGTCGTGGTCGGTCCGCAGGGCTCGCCACGCGATGCCGTGCCGCCCTACGGAGCGGCTGACCTCAGGAGAGCCCACGAGTGGTTGACCCGGCGAGGTTCGGACGGTGTGAGGGTCGGTGGGAACGGCAACGATGTCGACCTGGACGGCGGCCGTTTCGACGTCAGCCCGTGGGCCTTGAGAGATGACGCACCCCCTGCTCAGGAGATGGAGCGGGCGATCATCAGCCACCTCACCCCGGCGCGTGCGGCGGTCCTCGCCGAGACGACGCTGGACCACGCCTACGAGGACGACCTCACGTTCTGGCTGAGGGATTCGCTCGACGCTGATTCGGAGCCTATCGGGCTGGTCGTCCGCGACCCCTTACCCCGGGACGACGCCGACGCCATGGCGCTGCTTGCTGCAGTCCCAATCGACGACGCCGAGATCTTCCCAGCGACGATCCACGCTGTGCGCCAGCTGCTCCCAGGGATCCTCGGTGACGAGAACCGTCCACGCGCCTTCCTGGTCCGCAGCGGTGAGCTCACCGGGGTCCTGCGCGCTGAAGATGACGGGGTGCGACTGACCCCCTTCGCCCAGCTGTCCGAGGCGCAGACCGCGGGCGGATTCTCGCTGCGTCCTGGTGATGTGCTGGTCCTTGACCACGGCCACGAGATCACCCGGGCGGGTGTCGTCACGGCCGATCCCTCTCCGGTCCGCGAGCGGATCGACCCGCTGTGGGGAGCCCCCGAGAAGGGCATCGTCGTTGCGGTTCGAGACCCGCTCGACGGAAGCGTCGACGCGATTGACGACTCGCAGCTCGCGCTGCTCGAGGAGATCGAGGCGCTGCGCGAGGAGCTCGACGAGGAGGGGTCGGCTTCTGCTGAGACGTTGCAGGCTGCCCTGGCAGAGCGGCGCCAGGAGAGCCTGCGGCTGGTGCTTCCTCCGTTGGTCGGCGAGACACCGCTGGCCTGGGCAGTCGTCATGCCCGTGGACGTCGTGAACGCCGACCCGGTGACACGCGAGACCTGGTCGGTGAGTCGAGCAGCGGTCACTCTCGTGGAGCATCAATCGGCGGTGGCTGCGCGTGCCCAGGCCATCGGCCACGCGTGCGGGCTGCCTGAGGAGCTCGTCGCCGTGCTTGATCTCGCCGGGGCTCATCACGATGACGGCAAGGCCGATGCGCGCTTCCAGCGGGGGACCTTGGGTGCTGCGGCGGGTGAGGCGCTGGCGAAGGGGGTGTGGCGAAGTCCGCAGGAGGCGAGACGTGCGGCGGTCCGGCACGACTTGCCCCCAGGCTGGCGTCATGAACAGGCGTCGGTGGTCCACGCGGCCGCCTCGCTGCCGGATGACGAGCTGAAGGACCTGATCTTGCGGCTTGTCGGCACGAGCCACGGATACGGCCGCCCCTTCTTCCCGCACGGATCCGCGACCCTGGTTGGGCACGACGCAGACCCTGACTTCCGAGAACGCACAGG
>JBHWSH010000003.1:0-4924 GCA_043427135.1 Marmoricola sp. | reverse complement strand
ATGTCGCAGCCGGTCGAAAAGGTCGCCGTCGCCGTAGCGGGCCACGTCGACCTGTTGGGTCTGCAGGGTCGCCACGAGCTTGCCGAGCGCCCCGGCGTAGTGCTCTTCGCCGGCGCCGGTGTAGTTGGCGACTTCGGCCTCCATCGCCTCGATGATGCGGCCGCGCTGCTTGGCCCGCACGTCGAGCTCGTGCAGCGCGTGGACGATGTCGAGGGTGGTGCCGTGGTGCGTGATCGGCCCCCACTCCCCGCCGTCGGTGACGATGAGGCCGCCCTGCAGTTGGCCGACCAGCCAACCGGCTGCGTCCTGCGACTTGCCGTTCGCAGCCTGCGCGGGGGCGGCGACGAGGCCTCCTCCGAGGAGACCCAGAGAGATCAGGCCGAGAGCTGCTCGGCGCATGTGCGTGGGCACGGGTGTTTCCCTTCCCGCTGCAACGCAGGAGGATGACCGGCTGCACCGGGGCACCCACCTGCTTTCCGCGACAGCGTGGTGTGTCAGGTCGCCCTGCAGCAGGTGTTCCGGCTCACCGCCTGAGGCGGCCTACGGTTGCGGGTCAGCGCCGGACTTGGACCGGCTTCCCCTGGCTGCAGAGAGAGGTTGAGCGCCGCCGATCGGCGGCGCCTCAGGGTAGCACCGCTACTTCTTGTCCTTGCCGGCACCACCGGGCCCGTCGCCGGTGGAGAGCGCGGCCACGAAGGCCTCTTGGGGGACTTCGACGCGGCCGACCATCTTCATCCGCTTCTTGCCCTCCTTCTGCTTCTCCAGCAGCTTGCGCTTGCGGGTGATGTCACCGCCGTAGCACTTGGCGAGCACGTCCTTGCGGATGGCGCGGATGTTCTCCCGCGCGATGACCCGTGACCCGATCGCGGCCTGGATGGGCACCTCGAACTGCTGGCGCGGGATGAGCTCCTTGAGCTTGCCTGCCAAGGCGACCCCGTAGTTGTACGCCGCGTCGCGGTGCACGATGGCGCTGAACGCATCGACGGTCTCCCCCTGGAGCAGGATGTCGACCTTGACCAGGTCGGCGACCTGGTCGCCGGAGGCCTCGTAGTCGAGGGAGGCGTAGCCCCTGGTGCGCGACTTCAACGCGTCGAAGAAGTCGAAGACGATCTCGGCGAGGGGCAGCGTGTATCGCATCTCGACGCGGTCCTCGGAGAGGTAGTCCATGCCCTGCAACGAGCCTCGTTTGCCCTGACAGAGCTCCATGATCGTGCCGATGTAGTCGCTGGGGGTCAGGATCGTGGCGCGCACGACTGGCTCGCGGATCTCCGCGATCTTGCCCGCAGGGAACTCCGACGGGTTGGTGACCGTGATCTCGGTCCCGTCGTCGAGCTTGACCTCGTAGACCACGTTGGGGGTCGTGGAGATCAGGTCGAGGTTGAACTCGCGCTCGAGCCGCTCTCTCACGATCTCCATGTGCAGCAGCCCGAGGAACCCGATCCGGAAGCCGAAGCCGAGCGCCCCGGAGGTCTCCGGCTCGTAGACCAGCGCCGCGTCGTTGAGCTGCAGCTTGTCGAGCGCCTCGCGCAACGTCGGGTAGTCGTCGCCGTCGATCGGGTAGAGCCCGGCGTAGACCATCGGGTTGGGGTGCTTGTAGCCGCCGAGCGGCTCGGTGGCCCCGTTGTTCTGCGACGTGACGGTGTCACCCACCCGGGACTGGCGCACCTCCTTCACCCCGGTGATCAGGTAGCCGACCTCGCCCACGCCGATCTCGGAGGACTTGAGCGGCTCCGGCGAGATCACCCCGACTTCGAGCATCTCGTGCACGGCGCCGGTGGACATCATCTTGATGCGGTCGCGGTGGCTGAGCTTGCCGTCGATCACGCGGACATAGGTCACGACGCCGCGGTAGGTGTCGTAGACGGAGTCGAAGATGAGGGCGCGCGGCGGAGCGTCGGCGTCCCCGACCGGCGGCGGGGTCTGCCGGACGATCTCGTCGAGCAATCCGGGCACGCCTTCGCCGGTCTTGGCCGACACCCGCAGGACGTCCTCAGGTGCGCAGCCGATGATCCCGGCCAGCTCCGCGGCGTACTTCTCCGGCTCGGCGCCGGGGAGGTCGATCTTGTTGAGGACCGGGATGATCGTGAGGTCCGCGCCGAGCGCGAGGTAGAGGTTGGCCAGCGTCTGCGCCTCGATGCCCTGCGCCGCGTCGACGAGAAGGACGGCCGCCTCGCAGGCCTCGAGGGAGCGGGACACCTCGTAGGTGAAGTCGACGTGACCCGGAGTGTCGATCATGTTGAGCACGTGGGTCACGGGCTGCGCGGCCTCGTCGTGCTGCACCGTCCAGGGCATCCGGACGGCTTGGGACTTGATCGTGATGCCGCGCTCGCGCTCGATGTCCATCCGGTCGAGGTACTGGGCGCGCATCGAGCGCGCATCGACGACGCCGGTGAGCTGCAACATCCGGTCCGCGAGCGTGGACTTGCCGTGGTCGATGTGCGCGATGATGCAGAAGTTGCGGATGATCGAGGGGTCGGTGCTGCCCGGCTGCGGCGCAGCGGGTCCTTGACGCGGCTGGGACACGGGGCTCTTCCGACGAGAGGGCAGGACGTCTCATTGTCCCACGTCGGCGACGCCGTCCGGACCCTGCTGTGCTGCCGCAGTGCTGCTGTTGAATGACCGACATGCTGCGACCACTCTCCCTCGACGAGGTCGTCCCCGTGCCCCACGGACGGACCGCCCGGCGGCTGGAGTGGACACACCTGCATCCCGCGATCCGCGAGGAGGTGGAGCGCCGTCTCGGCTCCCCCGTCGTGGGATCGGAGTCCCACACCAGCGGCTTCACCAATGGCTTCGCCTCCACCCTCGAGACCGCCGACGGCAGCCGGTACTTCGTCAAGGCGGCCAACTCCACCGCACAGACCCAGGCCGCCGCGTCGTACGCCGAGGAGGCGCGCAAGCTGCCGCTGCTGCCCACCGGCCTGCCGGCCCCGCGTCTGTTGTGGAGCGGCGACCATGCCGGCTGGATCGTGCTCGTCTTCGAGCACGTCGAGGGCCGCCCGCCGTCGCGGCCGTGGCTCGACGACGAGCTCGAGGCGTGCCTGCGCGCCCTGGACGACGTCGTCGCGCTCACCTCCGACCCCGATCCGCGGCTGCGGCTCGTGCCGCTGCACGAGGACCTGCCGACGCTCCTCGACGGCTGGCTGCGGATCGAGCCGGTCTCCCCCGACTGGCCACACCTGCGCGACCTGCAGGCGCTGGCCGCGTCGTTCGCCGGCCTGCCGGACGCGCAGCACCTCGTGCACGCCGACGCCCGGGACGACAACTTCCTGCTCACCGCCGAGGGCCACGCGATGCTGTGCGACTGGAACTGGCCGGGACTCGGTCCGGCTTGGCTCGACTCGGTGATCCTGCTCGCCTCCGCGCACGGGGACGGCGTGGACGCCGACTCGATCCTGCGCAGGCTGCCCCTCACTCGCGACGTGCCGGCCGACCACGTCGACGCGCTGCTCGCCGCCCTGTGCGGGTTCATGGTGGAGGCCGACCTGCGGCCGGCGCCGCCGTGGAGCCCCCACCTGGTCACTCACCGGCGATGGTGGGCGGCGACCTTGTGGTCGTGGCTCTCCCAACGGCGAGGGTGGGTGTGATCAGGTGACCCGGCCGCCGACGATTTGGGAGGCTGCGCCGCCCGCTGTTAGAGTGGCCTGTCGCGCGGCGTGACCGTCGAAGTCAGCGCCCGCACCCATCGTCCACCGATTCCCCGAAAGACACTGAGGCCTGCCCCGTGGCGAATATCAAGTCGCAGATCAAGCGCAACCGGCAGAACGAGCGTGCGCGTGAGCGCAACAAGGCCGTGAAGTCCGCGCTGAAGACCGCGATCCGCAACTTCCGCGAGGCCGCCGAGGCCGGCGAGTCCGACCGCGCGAAGGAGCTCGCCGCCGCGGCTTCCCGCAAGCTCGACAAGGCCGCCTCCAAGGGCGTCATCCACAAGAACCAGGCCGCCAACCGCAAGTCGGCCATCGCCAAGAAGGCCGCGTCTCTCTGATCTCCCCCGTCGCCGAGCTGCGCCGCCGCGGCGCACAGCAGCTGCGGTCCCGGATCGCCGGTGATGATGCACAGGCCCGCGCCCAGCGGATCTGGGGTACGCCGGGCGAGCGCTGGTTCACCTCGGAGGACCCCATCTGGCGGGTCCATGGCGACGTCTCGATGTTCGCCGGCGGCCTCAGAGCCCTGCTGCTGCAGTCGCTCCATCCGGTCGCCCTGACCGGCGTCGAGGACCACTCGGACTACCGCAACGCCCCCTGGCAGCGGGTCCAGAACACCAGCGGCTTCATCGCCGCCACCACCTTCGGCACGATCGAGCACGCCGAGCGGGCGATCGAGCGGGTCCGCCGCATCCACCGCGCGGTCGTGGGCGCCATGCCCGACGGCACGGCGTACGCAGCCGACGACCCGCACCTGCTCCGCTGGGTGCACATCGCCGAGATCGACAGCTTCCTGGTCTGCCACCAACGGTTCGGGCACCACCCGCTGAGCGCCGCGGACGCGGACGTGTACGTCGAGCAGACCGCCCTGGTCGCGGAGCGGTTGGGAGTCGTCGCTGCTCCACGCACCCTGGCTGAGCTGCACGCCGAGCTCGATGCATTTCGGCCCGAGCTGGCGGCTACGCCTGCGGCGCACCGGGTCGCTCGCTTCCTCCTGCTGGATCCCCCGCTGCCTTGGGCGGCGCGACCCGGTTACTACGCGCTGGCCGCCGGCGCCGTGGCGACGTTGCCGGCGTGGGCGCGCTCGATGCTCGACCTGCCCGCACCTGCACGGGTCGCCGCCCCCGTCGGAGCCCCCATCGGCAAGGCCGCTACCCAGGGCGCTCGATGGCTGATGAGCGACCCGTCGGTCGCCCGCTGACCCGGGGTCAGGACGGGCTGCGGGCCGCTCCTACCGCGAGGATCATCCGCTCCAGGGAATAGGCCTCGTCGGCGCCTGC
>JBHWSH010000002.1:0-4445 GCA_043427135.1 Marmoricola sp. | reverse complement strand
TGACTTCACCGTTGCCCTCGCCAACTGTCTCACGACGAAAGGTTGGAAGACAGTCATCAGGGAGTGGGAAGAAGGCTCGATCGGCTTCGAGATCCCAGGGCTGACCGAAGAGCAGAATGACGAATTCATGGCGGCAGACCGGGCTTGCCGCAGCGAGATCGGCATCATCGATCCCACCCCCGACCCAAAGGCCATGCGCGCGCACTATCGTCACCTACTCTGGGCAAAGGGCTGCCTCGAAGGACTCGGCTACGAGATCAGGGAGCCGCCCTCGGTCGAGGTGTTCCTGGAGAGTCTGGGGGAAGCCTTCGACCCGTTCGGTGACCTCAGCCACCTGAGCCGCGGCGCCTGGAACGCGGCCAACCGGGCCTGCCCTCAGGACGCCGCGACCCGCGAGCGGCTGCTTGGTAAAGGGGCGGGCGCAGACTGAGTACCGAGCTGCTCATCACCTCACGGCGCCGAACCGCCTTCGACAAGGTCGGCGGCCGCCTCGCCGCTGCGCACCGCACCCTCCATGTAGCCGTTCCACTCCGGGGCGCACTCGGCCCCCGCCCAGTGGATCCGTCCGACCGACGCGCGCAGCGCCTCGCCGTACGACGTCCAAACGCCCGGCGCGAAGTGGGCGCCGTAGCAGCCGCGAGTGAACTCCTCGGCCATCCAGTCGCGTTCGAGGTACGCCGTGGGGCGGGCCGCGCGCGGGCCGAAGTAGCGGGCAAGGCAGCCGAGCATCGCGTCACGCCGCTCGGCCTCGGAGCGGCGCGCCCACTCGCGGGCCTCGCACCCTTCGAAGAACCCCATCAGGATGCCGGGTCGGCCGGTCGGCGGGGAGTTGTCGAAGACGACCTTGACCGGACCGCGGTCGGAGGCGACTTGGCCGTTGAGGCCCTCGGTCCGCCAGAACGGCTCGTCGTAGATCGCGTAGGCCTTGATCACCGAGCCGGCTGGCGTGCGCTGGGTCAGCTGGTCGCGCCAGGACGGCAGCAGCGGGTCGTACTCCAGGCGCCCGGCCAGGGTCGGCGGCAGCGTGACGATCGCGTGGTCGGCGGCGAAGGCACGACCGTCCCGGGCCGAGACCCGCACGCCGGTGGCGTCCTGCTCGATCCGGCGCACGGCAGCGCCGAGCACGATCCGCTCACCGAGGGAGGCAGCCAGCGCCTCGGCGATGCGCACGGTGCCGCCGACGACGCGGTCCTGCTGTCCGCCGCGGTCCACGGCCAGCAACGTCTCCAGGTCGGCGTTGGAGCCGGCGTAGAACAACGCGTGCAAGAGGGAGAGATCGGTGGACTCGGCTGCCCAGACCGCCTCGCAGGCGATCCGGAAGTACGTCCGGCCAAGCTTCGTGCGCAGAGTGCGCCGGATCCAGGTCTCGAAGGTCTGCGCGTCGAGACGGTCTGCTCCCGGGCCGGCCCACGGGCGCTGGAGGTCGACGCGACGCGCAAGTCGGTTGAAGCGCGCCATCCCCTGCGCAAGGTCGGCGAGCACGAAGGGCGACAGCTTCGGCACGGCGCCCTTGGTCGGCGCCACCATCGAGCGCTTGCCGCCCAGGTCGAGGACGAGTCGACCCTCGTCGTTGTAGGTCCGGAACGTCTCCAGCCCGAGCTCGTCGACCAGCTCGTACATCCGCGTGTGGCCGTGTCCGAGCCACTGCCCACCCCGCTCCACGGGGGTGCCGTCGTCCAGCACGGCGCCCTCGACCCGGCCGCCGACCCGATCGCGCGCCTCGAGCACGGTGACGTCGTGGCCTGACTGGACGAGCACACGGGCGGCGGCGAGGCCGGCGAGGCCAGCGCCGACGACGACCACCTTCACGCGGACACCTGCTCACGGTCGTCGAGGCCGGCGGCGCGATCCCAGCGACGCCACTGTCTGCGCACCCACCAGGGACGCACGTCGCCGTGCACGCGCGCGCCGAGCAGCTCGAGCCATCGTTGCTCGTGCGCCTCCGCCTCGAGGAAGGCCGCCTCGGCATCCGGCGGGTCCTCGAGCCAGCGCGCCTCCAGCCCGTCACGCTCCGAGGCCAGCACTGACGCAGCCACCTGCGGGTCGCGCACCGCCAGCCGGTGCAGCCGCTCGTGGCGCCACCAGACGTACGCCGGGTCGTAGGTCGGTCCTGGCATGGCGACCGGCTCGTGGGCCAAGGGCTCTCCGACTCGCACCGGCTTGAAGATGCTCGTGCAGGGCGCTGAGGTGCCGGTGACCCAGTGCACTCCACCGGGCACTCCCCCGGAGTCCGGCCGCAGATCCGCGACCCACGAGGCCGTCGTCTGCGTGCTGGTGACCAGGCCACCGGCGTGCGCGCACGGCGCGGACAGTGCCCCGTTGATCGCGCTGTACGCCGGCGCCGTCGCGTCACCATGGTCGCGCAGCGCCGCCATCAGGTGCGCCGGGGTGGTCCCAGCACTGGTCGAGCGCATCGTCCGCTCCTGGCGCACCGAACAGGCAGCTACGCGCCCTCGCAGCGGGTCGGCGTACTGCCGCGCGAGCTCGGGGATGGTCAGTCCGTTGGAGATGGAGCGCGCGTCGTCGACCTCCTCGGTCGCCCAGTGCCGACCAGCCGTCTCCAGCACGGTGGCGCCGTCGGGGTCGGCGACGATGTAGGAGTTGTCGTAGGTGAACTTCGGGTGTTCGTGGCTGCACGACCCGCCCTGCCCGTGCCGCTCGAGCAGCTCGACGATGACGCCGACAGCCTCGTGCCGGGTCGCTCCGCGTTCGAGCCCGAGGCGGACCAGGTCCATGCCCAGCAAGGGGTTGTCGGACTCAGGGGCGCCCGTCGTGCGGGTGAAGACCGCCTGGTTGCCGATGGCAACCCCGTGCTCGTTGGCGCCCATCTCCGCACCCCACATCCACCACGGCTGCGACAGCAGCACCGCGTGGGTCTGGGACGCCTGCGGGATCGTCGACCAGGTGCACCGCAGCTGCGCGCCCGGCTCGTGCCGCGCCGCGGCGTACTGCCTCAACACCTGCGCCTCGTTGGGGTCGCGGTCGCTGTTCTTGGCGAACAGCACGCCGCCATCGGTCATTCGCACCATCGTGTCGCACACACCGCGACCCTAAGCCGAGCGTCAGAGTCGGCGCAGGCGGCGTGCGACTCGCTGCGGTACATGCGCGAACCGCATCGAGGTGGAGAGCTCGGCGATCTGCTTGTTCTGCGCGGCGATCACCTCGCGTTGCTCGCGCAGCTGGTCCTGCATCCGATGCAGGCGCCGGGTGCGTTCGTGCCGGTCGACGAGTACGTCGGCCAGCGCGGTCGTGGCGGCCGCGAGCAGCTCGCTGTCGGTGACGACCGTCGGCTCGTCCTCGAAGACCGACTCGGTCGGACGCAGGTCGTCCAGCGAGCCGACGACGTCGTACCCGCGGTCGGTCAACAGCTGCACCGTCCGCTCGGCGCCCTCCTCGAACCACGGTCGCAGCCGAGCCGGGAGGCGTGCGGGCTCGCCGCCCTGCAGCCGCAGCACGTCACGGGCCAGGAAGTCGCGCGCCTGCTGGCGGTAGCCGGCCCGGCGGTGCGGCAGCCGCTCACCCAGCGCGAGGTTGACCTGGCGCAGCAACTCGGCCGGCACCCGGCCCAGCGAGGTGTTGGCGTTGGTGACGTCGGTGTCGAGCTTCGAGGCGTCGATGTCGAGCACCTCGCAGAACCGCTCCAGCAGCACCGTGGGTCCGGCGCCCTTCTTGGGCACGGTGACGATGTGCGTGCGCTCAGGCGGCACCGCGCTCGCCCAGTTCTCCAGGACAGTGTCGAGCACGTGCCGCGGTCGCCGCCCGGGACCGAACGTCTCGCCGCCGACGAACTCCTCGACGAACTCCTCGAACGGCGTCACCCCGCGTGCCTTGGTGTGCTGCTGCCAGGCAGAGGGCAACGCGGCCGCCGCATCGCGCACGGTGACGATGACGTGGATCTCGTAGCCGGGCAGTCGTTTCAGGAGCTTGCGGATCTCGTGCGGCAGCGCGGCTCCCAGCACCTCGTGGCTGACCAGCGCCCGCGAGCCCGTGGCGTTCTCCGCCTTAGTGCGCAGCCGTTTCATCGACCGGAACGCAGCGGGGTCGTCGATGTCCTCCTGCAGCCGGCCGCGCAGCGCAAGCACGAGGTGGTGGGTGCCGCGACGTGTGCCGGGGAGCAGGTCGAGTCCCTGCCGGGTGAGCTCCTCGGCGTTGTGCGCGAAGACGCTCTGCAGGTAGGACGTCCCGGTCTTGGGCAGGCCGACGTGGATGTAGCACCGCTTCGGCGTGATCATGGCCTCATCCAATCAGCCGCGTGCTGACGACGTGGACACAGATCATGCAGCGCGGCACTATCCGGCGCCTATGAGGTGCCGATCCGCATGATCTGTGGAGAACCCGCAGGAGCGCGGCGATTACGTCGGCGTACGCCGCCACCGTCCCTTGCGTGGACACCCATCGCTGGTCACCGCTCCGCCCACCAGGCCCGTTCCTGCTGCCCTCCGGTC
>JBHWSH010000001.1:0-13311 GCA_043427135.1 Marmoricola sp. | reverse complement strand
CAGGTCGGTGCCCGGGGGTACGTCGTAGGAGCCGGGCTCGCCGGTGAAGGTGACCTCGCCCACGACCCGGGAGAGCCGGAACATCCTCGGCTCCCCGCGGTCGGAGTCGTGGCCGGCGACGTACCACCTGCTGTGCGAGGTCACCACGCCCCACGGCTCGATCCGGCGTACGACCGGGGTGGTGTCGTTGGCGGACAGGTAGGAGAAGGCGACCGGCCGCCGGGTCGACACCGCTTCCCAGAACGTCTCGAAGGTCGGTTCGTCGGCGACCAACTGCGGTTGGGCGACGTTGAGCGCCTCGCGGTCGACGTCGACCCCTCCGGCCTTGAGCTTCATCAGCGCGTCGGAGGTGGCAGATGCCAACCCTGCGTGCTGCCAGACCCTGGCCGCGAGTCCTACCACGGCAGCCTCGTCGGCCTCGAGGTCGATCTGCGGCAGCTCGAAGGCGTCGCGCGGGATGCGGTAGCCGGCCTCGTCCTCGAACAGCGGGTCGTGCCCACCGACCTCGATCGGCACTCCCAGGGCGCGCAGGTCGTCCTTGTCGCGGTCGAACATCCGCTCGAAGGCATCGTCGGACGGGGCGGTGCGGTAGTCCTCGATAATGTCGCGCAGCCGCTGCTTGGTGACATAGCCACGCGAGACCAGCAAGGTGATCAAGACGTTGAGCAGCCGCTCGCTCTTGCGTTGGGACATGGTCCGTCTCCCCTCTCGTCCCGTCTCGCTCAGATCAGGCGTCGACCCCGAGCACGTCGATCACGAAGACCAGAGTGGAGTCGCCGGGGATGGAGGGCGGAGAGCCCTGCTCGCCGTAGCCCAGCTCTGGCGGGATGATCATCAGCACCCGGCTGCCGACCGTGATCCCGACCAGTCCTTCGTCCCAGCCGCGGATCAAGCTGCTGTTGCCGACCGCGAAGGTCGCCGGCTCCTTGGAGTACGACTCGTCGAACGGTTTGCGCTCGCCGTGCACGGCGCCCAGGTAGTCGAAGGTGACGTAGACGGGACGGTCCGGGATGGCGGGCCCGTCGCCCTCGACAAGGGTGATCACCTGCAGCTCGTCGGAGCTTGCCTCGGCCGCGTCGGAGAAGTCGAATCCCGTCACCTCGTCGCCGTCGACGCGCGGCACCGGTGAGTCCGCGGGAGCCTCCTGCTCCGCGCCCTCGGGTCCGGCGAGCGGGTCCTGGGGATGCACCGAGAGCAGGTCGACGACGAAGATGACGTCGTCGTCCTTGCCGAGTCCGACCTGATCGGCGCCCTCGGGGCCGATGGCGTCCTCGACCGGCGCGGTCATCACCACCCGGCTGCCCCGAGTCTTGCCGGCCAGGGCGGCATCGAGACCGCCGGGGAGTGCGTCCGGGGTCACGGTGACCTCCTGCGCTCGCTCGGTGTCGAAGCTGCTGTAGGACTTCTCGCCGGTCGTGCCGTTGACGATGTGCAGGTTGACCAGGGCGGTCGCGCCCGTGGTGACCTCGGGCCCCTCGCCGGCGATGACGACGTAGGTGTCGGTGCCCGACACGTCGAAGCCGTCGACCTCGACGGTCGGCTCCTCGTCGAACTCGCCGGTGACGGTCACGCCGGGGATCTCTTCGTCGGTGGCCACCTCCGCGTCCTCGGACCCGCAGGCAACGAGCCCGCCGAGCAGAAGGGCTACGGCGGGCAGGACGACAGAGCGGCGGGGCATGCGGGCTCACTTCACGCTTGATGAACGAAGAACCTCACCCTATCCGGCGTACGCACGCAGGGCCGTGTGGACCCGACGTTGTTCACATGCCTTCGATGAGCCTCATCACCCGCTCGTCGTGCGAGCGGAACGGGTCCTTGCACAAGACCGTGCGCTGGGCCTGGTCGTTGAGCTTGAGGTGCACCCAGTCGACGGTGAAGTCGCGCCGTCGCTCCTGCGCGCGCTTGATGAACTCGCCACGCAGCCGGGCGCGAGTGGTCTGCGGAGGGCGAGTCTTGGCCTCGAAGACGCGCAGGTCGTCCGTGACGCGTGCGACGGCGCCCCGCTTCTCCAGCAGGTAGTAGAGCCCGCGTCCTCGATGGATGTCGTGGTAGGTCAGGTCGAGCTGCGCCACGCGCGGGTGGCTCAAGGGAATCCCGTGCTGGCTGCGGTAGCGGTCGATGAGCTTCCACTTGATCACCCAGTCGATCTCACGTTCGACGAGTCCCAGGTCCCCGGACTCGACGGCCTTCAGGGTGCGCTCCCACAGGTCCAGGACCCGGTCGATCACCGGGCTGTGCAGCGCGCGACGGTCCACGAAGTCACGCGCCCGAGTGAAGTACTCGTGCTGGATGTCGAGGGCGCTGGCCTCGCGTCCGTTGGCCAGTCGGATCTTGCGGCGACCGGTCATGTCGTGGGAGATCTCCCGGATCGCGCGGATCGGGTTCTCCATCGTGAGGTCGCGCATCACCACTCCCTCCTCGATCATGCGCAGCACCAGGTCGCACGTGGCGACCTTGAGGAGCGTGGTCGTCTCCGACATGTTGGAGTCGCCCACGATCACGTGCAGTCGGCGGTAGCGCTCCGCGTCCGCATGCGGCTCGTCGCGCGTGTTGATGATCGGGCGGCTCCGCGTGGTGGCGCTGCTGACCCCCTCCCAGATGTGCTCGGCGCGCTGGCTGACCGAGAACACCGCCCCCCGCGGCGTCTGGATGACCTTGCCGGCGCCCGCGATGATCTGCCGCGTGACCAGGAACGGGATCAGGACGTCGGCGAGCTTGACGAACTCGCCGTGCCGGCCGACCAGATAGTTCTCGTGGCACCCGTAGGAGTTCCCGGCCGAGTCGGTGTTGTTCTTGAAGAGGTAGACGTCGCCCTGGATGCCTTCGTCCGACAGGCGTCGCTCCGCGTCCACGAGCAACCCCTCGAGGATCCGCTCTCCGGCCTTGTCGTGGGTGACGAGGTCGACGAGGTCGTCACATTCAGGAGTGGCGTACTCCGGGTGGCTGCCGACGTCGAGGTAGAGCCGCGCGCCGTTGCGCAGGAACACGTTGCTGCTGCGCCCCCAGGACACGACCTTGCGGAACAGGTAGCGAGCGACCTCATCCGGCGACAACCGGCGCTGACCGCGGAACGTGCACGTGACGCCGTACTCGTTCTCGATCCCGAAGATGCGCCGGTCCACAGTGTCACCCTAGGCGCGCACGGCAACACCGCGCTGCATTGCTGGCAGCATGGTGCGGTGGTCGCACCGTCCAGAGCTCTCCGAAGAGCGGCCGCCGCGAGTCTCGCGGTCGCGGTCCTGTGCGCCTGCTCGGCTGATCCGGAGGCGGCCCCCACCGCTCCGAGCGACCCACCGACGACCACGGGGGCACCTTCCCCTGTCGGATCGCCGACGCCATCGCGTAGTCCCCGCGTCTCCCCCGACGATGTGCGCGTCGACACCGCGGTCGAGACCGTGCGGCACCTGGCCGGGCGGATCGGTCCCCGGCATGGCACCAGCCCGGCCTTCTCGCGAGCTGCGCGTTGGGTCGGCGCCCGCTTCGAGTCCCTCGGGTACGACGTGCGCCGCCAACCGTTCGACGTGCCGGCCGGCGTCAGCTGGGGGGTGCCGGTCGGAGCCGGACGCTCGGTCAATCTCCTGGCCACGGCGGGCCCGGTCGACCGCACTCGTCCTCATCTCGTGGTCGGGGCGCACCTCGACACCGTTCCCCAGGCGCCCGGCGCGGAGGACAACGCTTCGGGGGTGGGCGCGCTCCTCGCGGTCGCGGAAGCGGTGGTGGGGCGTCGTACCCGGCTGCCGGTCGTGTTCGTGGCTTTCGGTGCGGAGGAGCCGCGCGGGCCCTCCGACGACGATCATCACTACGGTTCACAGCACTACGTCGGCCGGATGTCGGACGCCGAGCGATCAGCCCTTCGGGGCATGGTGTCCCTGGACCGGGTCGGCGTGGGCGAGGTCATGCCGGTGTGCAGTGCCGGATCGCCTGATCCGCTGCGCGCAGAGGTGCTTGCCGCCGCTGAGCGAGCCGGCGTCGACGCGGTGCAGCCATGCACGGAGAACAGGGCCAGTGACCACTGGTCGTTCGTCCGCAATGGACTTCCCGGGGTCCGCCTCGGCAGCACTCCCTACGGCGGCTACCACAGCGCTGGCGACGTCCCAGCCGTCGTACGACGAGAGCAACTCGAGCGCGCTGCCCGCATCACCGTTGCCTGGCTCGCCCGGTCCTGACGGTCAGGGACGGGCAAACGGGCCTCGGGACGTCGACCATACGTCGTTCAAGATGTCTGCGGCCTCGCCTCCACCGACGATGCGGGGAGCGAACGACGCATCCATCCGGTAGGGCACCAGGTCCACCGACATCAGTCTCGGTCCCCAGAACGTCGCTTCCAGCACGACGCCTTGCTGGGTCTCGATCATGAAGTCCATGTCGAAGACGAAGTTGCCCAGCGAATGCGCGATGACGGTCCCGCGATGCGTCTCCAGGCCCTGCACCCAGTGCGGATGACCGCCGACGACGAGGTCCGCGCCGGCTCGCACCAGGCGGCGCGCGACGGTGCGTTGGATCGGCTCCGGCCGATGCGTGTATTGAGTGCCCCAATGCGGCAGGACCACCACGACGTCAGCGCGACGGCCCAGGTCGCGGACTCCGGCCTCGACAAAGCGCAGATCTTGTTCCTGGAGAGGTCCGGTGCGCGGTGGCATCCGGACACTCAGCGCGCCCGGCTGCTGCGGCGTGGCCCGCGGCGTCTCGCCGATGGCGTTGAAGCCGAGAAAGGCGAAATCGGTGCCATGCCGGTGCACCCTTGCCGGGCGCGCCGCCTGCGCGAGATCTCGTCCGGCGCCGAACGGCTCGATCGGGCTGTCACGCAGGACTCGGACCGTGTCGAGAAGGGCCTGCTCGCCGAAGTCTCCGGTGTGGTTGTTGGCCAGCGACAGCGCGTCGAACCCGGCGCGTCGCAGTGGTTCCAAGATCTCTGGACCAGCACCGAAGGAGTCGCCGCCCTGCTGTGGGGGTCCTGCCGTCGACAGCGTGCTCTCCAGGTTCCCGACCGTGATGTCGGCACCCCTCAAGCGATCGCGCATCGGCCGCAGCGCCGCAGCAGGATCGCTGACTCCGCGGGTGAGCATGATGTCGCCTACGACGGTGAGGGTCGTCGCTTGCGGCGGCGGATCACCGGGGGTCTGCAGCGGATATCGCAGCGGTCGGCGTAACGGGTCCACGCCGCCCACTCGGACGCGACGCACCGTCGGCTTCAGCGCGTGTGCGGGCACCACGCCGTACCGGTGAGTGCCCTTCTCGACCGCGCGGAGCGCTGCCGCAGGGCTGCGTGCGACCTCGACTCCCTCGCCCGTGGCCAGGTCGGGAGCGGCGACGATCTCGGCGGGGATCTCGCCTTGCATCACCCGGCGGGCCCGAGAGACAGTCATCTGCTCTGGGGGCGCCGTGGCGTGGGTCACGATGACGATCGGCTCGCTGGTCGCCGGCGCGCTGTCGCCGGTGGCAGGGACGCTTCGCTCGGGCGAGACCTCGGGTGCTGATGGGGCGGGATCTGGTGCCGTGCACGCGACCACCCCTGACAGCGCCAGCGTCAGCGCCAGTGCGGCTGTACGCCGGCTCGGCATGTCAGTCGCGGGCGCCGAGCATCTGCTCGAGGTCGGCATCGGTGAGCCGGCGGAATTTGCGCTGCTGCGGCCGGGTCCGGTCCAGGACCGCGGCCTCGAGGGCGCTGACCGGGATGGTGCGCGACCCTGTCTCGCTCCAGCCGAGGGCCTCGACGGCCAAACGCACCGCGTCTTGGAGTTCCATGGCCGGCCGATAGTGCTCCTGGATGTGCTTGGTGACGGTCTCGGCGGAACCGCCCATCGCGGCGAAGCCGTTCTCGTCGGCGACCTGGCCGTCGAAGGTCAGCCGGTAGACCTGGTCTTCCTCGGCTCTGTCGCCGACCTCCCCCACGAAGATCTCGACCTCGTAGGGCTTCTCACCGCCGGCCGAGAAGATGGCGCCGAGCGTCTGGGCGTAGGCATTGGCGAGCGCCCGACCGGTCACGTCGCGACGGTCGTAGGCGTAGCCGCGCATGTCTGCCAGGCGTACGCCGGCGATGCGCAGGTTCTCGAACTCGTTGTAGCGACCGACGGCGGCGAACGCGATGCGGTCGTAGATCTCGCTGATCTTGTGCAGCGCCGCCGACGGGTTCTCCGAGACGAAGAGGACGCCGTCGGCGTACTGCAGCGCAACCACCGACCGGCCGCGTGCGATCCCCTTGCGCGCGAAGTCGGCCCGATCCTTCATCATCTGCTCGGGCGAGACGTAGAACGGCATGCTCATGAGTGGACTCCGGTGGTCGAAGCTGGGTGGCTCAGGTCAGGGAGGCGACGGG
Organism: Marmoricola sp.; assembly: GCA_043427135.1. Classification (GTDB taxonomy): domain Bacteria; phylum Actinomycetota; class Actinomycetes; order Propionibacteriales; family Nocardioidaceae; genus Marmoricola_A. Next base: position 6,995 of record JBHWSH010000001.1, on the reverse strand, counting down.
ACCGTCGGGACGCTGCAGCCGGGCGGCGATGACGCGGTCGGCAATCGTGGCCACCTCGTCGTCGGGAAGGCGACGGTAGCCCTCGGCGTCGACGACGGCGACGACCGGGAAGATCCGGCGGCTCACGTCGGGACCGCCGGTCGCCGAGTCGTCGTCCGCCGCGTCGTACAGCGCCTGCACCAGTGCGGTCACGCAGCCGTGCTCGTCCAGGTCGTCGCGGTAGAGCTTCTTGAGGGCACCGCGAGCGAAGAGGGAACCCGACCCGACCGAGTGGAAGGCGGTCTCCTCGTAGCGGCCGCCGGTGACGTCGTAGGAGAAGATCCGGCCGTGCGCGCGCACCAGGTCGTAGCCGGCGAACAGCGGCACGACGGCCAGACCCTGCATCGCCAGGCCGAGGTTGGAGCGGATCAGGGCGGCCAGGCGGTTGGCCTTGCCGTCCATCGACAGCGGCCCGCCCTCGATCTTCTCGTAGTGCTCGAGCTCGGTCTGGAACAGCCGCACCAGCTCCACCGCGAGGCCGGCCGTGCCGGCGATGCCGATGGAGCTGTACTCGTCGGCGGGGAAGACCTTCTCGATGTCGCGTTGGGCGATGATGTTGCCCATCGTGGCGCGCCGGTCACCGGCCATCACGACGCCGCCGTCGAAGGTGGCAGCCACGATCGTCGTGCCATGCGGCGCGAGGTCACCGGCCTGCTGACCGGTCGAGCGTCGCGACGGCAGCAGCTCAGGTGCCTGGGCACCAAGGAAGTCGGCGAACGACGACGAGCCGGGGGTCAGGAACGAGTCGGGAAGGCGCTGTGAGCTCACTGGCCACCCTTCTGGATGAAGGACTTCACGAAGTCTTCGGCGTTGCTTTCGAGCACCTCGTCGATCTCGTCGAGGATCGCGTCGATGTCCTCGTCGAGCTGCTCCTTGCGCTCGGCGGCATCGGACTCCGGCGCCTGCTGTACGTCGGCCGCATCCTCGCTGCCCTTGCGGGGCTGCTTGTGCTCCTGCGCCATGACCCACCTCCTGGTGCTCATCCGGGCCCCTCGACTCGAGGCCGGCTCCGTGACGCTCAACCTAGCGCGTCGCGGAAACGGCTCGTGACTTCGAGGTGGGCGTCAGGACCGGGTGAGCTCGGCGACGAGCTCCTCGGCCGTATCGCACCGGTCGAGAAGTGCGCCGACGTGCTCGCGGGTCCCGCGCAGAGGATCGACGGTCGGCACCCGCTGCAGGGACTCTCGACCAGGTAGGTCGAAGATGACCGAGTCCCAGGACGCGGCCGCGACGCGATCGGCGTACTTCTCCAGACAACGGCCGCGGAAGTAGGCGCGCGTGTCCTCCGGAGGCTGATGGACGGCCCGGTCGACCTCGTCGTCGGTGAGAAGGCGTTCGACCTGACCCAGGGCGACGAGCTTGTTGTACAGCCCCTTGTCGGGACGGATGTCGGAGTACTGCAGGTCGATCAGGTGCAGCTTGGCATCGCTCCAGTCGAGCCCGTCACGGTCCCGGTAGCGGTGGAGCAGCTTGAGCTTCGCCACCCAGTCCAGCTCGCGGGCCAACAGCATCGGGTCCTGCTCGAGGCGGACCAACACCGACTCCCACCGCTCCAGCACCTCGACGGTCTGCTCATCGGCATCGGCGCCGTAGCGGTCCTCGACGTACTTCCGGGCCAGCTCGAGGTACTCCATCTGGAGCTGGACCGCAGTCAGCGTGCGGCCGTCCTCCAGCCGCAGCAGGTGCCGCAGCGTCGGGTCGTGGGAGACCGCACGCAGCGCCGAGACGGGATGGACGACCCGCAGGTCGCGCTCGATGAAGCCGTCCTCGATCATCGCCAGCACCAGCGAGGTCGTCCCGACCTTGAGGAACATGGCGACCTCGGCGAGGTTGGCGTCGCCGATGATCACGTGCAGCCTGCGATAACGCTCGGGATCGGCGTGCGGCTCGTCGCGCGTGTTGATGATCGGGCGTTTGAGCGTGGTCTCGAGGCCGACCTCGACCTCGAAGAAGTCCGCGCGCTGGGAGACCTGGAAGTCGTGGTCGCGGCCGTCCTGACCGCGACCGACGCGTCCGGCTCCGGCGAACACCTGCCGGCTCACGAAGAACGGCGTCAGGTGCCGGACGATGTCGCCGAACGGTGTGCTCCGCCGCATCAGGTAGTTCTCATGAGCGCCGTAGGAGGCGCCCTTGTTGTCGGTGTTGTTCTTGTACAGCACGATCGGCGCGGCTCCCGGCGTCCCGGTCGACGACTGGCCCGCAAACCGGCATGCGTCCTGCATCACGACCTCGCCGGCCTTGTCCCAGAGCACGACGTCGCGCGGGTTGGTGCACTCGGGAGTGGAGTACTCCGGATGAGCGTGGTCGACGTAGAGCCGGGCGCCGTTGGTGAGGATGACGTTGGCCATGCCGAGGTCCTCGTCGGTGAGCTGTGAGGGGTCGGCAGCCTCGCGGGACATGTCGAAGCCGCGCGCATCGCGCAACGGCGACTCCTCCTCGAAGTCCCAGCGCGCCCTTCGCGCCCTGAGGGTGCTGGCGGCGTACGCGTTGACGACCTGGGACGAGGCGACCATCGGGTTCGCGGCAGGCTGCCCCGTGACGGAGATGCCGAACTCGGTCTCCGTCCCCATCACCCTGCGCACGGTCATGTTCCGAGCCTACGCGGCAGCTTGTTCGACCTGGCGCCGTTTCGGCCTAGCCTGGTCGGATGGAAGAGTTGGTCGCGGTGCTGAATGCTGACGGCGACGTCGTGCGCGCAGCGCTTCGCTCGGAGGTACGCCGCGACAACCTCCGCCACGCCGCGACCGCCGTCCTCGTGCGCGACCCGGACGGACGCGTCTACGTCACCAGACGCTCACCTGACAAGGACTGGGCTCCGTCCTTGCACGACGCGACCGCCGGCGGCGTCGTCACTCACGGCGAGCAGGCGTACGACTCGGCCCAGCGCGAACTCGCCGAAGAGCTGGGCATCGAGGGCGTCGAGCTCCGCGCCCTGCTGACACACCGCTACGAGGACGACCAGGTGCGCAGCGTGCTGCACTGCTTCGAGACGATGTACGACGGTCCGGTGCGGCACGCCGACGGAGAAGTGGTGTGGGGGACATGGATGAGCCTCGAGGAGCTCGGCAGCCGGCTGCGCGATCCGCAGTGGCCGTTCGTCCCCGACACCCGCTCGCTGTTGGAGCGGCTCTGTCGTGAGCAGGTCGGCGACTACGCCCTGCTCGGTCTGGGCGCCGACCAGGTGTCAACGACGGGAGGCCGGCCATGACGAGACTGTGGGAGCGGCATGTCTTGCCGCGCATCGTCGACCGGGTCTGCGGGGTCGGCGAGCTGCACAAGAGACGGGCGCAGGCGTGCAGCCGGCTCGAGGGTGACGTGCTCGAGCTCGGGTTCGGGTCCGGTCTGAACGTCCAGCACTACCCGCCGACGGTCACGCGCATCCGAGCCGTCGAGCCCAACGAGACCGCCTGGCGGCTTGCCCAGAAGCGCCGGGACGCGGCTGCGACGCCCATCATCCGGTCCGGCCTCGACGGCCAGTCGCTCGAAGAGGACGACGGGAGCGTCGACCACGTCCTCTCGACCTTCACGATGTGCACGATCCCCGACCTGCCGCGCGCCCTCATCGAGGCACACCGGGTGCTGCGTGCCGGTGGGCAGATCCACTTCCTCGAGCACGGCCGCTCCCCCGACCCCGGCGTACGCCGTTGGCAAGCTCGGATGGAGCCCGTGCAGAGACGTCTTGCGGGCGGCTGCCACCTGACCCGGCACCCCGCCGAGGCGCTGGCGGAAGCCGGCTTCGAAGTCGTCGATCTCGTCGAGGGATACGTGCCGGGACCCGCGATGGCGCGCCCGGGCGGCTACCTGTTCCAGGGCCGGGCGGTCAAAGCCGGCTGACACAAGTCAGAGGTACTGCCCCGTGTTGGAGACGGTGTCGATCGACCGGCCGGGCTCGGTGCCCTGCTTGCCGGTGATGAGGGTCCGGATGAAGACGATCCGCTCCCCCTTCTTGCCCGAAATCCGCGCCCAGTCGTCGGGGTTGGTGGTGTTGGGCAGGTCCTCGTTCTCCTTGAACTCGTCCACACAGGCCTGCAGCAGGTGCTGGACCCGGATGCCCTTCTGGTCGAGCTCGAGGAAGTCCTTGATCGCCATCTTCTTGGCCCGGTCGACGATGTTCTGGATCATCGCCCCGGAGTTGAAGTCCTTGAAGTACAAGACCTCCTTGTCGCCGTTGGCGTAGGTCACCTCGAGGAAGCGGTTCTCCTCGGTCTCGGTGTACATCCGTTCGACCGTCGCGCGGATCATGCCGGCGACACAGGCCTCGGGGTTGCCGTCGAACTCACGGAGGTCGTCCGGATGCAGCGGCAGGTCCGCGGTGAGGTACTTGCTGAAGATGTCGCGCGCCGACTCCGCGTCTGGGCGCTCGATCTTGATCTTCACGTCCAGGCGGCCGGGGCGCAGGATCGCGGGGTCGATCATGTCCTCGCGGTTGGAGGCGCCGATGACCAGGACGTTCTCCAGGCTCTCGACACCGTCGATCTCGCTGAGCAGCTGCGGGACGATCGTGGTCTCCACGTCGGAGGAGACCCCGGAACCACGCGTGCGGAACAGCGAGTCCATCTCGTCGAAGAAGACGATGACCGGTGTGCCTTGGCCGGCCTTCTCCCGCGCCCGCTGGAAGACGAGCCGGATGTGCCGCTCGGTCTCACCGACGTACTTGTTGAGCAGCTCGGGGCCCTTGATGTTGAGGAAGTAGGAGCGGCCCTCCTGTCCCGTCTTGGCGGCGACCTTCTTGGCCAGCGAGTTGGCGACGGCCTTGGCGATGAGGGTCTTGCCGCAGCCGGGTGGGCCGTAGAGCAGCACGCCCTTCGGTGGCTTGAGCTGGTGCTCCTCGAACAGCTCGGGGTGCAGGTAGGGCAGCTCGACGGCATCGCGGATCTGGTCGATCTGGGATCCCAGGCCGCCGATGCTCTCGTAGGCGATGTCGGGGACCTCCTCGAGGACCAGCTCCTCGACCTCCGACTTGGGGATCCGCTCGTAGACATAGCCGGACCGGGCGTCGTACAGCAACGAGTCGCCGGCGCGGATCGGCTCGTCGAGCAGTGTGCTGGCAAGGCGTACGACGCGCTCCTCGTCGGCGTTCGCGATGCACAGCGCGCGCTCACCGTCGGCGAGGATCTCCTTGAGCAACACGACCTCGCCCACCGACTCGAACTCGAAGGCGGCCACGACGTTCATCGCCTCGTTGAGCAGCACCTCTTGCCCCTTGCGGAGCTCTTCGACCTCGACGCTGGGGCTGACGCTCACCCGCAACTTGCGACCGCCGGTGAAGATGTCGATCGTGCCGTCCTCGTTGCCTTGGAGGAAGGTGCCGAAGCCGGAGGGCGGTTGTGCCAGCCGGTCGACCTCCTCCTTGAGGGTGATGATCTGGTCACGGGCCTCGCGGAGCGTGACCGCGAGACGCTCGTTCTGGGCGGTGACCGCGGCCAGCGAACGCTGCATGTCGGACAGCCGGTCCTCCAGCATCCGAGAGCTGCCGGGAGCATCCAGCAGCCGGCGGCGCAGGCTGACGACCTCCTCTTCGAGGGCAGCGACCTGCGCCTGCCAGTCCTCGGGGTTGCGGCCCCGGCCGAAGCCTCCGGACGACCCACCTGAAGACAGGGACATGGCGTTCACCTCCGCATCGCGGTGCCTGGAATCACAACGTACTCGGCGAAGGAAGACCCCAGCGGTTTGGCGGTGATCGCGCGTGTCGGACCTGGACTGGTCTCAGTCGGTCAACGGCTCTTGCGCGACGGTCGGCGGCAGTCCCGCCGGACGCGGTCCGTCGTAGTCGACTCCGTAGGCGCCGGGCGCCGGCCTGCGCTTCTTCAACGGGGGCCGGACCCCGTCCCCGAGACGTCGCGCGGTGACCAGGAAACCGGTGTGGCCGTTCATCTTGTGGCTCGGGCGGATAGCGAGGCCCTCGACGTGCCAGTCTCGGACGAGGGTCTCCCACGGTTGCGGGTCGGTGAAGCCGCCGTGAGCGCGCAAGGTCTCCACGATGCGGCCCAGTTGGGTGGTGGTCGCGACGTAGGCGCACACCAGGCCACCGGGGACGAGCGCACCGGCGACCGCGTCGACGCACTCCCACGGGGCGAGCATGTCGAGGACGATCCGATCGACCCGCGCGTCGTCGGCGGACTCGGGCAGCGCGGTCGCCAGGTCCCCCACGGTCAAGGCCCAGGCCGGATGGTGACCGCCGAAGAACTGCGTCACGTTGCGCCGCGCGACCTCGGCGAACTCCTCCCGCCGTTCGTAGGACGAGACCCGCCCGGTCGGTCCCACCGCACGGAGGAGCGAGCACGTCAGGGCTCCGGAACCCACACCGGCCTCGACGACTCGGGCGCCGGGGAAGATGTCGGCCATCGCCACGATCTGGGCAGCGTCCTTGGGATAGACGACCGCGGCTCCGCGCGGCATCGAGACGACGAACTCGCTGAGCAGCGGGCGGAAGACGAGATACTCCCCGCCGAGCGACGAGCTGAGCGTGATGCCTTCGTCCCTGCCGATGATGTCGTCGTGGCGGATCTGACCCTTGTTCGTGGAGAACTGCTTGCCGGCGACCAGCGCGAAGTTGTGCCGACGCCCCTTGCTGTCGGTCAGCCGCACCCATTCGCCCTCTCGCAACGGGCCCCGGTGCACGCCCGCCCATGCAGCCGGGTCGACGTCGGCATCGTGGCCGGGCGTGACCGGCTGCGGTGCATCTGGTTCGGCGGCGGCGTCGGTGGGCATGCCGCGCAGTCTAGGTAACCCCGAGCGGATCGAGATCTCAGGTACGTCGGGGCGCGGAGGCAGCGAAAGCGCGGTCGACGTCGTCGGCGAGGAGTACGCCGAACAGCCGGCCGTCCGGTTCGACCAGCAGGTACTCGGCAGATGGAGTGCGCTGCATCGCCAACACCAGCGCCTCGCCGGAGCTGTCGGCCGGCAAGACCTGGCCGGCGACCACACTCCGCGCCACGTCGATCGCACGCACGTAG